>DAIQNV010000007.1:34009-71814 GCA_036788215.1 Phycisphaerales bacterium | reverse complement strand
ACCCTCGACACCGACGCCGATGGCGGCATCTCCACCGCGGAATGGGAACGAGGCCTCACCGAACTCCCGCGCCGCCACGAGCGCGAAGTCTTGCTCGCCTTTTACGACACCAACGCCGACGGCACCATCTCCGACACCGAGATCGCCGACTTCATGCGCTGGCACGACAACAAGGGCGTTCGAGCCGACGCCAACTTTGACGGCAAGGTCGATCATCTGGATGTCATCGCCTTCGTCGAGTTCGTCAAGGGCCAGTAGCCGGGCCAGCGACCGCAAACCCTCTCCTGAGCCCCTCTTCACCTCTCTCAATCCCGCCCAACGCCCCCAAGATCGTGCCCCCCGGTCAACGGGTCTGGGGCGCTCAGCCGATAGAATCACGCCCCGGGCCACCGGTTTCGCACGGGGTTCGTTCGGTCATAGGCGGGAGGTCGGCATGACGCAGGTCGCGGCGGGCAGCGGGGTCGGGAGCACGGTCGGATCGCAACTCTTCTCGGACGACACTGTCCGCGCCTCCATCGACGCCATCGTCGACCGGGCGCAGGCGACCAACTCGCACATCACCGACATCCGGGGGCCCGTCGAGGGCGCGACCGAGAGCTACGAGGCCCTCATGCAGCGGGCCAGCGCCGTCAAGGGCAAGCCCCTGCTCTACCCCTACATCGGCTCGGGCGCCGGCAACGGCGCGCTCGTCGAGCTCGCCGATGGCTCGGTGAAGTGGGACATGATCACCGGCATCGGCGTCCACTTCTTCGGGCACGGGCACCCCGAGATCATGCGGGCCAGCCTCACCGGCGCCATCGAGGCCTCCGCCAAGCACGGAAACCTGATGACCAACTTCGGCGCCTACGAGTTCGCCGAGAATCTCGTGGCGCAGGCCCAGAAGCACAGCAACCTCAAGCACTGCTTCGTCACCACATCGGGCGCCATGGCCAACGAGAGCGCCCTGAAGGTCTGCTACCAGAAGCACTACCCGGCCAGCCGCGTCCTCGCCTTCAAGCACTGCTTCATGGGCCGCAGCGTGACGATGGCCCAGATCGGCGACTCCCACGCGGGGCGAGAGGGCATCCCCCTCTCCACCCAGGTCGACTACATGCCCTTCTGGAACGAGGAAGCCGCGGAGAAGGTCGGGGGCAAGACCGCCTTCATCGACCACTGCCTCTGGCGGTTCGACCAGTTCGTCGAGCGCTACCCCAAGATGCACGCCTGCTTCATCATGGAGCTCGTGCAAGGTGAGGGCGGCTTCAATGTCCCCCCGCGCGACTTCATCGTCGCCCTTATGCAGCGCTGCCGCGACCACGGGATCGCGATCTGGGACGATGAGATCCAGTCCTTCGGCCGCACGCCCCGCATGTTCGCCTACGAGCACTACGAGGTCGGCGAGTTCGTCGATGTCTTCTGCGTCGGCAAGATGACGCAGGCCTGCGCCACCATGTACACCGACGAGTACAACCCCAAGGCCGGCCTGCTCAGTGGCACATTCACCGGCTCCAGCCAGGACTTCGCCGCCGGGAACGCCATTCTGAACATGCTCGCCGAGGGCGACTACTACGACACGAAGCCCGGCGCCGGCGACGGGCGCATCGCCCGACACCACGCCGCCTTCCGCCAGCACATGGACGCGATGATCGCCAAGCACCCCGCCTGGTTCCCCAAGGTCCCCTTCGTCCCGAGCAACGCCGACGGCATCGGTGGCATGATGCGCGTCACCCCCTTCGGAGGCGACAAGGCCAAGATCGCCGCCGCCGCCAAGGCCTGCTTCGCCGAGGGCGTCATCCTCTTCTGGTGCGGGCACGGCCCCTACCACCTCCGCATGCTCCCGCCCTTGGGCGTGATGAAGCTGGAGGACTGGCCCCGCGTCTTCGCGTGCATCGAGAAGGGCCTGGCGAAGGCGGCAAGCTGACCGAGAATCATCGCGCATCGGGTCCGGCGGGTCCCCTGTGAACGACACGCCCTCCGCGAATCTTCCACCGAGTCCGAGGCCCCCATGTTCATCATCCGCCGCGCCAAAGTCGACGACGCCGACACCTTGCTCAAACTCGCAAGGATGGTCCACTTCATCAACCTCCCGCCCGACAAGGAAATCATCGTCCAGAAGATCATCCACTCGCGCAACAGTTTCCTGAAGCTCGTCAACGCCAAGGCCCCGCTCGAGCCCGAGCCCAAGAGCATCCCCACCATCACCAGCAACACCAAGGCCGGCTCCATCGCCGGCCTCGGCGCCAGCACCATCAAGAGCCCCCTCTTCATGTTCGTCATGGAGGACACCGAATCCTCCGGCGTCCTGGGCACCAGCCAGACCCTCGCCAAAATGGGCGGACCCGGCAACCCCAACGTCTCCTTCAGGCTCGAGGAACGACGCTTCTTCTCCAAGAGCCTCCAGACCGGCACCACACAGATGGTCGCCACCATGCACCTCGACGAGTCCGGCCCCACCGAGATCGGCGGGCTCATCCTCCAGCCCAGCTACCGGGGCCACAAGAAGAAGCTGGGCCGCTTCCTCTCCCTCGTCCGCTTCCACTTCATGGGCCTGCACCGCAGGACCTTCGCCGACCGCGTCCTCGCGGAGATGATGGCCCCCATCACCAGCGACGGAGACAACCTCCTCTGGGACTACCTGGGCCGCCGCTTCGTCCCCCTCAGCTACGACGAGGCCGACCGCTTCTGCCAGTACTCGCGCGAGTTCATCACCAGCCTCCTCCCCACCGAGCCCCTCTACCTCTCCCTCCTCCCCCCGCAGGCCCGCGCCGTCGTGGGCGAGGTCGGCCCCGAGACCCGCCCCGCCCGACGCATGCTCGAACGCCTGGGCTTCGAGTACACCGGCTTCGTCGACCCCTTCGACGGAGGCCCCCACCTCGTCGCCCCCGTCGACGCCATCGAGCCCGTCAAGGAAACCCAGCGACTCGAACTCGGCAAGCCCCTCGACGAGGAACGCCTCACCCGAAAGGGCATCGTCAGCTTCATGCAGTCCGACGGCGACTTCTTCGCTGTCCACGAGCCCTTCCTCATCGACCGCGCCGGCCGTCTCTGCCTCACCGACGAAGCGATGGAAAACCTCCACGTCCGCCCCGGCGACCCTGTAGGCGTCACCCCGACCGATGGCGACGGCCCCGCAGTCGACCACGCCGCCTCGCACACCGTCCGCCGCGCCAGCAACGGCGCGACTACCAAGAAGACAACCACGAAGGCGACCAAGAAGCCCATCGCCAAGAATGCCTCCAAGACCACCCGAAAGGCCCGCGCATGACGAGCCTCAGGCACGCCCCCTCCGACCTCATCGCGGGCGAATGGACCCCCATCCCGGGCGACCGCATCACCTCGACCAACCCCGCCCACCCCACCAACCCGGACCGCGTCCTCTGGCAGGGAACCCCCGTCCGCGCCCACGTCGATCAGGCCGTCGCCGTGGCACGCAAGGCCGCCCCCGCCTGGGCCGCCCTGGGCATCGACCGCCGCGCCGCCGTCCTCCAGCGCTTCGCCGATCTCTGCAAAGAGCGCGAGGCCGCTATCGCCGACCTCATCTGCGACGAAACCGGCAAGGCCCTCTGGGACTCCAGGGCCGAGGCCGGCCTCCTCGCCGCCAAGGTCAAGATCACGCTCGATCATTCGGAGCACAACTTCGGCCGCCGCCGCGTCACCGGCTACGACCTCGACCTCGGCCCCTCCAAGTCCGCCAGCGCCTGGTTCAAGCCTCATGGCGTCATGGCCGTTGTCGGCCCCTTCAACTTCCCCGCCCACCTGCCCAATGGCCACATCGTCCCCGCCCTCCTCATGGGCAACACCATCGTCTTTAAACCTTCAGACAAGACCCCCGCCGTCGGCCAGTTGCTCGTCGAGCTCCTCGACGAAGCCCTCCGCGCCGAGCACGCTCCCCCCGGCGTCGTGAATCTCGTCCAGGGCGACACCGAAAACGCCGCCGCTCTCGTCGCCCACAAGGACCTCGACGGGATCCTCTTCACCGGGTCCTGGCCCGTCGGCCGGCGCATCCTCGAGGCCAACCTCGACCACCCCGGCAAGATCATCGCCCTCGAGATGGGTGGCAACAACCCCGCCGTCGTCCTGCCCGACGCCGACCTCCGCCAGGCCGCCATCGAGGTCGTCCGCGGCGCCTTCGTCACGACCGGCCAGCGATGCACCTGCACCCGCCGCCTCATCGTCCACGAGGCCATCGCCGACAGGCTTATCGCCGCGGTCTGCAAGGCCGCGTCGAACCTCATCATCAACGACCCGAGATCCGAGCCCTGCTTCATGGGCCCCCTCACCACCCGTGAAGCCCGCGACGCCGCCCTCGACTTCCAGAAGAAACTCACCAGCGCCGGCGCCGAGGCCCTGCTCGATATGACCGCCGACATCCCGGGTGTCTCAGCCTCCGGGGGCCACTACATCACCCCGGGCGTCGTCCGCGTTGACCGCTTCACCGCCGACCCGATGGACCCCGCCCACTTCGACCCGGGCTGCGACGAGGAGCTCTTCGCCCCCCTCCTCCGCGTCACCACCGTCCGCAGCCTCGACGACGCCATCGAACAGGCCAACGCCACCCGCTTCGGCCTCGCCGCCGCGATCTTCACAAAGGACGAAGCCAGCGCCACCCGCTTCCGCGCCGAAACCCGCGCCGGCTGCATCAACTGGAACAGCGCCACCGCCGGCGCCAGCAGCGCCCTCCCCTTCGGAGGCCTGGGCCTCTCGGGCAACCACCGCCCCGCTGGCAGCTACAGCCTCGACTACTGCGCCTACCCCGTCGCCGGCATGACCGAGAGAGCCGACGCCGCCGCCCTCGCCCCGGGCATGACCTTCGAGGATCGCTGGCTCTAGTCCCGCGTCCGGCCAAGAAGGACCGGCCGCACGATCGCGTTCCACTCTTCGTACGCCGACGCGCTCAGGTGAAGCTCGTCATCCAGGAAGGCCCGCGGTCGCGGGTCCCCGTTCTCGTCGAGCAGGCAAGTCGCAACATCGATGTAATGCACGCGCGGCCTGTCCGACGCGTACGCCGCAACCCGACGGTTCACATCGCGCATGACCGGCCAGCGGTCCCACCGGCTCGGCGAGGGCTTGACCGAGAGGTAGTAGATATCCACGCCCGGAGAGCGATCGTGCACCTCCTCAGCGAACCGGATGAACCCGTCCGTGGCCTCGCGTGCGCTCGCACCATGGGCGACGTCGTTATCCCCGCAGTAGTACACGATCGCCGAAGGCTCGTACGGGAACACGATCCGATCCATCACCCGGAGCACATCGCCCGTGACCGATCCGCCGAAGCCGCGGTTCAAGACCGGTACGGGCGCCATCGCCGCATCCAGGTCCGGCCACATCCGGATGCTCGACGAACCGATGAACAGCACGCGACCCGGGCCGGGCGGATTCACCGCGTCCGCGCTCTCGAACGCTCGCACCTCCCCCTCGTGGTTCCAGTCGGCGTCCGGTGTCTCCCGAGCCATGCCACCCGGACCCGCGCACCCCGCCAGCCATCCGACCATCGCGATCAGCAAGACAAATCTCGGCATCGACAAAGGCTAATGCACCTTGCAAGTCCGCGTCCAGTCGGCGACACTCCGCCGATGCCAACCCCCCTCCCAAACCCCCGCACCACCCCCCGCTACGCCGGCCTCACCACCTTCGGCCGCTACCCGCGTCTCGAGGATGCCCCCAACCCCATCGACTGGGCCATCTACGGAGTCCCCTACGACACCGGCGTCACCTACCGCCCCGGCGCCCGCTTCGGCCCCCGCGCCATCCGCGATGCCTCGCAATACCTCAAGCGCTACCACCTCGAGCACGACATCGATCTCTGCGACACCTTCAGCCTCGCCGACGCCGGCGATGCCCCCGTCAGCCCCTACAGCCCCGAAGAGAACACCCGCCTCGTCACCCAGCACGCCGAGCAACTCGCGGACCCGAAGCGCACCAAACTCCTCGCCCTGGGCGGGGACCACTCCATCGCGCTCGCCAACATCCTCGCCACCTGGAAACGCCGCGGCTCACCCGAAAGTGGCCTCGCCCTCATCCACTTTGACTCCCACCTCGACACCGTCGACCAGCTCTGGGGCGAGAAGTACTCCCACGCCTCCCCCTTCATCCGCGCCATCGAGGCCGGCGCCATCAACCCGCACGCCATGATCTCGATCGGCATCAAGGGCCCCCTCAACAGCCGCGAAGACCTCGATTTCGCCCGCGACCGGGGCATCACCATCTACACCCACGACCAGTGGCGCACCGGGGGCGACCAGCCCGTCCGCGACTTCGTCCGCCGCCTCGAGGGGCGCGAGACCTATATCAGCTTCGACATCGACTGCGTCGACCCCACCTTCGCCCCGGGCACCGGCACGCCCTGCCCCGGAGGCTTCACCGCGAGCGAGGCCCTCGTCCTTCTTCGCGCCCTCGCAGGCGTCAACCTCGTCGGCGCCGATGTCGTCGAGGTCCTCCCCGACCGCGACGTCGCCCAGAACACCGCCCTCCTCGCTTCCCACATCGCCTTCGAAATCCTCACCCTCGATGCGATCAACAGGTCTTGACGAGCCGGGTGCCGTGGTCTCGCGAGCCGCAGGCGAGCTAGACCACGAACACACGATCTCAAAGGGACACCCGGTGCCACCGACCAGGTCTTGACGAGCCCGAAGCGCAAGCGAGACCACGAACACCCAGTTCCCATCCCAACCCTCTACCTCTCTACCCCTCTGCCCTTTACCCCTTCACCCTCCCCCTCACCTCCGGAGCGCCAGAATCAACTCCACCTCCCCCACCGGACGCCCGAGCCGCTGCGCAATCTCCACAGGCTCCACCCCCTCATCCGCCAGCCGAATCACCGGATCATGATCCCCGGGCTCAAACGACCGCCCGTTGGTTGACTCTCGCGGGCTGTCGTCCCGCTCGCGTTGCGCCGGTGCCACCGACCCATGACCCGCCCGCACCGCCTCCAGCGCCGCGATCTTCCGGTCCGTCTCCTCGAGCAGGATCTCCAGCTTCGCCGCCTTGTTGTCCAGGACCGCCGACAGTCGACGCGCCAGCTCCTCAGCGTCCGCCGCCGCCATCTCCGCGCTGGCACGCCCGCGCCGCGCCGCCTCCCCGCGGATCTCCTCGATCCGCTCTGTAGGCGTGTCCCACTCCGACGACTGCGCCCGCTTCCGCATCCGCTTCCGCAGATTCCGCAGCAGCACGCTCACCACGATCCCCACGCCCGCCGCCATCATCAGGCCCGACATCAGCTCCACGTCCGTCGCAGGCACGAACGCCCGAAGCCCGCCGAACCCGCTCCCGTCTTCCGACTCCACCGCCCCCTCCGGGATGGGCACAGGACGATCGACCTCCGCCTCCCCGGGCCCCATCTCCGCCCCAGGCCCCGCTTCCGCGCCGAGTTCCGCCCCCGCGTCCGCCGCCGGCTCGCTCACCCCATCCGATACGACCGCCTCATCGTCCGCCCCCCCCGCATCCACAGGCACACCCATCACCGGCACCGGTGGTCCGTGCACCTCGGGCCCCGCGACCAGGGCAGCGAACGAAGTTGGCAAAGGCGTCGGCGTCTGCATGCAGCGGGTCGCCTCTGGGCTCAGCCCTCAGAACGGGTCCCGGAAGGACCGGCTCCCAATAGATGGTCCGATCATACGATCGGCCCGTGCCCTGCCCCGCCTCCACACCCCGCCCCGCCGCAAACCCAGCCCCGGAAGGCGATTGCCCCCCGCCCGCCCCGCCCCTGCCCACCAAGTCCCACCCCTTCGTCCGCGCCGCGATCGCCTCCTGGCGAGCCCTCACCGAGGGCCCCCGCCGCCGCGACACCGACCGGGGCACCCTCCTCGCCTGCTCCGCAGGCGCCGACTCCACCGCCCTCGCGGTCGCCCTGACGCGAGCCAACGCACCCTTCACCCTCGCCCACATCCGCCACGATCTCCGCACCGCCGACGAGACCGCCGCCGACCGCGACCGCGTCCGCGACCTCGCCAAACGCCTCGACCGCCCCTTCGTCGAGGCCTCCGTCGCTGTCGCGAAAACCCCTGGAAACGCCGAAGCCAACGCCCGCCACGCCCGCTACGACGCGCTCGCCAACCTCGCCTTCGAGGCCGGACTCCCCTTCGTTGCCACCGCCCACCACGCCGACGACCAGCTCGAGACCGTCCTCATTCGCCTCCTCCGAGGCTCCGGCCCCCGGGGCCTCGCCGGCATCCGCCCCACCCGCCCGCTCGCCCACGAGCGCATGCTCATCCGCCCCATGCTGGCTCTCGATCCCGAGGACGCCCGCGCGATGCTCCGCGACCACGCCATCGCGTGGAACGAGGACCGCACCAACCGCGACCTCACCCGCACCCGGGCCGCCCTCCGCGCCCGCGTCCTGCCCATGCTCAAGGAACTCCGCCCGACCGCGCCAGCCTCCGCCGCCCGCTCCGCACAGGCCTGCGCCGACCTCGACAGCGCAGTCGCCGCGATCGCAGGCACCGTCCCCGCCGAGCATTCCCCGGGCGCCACCACCTGGAGCCGCGCCGACCTCCTGGACCTCCCGGGCCCGCTCCTCGCGGACCTCCTCGCGCGCGAGGCGCACCGCATCACCGCCGACCCCCGGGGACTCCCCGATCTGTGCCGGCGCGAGCGTCTCGGCGCCGCCGACTGGCTCCGGGACGCGAAGCCCGACTCCGCTATCCGCCTGGGCCCGGTCGAGCTCCAACGCCTCGGGCCGTCTGTGCGGATGACCCACCCGCTTCGGGAAGGGGTGCCCCGCCGCCCCGGCAACCGACCCAAGGGTCCGCCACTGGGCGAGGCCCCTAAGTCCACCGGATCCGGGGAAGAGTGAGTGCGTATTCACCCCATTTTCCCGATTCACCCACCTTGACACCCCTTGACCCCTTCCCTGATCCGGAAATCGCGTTTACGATTCGGGTGAAATGCCGACTATTGCGGATCGGTTCCAATGGAATGGGTCGATCCGCTCAACCGGCGGGCCGTGTCTGACCGGCCCCTGTCTTCAAGGTCTGCGTTCGCGACCGACCGATGGAGCATCGAGGCAGAGGTAGCGGAGTCCAACAACGCCCACGCTGCGGGGACCAGCAGCGGGGCGGGAGGGCTAGTGATGTCGGCGGAAATCCGCGGACGAACCGTGCTGGATCTCTTCGAGCGCTACTACGAGCGGGTGTACCTGTTCGCGCGTGGGTCACTCGACGCATCCTCCGCTGAGGATGTCGCTCAGGAGGTGTTCACACGCCTGCTCGATCTGAGGGATCTCGAAAGAAAGACCATCTCCGCGAGTTATCTCATCAAGATCGCGGACAACCTGATCAAGCGCCGCTACCGCCGGGCCCAACGCCTGGAAGCGTGGATCGATCAGGAACTCCGCGAGCGAGGCCCGCGTCATGAGGAGCGGGCCCCCGGGGAGGTCGAACGCACCGAAGAGCAGGTCCGTGCCCGACGCACCGTCGCGGAGCTCAGCCCCGCGGAGCAGGACGCGGTTCGGCTCATCGTCTGCGGAGGTCTCAGTTACCAGCAGGCCGCTGCATCGCTGGGCGTCCAGGTCTCGGCGATCAACAACTGGAAGTACCGTGGGATCCAGAGACTCAAGCAACACGCCACCCCGGACACGCCCCGCAGGCCATCAGACCGCGGGCGCGACGCGGCTCAGCGCGGAGGCGGCTTCGGCCAAAGAGCGGGCTAGACGCCGGCTCCGCGCCCAGGTCAACCGGCGGGCCGCCGCCCGGGCCCGAGCGAACGCGGACCGCGCGCTCGCCGCGGTCGCATCAGTCATCGAGCGCCGCCGACATACGTCGCGCACGCTCGACCAGCAGATCGACCTCCTCATCCCGTGTGTACGACGCCGCGTACACCAGTGACCGGTCGGGACCGATGAGCAGCAGGCGCGTAGGGTGGTTCACGTTCATCGTCGACCCGCCTCCCTCAAGCGGGATCGCCATCGAGTCATCGATGCGGATCGTCAGCCCGAGCCCCGCCTCGAGCAGCGTCCGCACCTCGTCCTGCGGCGCCGTCATCAGCGTCCACTCCGCGGGGTCCATCGCGTACTGCTCCATGTAGGCCCGCAGCCTTTCCGGGGTGTCCGTCGCGCCGTCGACGCTGATCCCGGCGAACCGCACCCTCGTGTCGTCGAGCCGCTCCGCGATCTCCATCATCCGCCCCGTCATCCCGGGGCACGCGAGCGGGCAGTTCGTGAAGAAGAACTCCAGCACCGTCACCTCGCCATCGAAGACCGCCTCGGTCGCCGGTTCCCCGTCCTGATCGATGAACGCGAAGGGCTTGACCTCGAACCCCTCGAAGAACGACTCCTCCGTCGGGTCCGCCGGAGGGGGCAGAGCGTTCCCGGGCAGAAAGAAGAAGAGCGCCGCGACGGAGGCGAGCAGCCCTGTGATCGCGACGAGGACGATGGCCTTGAAGGCGGGCGGGGCGTTCTTCATCGGTGATTCTTCTCCGTTCGGGCCGGTGCCGCGCGACGTGTGCGCACCACCGCGCGGGCCACGCCCAGGGTCGCGAGCGCCGCGCCCGCAAACGCGAACGCGCCGACCGCGAGCACCGGCATCGGCGCAAAGGTCTGGTGCAGCATCGCTTGCGACAGCGCCGCATGGGCCCACGACGCGGGATTCACAATCGCCAGTCCCCGGATCCACCCGCTCGCGGTCTCGAGCGGGAAGATCGCGCCGCTGAGCATCCAGGCGGGGAGCAGCACGAGGTTGATGAGCCCATGAAAGGCCCGGGGTGTCTTCGCGTACGCGGCAAGCCAAGCCGACACCCCCCCCGCGCCGATGGACGCCAGCAGCAGGATCGGGATCGCCAGGAGCGCCGCCAGGACAGAGATCGTGCCTCCGGCGAGTGGGATAAGTGCAATCACGAGAAGGGCTTGCGCGGTCGAGATGGCGGCGCCCGCCCCGAGTTTGCCGAGCGCGACTGCGGATGCGGGGCAACCCTCGCCCGCGAGGGTCTGGACGAACGCCCGCTCGCGCTCGTCGGCGAGGGTCATGCCGGCGTAGAGCGAGCCGAAGAGGACGATGAGGAGGGCCATGCCCGGCGCGAGGTAGGTCGCGTAATCGTCCGCTGCTTCAGGAGTTATGGCGCGGGCGAAGCCCGCGGCAAAGAGGAGCCAGGCGAGCAGGGGCGTCAGCACCGTGCCCACCAGGAAGGCGGGCTGGCGGAAGGTGCGGACGAACTCGCGCCGGGCGAGGGCGGTCGTGGCGGGGATCATTTGGCCACCCCGTCTTGAGGGGCGTGGGCCGTACGCACGGAATCGTCGATGGTCGGGGGACTCAGCGTCGCGGAGATCCCGGCGTGTGCGCACGCGACCGCGAGCGTCTCGGCGTGCTGGCCGACCGCGATCCACCCCCGCTCGTCGGCGTGCAGGGTCGCGTGGTGGGTGGTCGCGAGGCGCTCGATCG
The DNA here is from genome assembly GCA_036788215.1 of Phycisphaerales bacterium. Classification (GTDB taxonomy): domain Bacteria; phylum Planctomycetota; class Phycisphaerae; order Phycisphaerales; family UBA1924; genus DAIQNV01. The sequence continues at coordinate 60,466 of DAIQNV010000007.1, read as the reverse complement.
CCTCTGCCCGCTCGGTGGGGGCGATGCGGACGATGAGCTGGCCCAAGGGCTTCAGCAGGTCGCGGGGAGGGGCGTCGGCGATGACCTCGCCGGCGTCGAGCACGAGGACGCGGTCGGCGTGGCGGGCGAGTTCGGCGTCGTGGGTGATGGTGATGACCGCGGCGCCGGAGCTCGAGAGTTCGCGGATGCGATTGAGCAGGAGCGTTCGGGCTCCGGCGTCGAGGCCGGCGTCGGGTTCGTCGAGGACGCAGAGGGGACGCGGTGCGACGAGGGCGCGGGCGAGGTCGGTGCGTCGGGCGAGGCCACCGGAGAGTGTTTTGACGCGGTCGTCGAGGCGATCGGTGAGCTCGAAGGCTTCGGCGGCTTCGGTGACCGCGGTTCTAGCGTCGTTGCCTTTGAGCCCCCGCAGATGGGCGGTGAGGGCGAGGTTCTCGCGGACGGTGAGCAAGGGATCGGCGGTGGTGGTCTGCGTGACCAAGGCGAGCTGGGTGCGGAGGGCTCTGGGGGGCGTGTCGTCCGGGCCCAGGGTGTGGCCCAGGATGGTGACCTCGCCCGCGGTGGGGGCGCTGAGGGCGGAGGCGAGGGCGGCGAGGGTGGATTTGCCCGAGCCATTGGGCCCGACGAGCGCAGTCCACTCTGCGCGGCGGATCTCAAGGGTGGTGTGGGCGAGGCCACGCGGTGCGCCGTCTGGGGCGTGGGCGTGGATGAGGGCGGCGGCGCGGAGGGCGACGGCGGGTTGGGTGTGGGCGTCGTCGGCGTGGGGTGTGGTCGTGGTCATCCGGCGATGAGGCCCCGGGCGGCGCCCTCGGCGAGCAGGACGAGGAGCAGGAGGGGGAGGTGGGCGATGGAGGCGAAGAAGACCGCCTTGGCGGACTTGTTGTCGCGGTTGTCGGCGAGGCGGATGGCGAGCCAGAGGTAGGCGAGGCCCGAGACGACCGCGAAGACGATGTAGACGCCCCCGACGATGTCGGGCGCCGCGAGGGCGGGGGCGAGGGAGACCGCGAGCAGCGCGATGGAGGAGAGGATGACGGTGAAGGAGGTGGCCTCGCCGGTGCGGTCGATCGAGGGGAGCATGCGGAGGCCGGCGCGGGCGTACTCGTCGCGGTAGATCCAGGCGATGGCGAGGAAGTGGGGGATCTGCCAGACGAGCATGAGCAGGAAGATGGACCAGCCGGTGGGGCGCAGGAGAGGCTCGAGGCCCGGCGCGTTGGTCGCGGCGGCGGCGCCGATGAGGGGCGGGACCGCGCCCGGCACCGCGCCGACGAGGGTGTTCCAGACGGTGTGGGGCTTCAGGGGCGTGTAGACGAGGACATAGAGGACGACGCCGGCGAGGGCGGCGAGGCCCGGGGCGGGCCCGATGAGGATGAGCAGGGCGAGGGTGCCCACGGCGCTCAGGGTGAGGCCCCAGAGGAGGACGGTGTTGGGCGTGAGGATGCCGGCGGGGATGGGGCGCTTCTCGGTGCGGCGCATGCGGGCGTCGCGGTCGGGCTCCATCCACATGTTGAGGGCGTTGGCCCCGGCGGAGGTGAGGCCGGCGCCGACGATGACGACGAGCCCCCGGGCGAGGAACTCGAGGAGGGTGAGCTCGCGGGAGGCGAGAGCCTCGAAGGCGAACCCGATGATGGCGGTGATGGTGACCAGGCGGGTGATGCCGGGCTTGGCGGTCTCGAGGAGGGCGGCCCAGATGCGTGGGGCGTCGGGGCGGGCGGCGGCGTCCGCGCGGGTCGTTTCCGCGGCGTTTTCGGCGGGCCCGGGGAGGGGGTGGTGGGTTGGTGCGGTCGTCTCGGTCACCTTGGGGGGACTGTAGGGGGGTGGGGAGGGGGTGAGGGTGCGGAGGGGGCCCGCTGGGGGTCAACAGGTCGGCTTCCGCCCGGACCTGGCCGAGGACGAAGAACGGGTGGTCGTCGGTGGTGCGGATGACCTCGGCGTGTTCGGCGTTGGTCGTTCGTGGTCTAACTCGCCTTCGGCTCGCGAGACCACGGCACCCGGGGGGAGTGCGCCACCCGACGAGGGCGTGACACCCGGCGTCGCGGGACCCGGCTTGGGGGTTGATCGGCCCGAAGCGGCGGTTTGCGGCGGTTCGGGGGACCGTTGGGTTGATTCGGCGTTGGTTGATCGTGGCCAGCCTCGCTGGCGCGAGGTTGACCACGGCACCCGGCGTCCTTGGTTTGCCAGCCCGCTCGCTTACGCTCGGGGCTCCAAAAGACGCGTGGCGTTGTGGGTTAGCGGGAGTTCGAGGGGCTGGTTGTCGGGTTGGGGGCGGGGACTCGGAGGTCGAGCCAGACGGGGAAGTGGTCGCTGGGGAATTCGGCGCCGGCGACGGGGAAGCGCCAGACTCCTGAGCCCAGGACGGTCATGGTGTTGCTCGGGAGGGCGTAGTCGGCGCGGATGCCGAAGAGGGCGGTGTCGTCCGGGTCGAGGCCCGGGACTTCGAGGGTGGCGGCGGGGGTGATCGCGGCGTTGATGTGGCGGGAGCGGAAGAGGAGGTTTCGGATGGGGTTGTTGAGGGAGGAGCCCTTGTCGGGGTCGGCGTTGAGGTCGCCCAGGATGACGAAATGGGCGCCGATCGGGAGGCCCCCGGGGCGGGTGTTGTCGTCGATGATGTAGCTGGCGTTATCGATGTAGTCGGCCCAGAAGCGGATCTCGTCGTGGTTGCGCTTCTTGTTGCGTTGCTCGGGGCCATCGAACGCTGGGGGCGTGGGGTGGCTGGCGAGGAGGTGGACGGTGGCGCCGTTGGGGAGGCGGATCGGGATGTCCCAGTGGCTCTTGGAGGAGAGGCGGAAGGCTTCCCAGGCTTCTTCGGAGTACCAGTTTTCGGGCTCGGGGTTGGGGTCGGGCTCGGCTTCGGGTTCGGGGGCGGCTTCGGAGGGGGTGTTGGCTGGGGGGGTCGGGTCGGGGGTGGTTGTGGGCTCGGGGGCGGGTTCGGGGGTGGGCTTGGTCGGAATCAGGGCGCCGGGCATGGCTCGCCAGGGGAAGAGGCGGAAGGTGCGGATGCGGTCCTCGAGGATCTGGACGCGGGTGTCGACGAGGAGGGCCATGGCGTATTGGCCCGGGAAGGTGCCGAAGCCGTAGGCGTCGCCTCCGTAGGCGCGGCCGGCAGCGGTCTGGGCGACGGGTGAGCCATCGGGGTTGGGCTCTGGCTGTGGGGGGATGATGGTGATGATGTCGCCGGAGTTGTCGAGGTCGAGTCCTGAGGCGACGCCGGTGTTGGAGGGGGCGGCGAAGGGGGTCATCTGGAGCGGGGGGACGGCGGGGTGGAGCTGGGTGGCGAGGAGCCTGGCGAGTCGGGCGGCGTTCTGGCCATTCGGTTCGCCAGGAAAGGAGGGGTCGCCGGGCTGGTCGTAGGTGATCTCGTTGATGAGGATGGCGGTGGGGCGGAGGCGCTGGATGACCTCTGCGGCGCGGCGGACGCGGGGGGAGTAGGGCTCGAGGAGCTCGTGGGTGCGGAGATCTTCGATGTTGAAGGTGGCGACGCGGATGTCGACGGGGGAGGGGGTGCGGGTACTCGCGGGCTGGGTGTGGGCGAGGGGGGCGAGGGTCGTGAGAGCGGCGAGGACGATGGGGATGGATCGCACGGGTGGTTCCCTGTTTCGCGAGCGTTGCGGGGTAGGAGGGTAGCTAGACTCGGTTCGGGCCCGGGCGGCTGGTCGTGGGTGGCGGGCTGATCCCGGGATTTTTGGGCCCCGATAGCTCAGCTGGATAGAGCAGCGGACTTCTAATCCGCAGGTCGCAGGTTCGAATCCTGCTCGGGGTGTTGGTGGAGATCTGGCGGTGTGGAAGCGGGTGGGGCTGGGCGGCTAGTATCCGCCCGCTCGTCACGGGACGGGCTTGTCGGGCGTGTACCCAAGTGGACAACGGGGGCAGACTGTAAATCTGCTGGCTTAGCCTTCGGGGGTTCGAATCCCTCCGCGCCCATTTGAGCATCCGCCGTGGATCGGACCTTCGGGTCCGGGACACGGCGGTTGTGGTTTTTGGTGGGCGTGGATTTTGGGGGGTGGGGGTCGATCGGGCCGACGGATTGGGGACTGGAGGGCTCCGATGAAGGTTGTCGGGATGATGAAGGTGCGCGACGAGCAGTGGGTGCTGGGGTGCTCCTTGCCCGGGGCGATGCTGGTGTGCGACGAGCTGGTGGTGCTGGATCACCTGTCGACGGACCGGACGACGGGGATCATCGAGGATGCGGGGCGGGACTTTGGGGGGCGGGTGCACCGGTTCGCGTACACGGAGACGGAGTGGCTCGAGGCGGAGATGCGGGAGGTGATGCTGGAGCGGGCGCGGGGGCTGGGGGGGACGCACTTTGTGTGCCTGGATGCGGACGAGATCGTGACGGGGAACCTGGTGGGGCGGTTCCGGGGGATGCTGGGGGACCTCGAGGCGGGGCAGGGGCTGTGGCTGCCCTGGCTGGCGATGTGGCAGAGCCTGGACGAGTACCGGGATGATGAGTCGGTGTGGAGCAACAACTCGATGCTCTTTGGGTTTCGGGATGGGGCGGGCGTGGGTTTTCGGGCGGAGGGGGATGGGTATGACATCCATGCGCGGGCGCCGAAGGGGTTGATCGAGGCGAAGGCGATGCCGGTCTCGCATGCGAGCGGGGGCGGGGTGTTTCACCTGCAGTTTGCGAACCGGCGGAGGCTGATCGCGAAGCACGCGTGGTACAAGATGGTGGAGACGGTGCGGTGGCCCGGGCGGATGGCGCCGGACAAGCTGAACTGGAAGTACAACCGGGCGGTAGATGACCGCGGGGTGCGGACGGCGACGGTGCCTGGGGCGTGGTGGGGGCCTTACGACGGGCTGCGGGAGCTGATCGATCCGGATGATTCTCCGTGGCATGAGCGGGAGATCGTGAGGCTGTGGCGGGAGCACGGGGCGGAGACGTTCGCGGGGCTTGGGCTGTGGGGTCTGCCGGAGCAGCTGATCGCGGAGAGCGAGGCGGCGCATGCGGCGTGAGGGCGCGGGGGCGTTGCCCCGGATCGGCGTGTTCTGCACGACGGTGGGCGGGGAGGACCTGGACTTTGCGCTGGCGTCGATCGCGTTGAACACCGAGTACCCGGACTTTCGGGTGCTGATGGGCGCGGAGCCGGCGATGGGGTTGCCGGATCCCTTGGAGCAGCTGGAGGGGCTGAGGGCGCGGTATCCGTGGTTCGACTTTGTGTACTACGGCGATCGGGCGGCGGATCGGAAGAACCTGAACAGCCCTTCGGACATGCTGGATGATCTGCAGAGGCGGCTGGCGGGCGAGGGGTGCACGCGGTTCTTCCATGTGAACGACGACATCGCGGTGACGCGGTGGTGGCTGCACTACGCGGAGAGCGCGATGCGGGAGATGGGGGGGGTGGGGGTCGTGATCCCGCACGACGGGATCGCGAGCCACTCGGCGGATGCGGGGTTCAGCGGGTTTTACTACTTCTCGCAGGAGTATGTCGATGCGCACCATCCGTGGGGGACGGCGTATCGGGCGGAGCCGGTGCAGTGCTACTGGGTGGACACGGAGTTCTGCGTGCGGGCGGCGCACCTCGGGAAGCTGAAGCGCGAGCCGATGTGCGTGGTGCTGCACCTGCACCGGTACCGGATGCCGGCGACCTTGGAGCGGGTGGTGCGGCAGCGGAAGGCGACGGATCGGCCGGTGGTGGACGGGCGGCTCTTCATCGAGCGGATGCGGGAAGAGGGGATCGATCCGTTTGCGCACATCCCGGGGCTGGAGTCGGTGACGCCTCAAGCGCTGCTGGATGAGCTGCTGACGCTGAAGCGTGAGGGGGTGGGGGTGTGAGTGGTGGTGGGGCGTTGTCGCGTGGTGAGCTGGTGCGCCTCGGGCGGTCTGGGAGGCCCTGGGTGTTCCTGGGGGCGGTGGGGGCGGGGCTGCGGGAGACTCCTGACGATCCCGGGCTTCGCTTTTTGACGGCGGATGCTTTCGCTTCAATCGGGCTGCGGACGCTGGCGGGGGTCCATCTTGGATTGTTGACGGGTGCGGCGTCGGAAGCGGGGCCGGTGGTGGCGCTGCGGGAGAAGGTCGCGGGGATGGCGGATGATCGCGTGGGGCTCGCTGGGCGTCTCGAGGCGGCGGAGCGGGTGGCGGGGGTGCTCGCGTCGCGCGGGTGTGTGGTGGGTGACGCGTTGGCGCGGTGGGTGGAGGCGGAGGGTGGGGTCGAGCAGTGTTTGGCGGTGGATGGGAATGTGGTGCGGTTTGCCCGCGGGGCGGTGCGGTTGGCGGGAGTGGAGCCCCTGGAGGATGCGCGGACGGTGGGGCGGGACCTGGCGGAGCGGCTCGCCCCTCTCGACGCGGAGCATGCGGCGCCGGTGACGATCGAGGGGCTTTCGAATCCCTGGGTGGCGTTCGCGATTCTGGCTGGGGCGGTGCGGTACAAGAGCGGGTTTCATCGGCGGGTGCGGGTGGTGGAGCCTTCGGTCGAGCGGGTGTTCGCGGCGGCGGCGGTGTGCCCGGGGTTGGTGGGGTTGCTCGGTGAGGAGCGGGTGGAGCTGTTCGTTGGCGAAGGGGCGGGGGACGCGCTGAGCGCAGCGCTCGAGGAGCGGTCGAGTTTCGTCGTGGCGGGGCCGGTGGTGGGGAGCGCGACGGGGGCGGGGGCGGCTGGGCGTGTGGAGGCGGCGCGGCGGAGCCAGTCGGCGCAGCTGGCGGCGGTGCGGGCGCGGGTGATGGAGCGGGACCGGGGGCGGGATGCGGCGTGGTGGGCGGGGCGGTACGGGGCGGCGCTGTCGGGTGCGGGTGGGCCTCTGCGGGTGTTGATCCCGACGTGCCGGTTCAGCACCTACATCCAGCATTCGAGCCGGATGCTGGCGGAGGCGTTCCGGCGGGCGGGGCACGGGGCGGAGGTGCTGATCGAGCCGGACGACTCGACGAACCTCGGGAACATTTCGTACCTCGCGGCGTGCGAGCGGGTGGACCCGGACCTGATCGTGCTGGTGAACTACCCCCGGGCGGAGCGGGCGGAGGCGTTCCCGGCGGGGGTGCCCTTCGTGTGCTGGATGCAGGACCACATGCCTCATCTGTACCGGAGGGAGCTGGGGCGAGTGCAGGGGGCGCGCGATTTCCTGATGGGGCACATGGGGTACGAGCTGTTCGCGCGGTACGGGTATCGCGCGGACCGGGCGCTGGCGTCGCCGGTGGTGGTGGACACGGGGGTGTTCCACGACGGGCCGGCGGATGGGGCGCTGGTGCGCGAGCATGCGTGCGAGATCGCGTATGTGAGCCACCAGTCGGAGGCGTACGGGGCGATGGTGGAGCGGCTGTGCGCCGAGGCGAAGGAGCCCTCGGTCGTCGCGGTGATCCGCGAGGTGTCGGAGCTGGTGACGGCGCGGGTGGAGGGGCTGGCGGTGGAGCCGATCGGGCCATTGCTCCGGCGCGGCGTGCTGGAGGCGGTGGAGCGGGTGCGGGGGGACCGGGATCAGGAGTTGACCTCGCAGATCTTCCATCATGCGGCGATGCCCCTGGCGGAGCGCCTGGTGCGGCACCGGACGCTGGAGTGGGCGGCGGAGCTCGCCGAGAGGCGCGGGTGGCGTCTGCGGGTGTACGGGCGGGGCTGGGCGGGGCACCCGACTCTTGCGCGGTATGCGACGGGGGAACTGGAGCACGGGGAGGCGCTGCGGGCGTCGTACGCGGCGGCGGCGGTGCACCTGCACCCGACGGTGCGGGCGATGAGCCATCAGCGGGTGATGGAGTGCGCGCTGTCGGGCGGGTTCCCCCTGTGCACCTACTACGCGGGGGCGACGCCCGGGGAGGACGAGGTGGCGGCGATGCTCGGTCTGGACCCGGATTCGGGCCGGCCCGGGCCCCGCGAGGGGACGCTGGAGTTCGTGCGGGCGGAGCACGCGGGATTGATGGTCGATGCGGCGCGGCGGCAGCGCCTCGGGCTCCCGGTATCGGCGACCATCGTGGTGGACGGGGCGCGGCTTCGGCGGCACCGGTCGCTGCCCCTGCCGGAGGGGAGCGGGATGGCGGACCCGACCCGCCTGTTCCCGGAGCTCTCGGTGTTCACCTTCGCGGATCGGGCGGGCTTCGAGGCGCGGGTGGAGCGGGCGATCGGGGACCCGGCGTGGCGGGCGCGGTGGTCGGGGGCGCTCGCGGCGCGGGTGCTGGGGGAGTTCACGCAGGACGCCCTGGTCGAACGGCTGCTGGGGTTCGTCGCGCGCGGGCTGACGGAGAGCGCGGGGGCGCCTCAGTCTGCGGTGGCGGCGGCGTAGATGGGGTAGATGGGGAGATTGAGGCTGCGGGCGCGTTCGGCGAGGGCGTTCTCATGCGCATCGCTCGAGAGGATGATGGCGGTGATGGGAAGTCGGGGCGCGTTGCTCGGGTGCGTGATGGGGATGCTGCCGAGCTTGCCGTTGCCCCGGTCGTCGAGGATGGCAGCGATGATGAGGCCGGCGTCCTGGTAGATGTCGAGGCCCATGGAGTGCGTGTGGTGGCCCGCGCCGTAGAGGGCGATGGTGGTGTGGCCATCCGCGGCGCAGCGCCGGGCGGCGTTGGCGGCGAGGGTGCGCTTGGTCGCGGGGTGGAGGCGGGTCGGGTCGGCGTCGAGCAGGATGAATCCCAGTGGGTCGGCGGCGCGTTCCGCTGCGGTGCGGGGGCGGCCCTCTCGGCGCGCGACGCGGACGGACTCGGTGGGGTCGGGGCGCCGGGCGAGGACGCGGCCCTCGGAGACTTCGCCCTTGAGCGTGCGCGAGGCCTGGCCATGGGCGATGACGGCGCTGTCGAGGTCGGCGTCGGTGTCGAGGCCCGCGATGCGGCAGTAGCGGGCGGGGAGCCAGGCGGTGGCGAGGCGGGTCGCAAGCGTCGTCTCTTCCCACGCGAGGTCGAGCAGGAGCTGGTCCCAGACGCCCGGGCGGGCGGTGCAGGCGTGCTGCCAGCGGTCGAGGAGTTCGCCGGCGTGGTCGGTGTGGCTGAACCAGAGGGTGCCGCTGAGGGTGCGCCAGGCGTCGTAGAGGAAGAGGGCGAAGTCGGCGGGGTGGGGGGTCAGGGCGGCGAGGTGGGTGAGGAGGTTGGGTGGGCGGTTGACGGTGGCGTCGGCGTCGACCCAGAGGACGGGTGCCTGGGCGGTGCGCCAGGCGTCGTGGATGATGGAGGCCTTGAGGGCGCAGTTGCGTTCCCAGGAGCCGGTGGGGTCGACGGGGACGATGTGGTGCGGGAGATTGAGGGCCTCGCAGGACGCGCGGAGGCGGGCGGCTTCGGCTTCGTAGGGGGTGTTGCGCGTGTAGAAGGAGACGATGAGCGGGTAGGGGGCGGCGGGGGTCTCGGGTTCGGGCCAAGTGTCGGCGGCGATGAGGATGTCGGGGGTCTCGGCGTTGCCCCGCGTGATGAGTTTCGTCACGCCCGGCGGCGCGGCGGTGGTGACCCAGCGGGCGGTGGAAGGGGTGATCGGGTGCACGGTCGAGTTATCGGCTGATGAGCGGCGATCGGTCAACCGTCACGGCTAGCATCGGGCATGAAGACTTACTCCGCCGGTGCGGCGTTCTATGTGGGGCTGGTGCTGGTCGTGCTGGGTGCGGCGGCGCTCGGGGTCGGGTTTGCTTTCTTCCAAGTGTCGCGTCCGAGCGGCCCGCCTGCGGCGCAGACGGACCAGGGCGGCGCGGCGAGCCCGTCGGAGGCCGGCCCGGCTGGGGGGGCGCCGGTCGCGTCAATGGAGAGCGGGGAGGACGGGAGCCCGTTCTCCGGGTTCCGGTTCGACGAGTTCAGCCTGACGGACCAGACGGGGGCGGCGATCGATGCGTCGGTGCTGGACGATCGGACGACGGTGGTGGCGTTCTTCTTCACGAGCTGCCTCGGGCCTTGCCCGGAGCTGACGCGGATCATGCGGACGATCCAGGATCGGACCGCGGATTCGGGGCTGCGCCTGCTGTCGATCTCGGTGGACGGGGACCACGACACGCCGGCGGTTCTGCGTGGGTACGCGGAGTCGTACGGGGCGGATCTTTCGCGCTGGACCTTCGCGACGGGTGATCCGACCGCGGTCGCGGCGTTGTCTCGGGAGGCGCTGAGCTTCACGATCACGCGGGAGGCGGACATCACGGTGCCGGGGCCCGAAGGGACGCCTGTGCCCAATGTCATCCACCCGACGAGGCTCTTGGTCGTGGGCCCGGATCGGCGCGTGCAGAGCGTGCATGCCTTCAATGATCCGAGGCAGATCGAGGCTCTGATCGCGGGCGCGAACGGCTGAGCGGGCGGGGCGGGCTTTCATGAAGCGGGCGGTCCTCGGTCAGTCCTCCGTCAGTCCTGGGGCGTGCCGATCTGGGCGTCCATGGTGCGATGGGTTTCGGCGCGCATCGCGGCCCAGTCGAGCGGCTCGACGCCCTCGGGCAGGACCTCGATTTCGACATGAAAGTGGATGGGCTCAAGGAAGGTGCCCGGGAGATCGGACTGCCAGGGGTCGAGCGGGTGGCGGAGCAGGGCGTAGGGGATGGTCGCGGTGAACCCGACCTCGTCGGGCCCGGTCTCGACGAGGCGGAGGTCGCCATCGGTGGTGTCGGACCCGTCGAGGACGCCCATGCGGGTGTCCTCGCCCGGGACGGTGCGGTCGTTGAGGGTGTCGGTGGTGCTGACGAGGTTGTAGCACTCGCGGGCGCCGGGGGGGAGGCCGCAGGCGATGAGGTCGTCGGGGTTGTACTTGAGGTGCATGACCGCGGAGTCGCGGATGGCGCGGACGGGCTGATTGAAATGGACGCCCTCGAGTCGGATCTCGATGGCGGAGCCGGGCTTGAGGTCTTCGAAGAAGGGCCTCGGGCCGACGCTCTTGTAGAGCCCGGTGCGGATGACGGAGCCCCTTGGGTGGCCGGCGCCCTTGCCTATGCGGCTCCCGCCTATGGCGGCGTAGGCGGTGAGGTTGTGGCCGAGACTGATGCGGTCGGCGTCGACGCCCCAGTGGAGGGCGGCGACGATCTCTTCGCGCCGGTCGTCGGTGCGTATCCAGGCGATGGTGACGCGCGGGGTGTGGCGGGCTTCGACTGCGAGGAAGGGCGGGGGGGTGGGGGCGCTCTCGGACTCGATTGACGCCTCGGGCCCGGTCTTTCCACCGGTATCGGTATCGGGTGCGGCGTGGAGGTGAGCGGCAAGGCCCAGAAGAGCCGATGCGGACCCGAGCAGCCGGCGAACCTTTGTGGAGGAGGCCATGGTTTCCCGCCTTTCTTTGGGCGACTTCGGTGGGCCCGGCTTGGCAGCGTGGGCGTGTTCCTGTATTGATATACGGGGGGTCGATGCCGACCGCGTTCGGCCAGGGTCTTTGTTTCGCTCAGATTACACCAGACAGGATGCGTACTGATGACCAAGCGCCGTGACGCGTTCGATTCCTTTTTTGCTCGCACTCTTCCGGCTGCGGCTGCTCTCGCGTTGATCGCGGGGGCGGCGTGGTCGCACGACGAGGACTGGCGGAAGCTGGCGGACCGGCTGCCCCCGGTGTTCGGGCCGATGCAGACGCTGGCGACGGGTTTCTCGGAGTTGGATACCTTTGACGCGGACGGGGTGATCCTGAACGCGTGGATCCCGTTGAACCAGTTCGGGCTGAACTCGATCGCGGGGAACGACTGCTGGGGGTACACGAGCCCTTCGGGTCGCGAGTACGCGATCATGGGTCTGTACAACGGGTACGGGTTCGTCGAGATCACCGATCCGAACAACCCGGTGATCCTGAACTCGATCCCGGGTCCGTCGAGCGATTGGCACGACATCAAGGTGGTGGGTGAGTACGCGTACGGGGTGTCGGAGGGCGGGGGCGGGATCCAGGTGATCGACCTTCGGAACATCGACAACGGGTCGGTGTCGCTGGTGGGGAACATCTCGACCGCGGGGCACTCGACGACGCACAACATCATCGTGAACCAGGACTCTGGCGCGCTCTACATCTGCGGGGCGAACATCGGGAACGGGGGGCTGCTGCGGGTGGACCTGTCGAACCCGCGTTCCCCGTCGATCGTGGGCGGCTGGACGAACATGTACGTGCACGACGCCCAGGTGATCACGCCGAGCTCGGGGCCCTACGCGGGCCGGGAGATCGCGTTCTGCGCGTCGGGGTTCAGTTCCGGGATCGTGTCGACGGGGCTGCGGATCGTGGACATCACGAACCCGGCGGCGCCGGTGACGCTGTCGACCCTGTTCTATCCGAACGCGGGGTACTCGCACCAGGCATGGCTGTCGGACGACGGGACGACCCTGTACTTGAACGACGAGCTGGACGAGGAGAACGGGCTCGTGTCGCAGACGACGACGCGGGTGATCGACGTCAGCGACTACACGAACCCGCGGAATGTCGGGACGTTCTCGTCGGGCGTGGCGGCGATCGATCACAACCTGTACGTGAGGGACGGGTACATCTACCAGGCAAACTACCGCTCGGGCCTTCGGGTGTTCGATGCGGCGGACAAGCTGAACCCGGTGCAGGTGGCGTACTTCGACACCTTCCCGGGGTCGGACTCGGCGGACTTCAACGGGGCGTGGTCGACCTACCCGTTCTTCGACTCGGGGACGGTGATCATCTCGGACATCGAGCGCGGGCTGTTCGTCGTGACGGTCGAGGCGGTCGGCGATCGCCTGCGGCTCGGCCTCGACGGATCCGCGCCGACGATCGTGAGCCCCGACGGCGGGGACCCGGTCCAGATCGAGATCATCGAGCAGGGCCTGGCGCTGGACCCGGCCTCGGTCGAGATGATCGTCTCGCAGGGCGGCGGGATCACGCAGGTCGCGGCGTCCGCCCTGGGCGGCGGGCTGTACGGGTTCACCTTCCCGCCCCTCGATTGTGACTCGGAGGCGTCGTTCTACTTCTCGGCGACCGCGACGGACGGGTCGGCCTTCACGCTGCCCACCAACGCGCCGGGCACGCAGTACACCGCGACGGTCGCGTCGGACCAGATCGCGGGCTTCGCGGACAACTTCCAGACGAACAAGGGCTGGAGCGTGAACTCGACCGCGACCGACGGGCAGTGGGAGCGGGCGATCCCCGCGGACGCGTCGCGCGGGGCGCCGCCGAGCGACTTCGACGGGTCGGGCTTCTGCTACGTGACGGACAACGCGGTCGGGAACTCGGACGTGGACAACGGCTTCACGAGGCTGACAAGCCCGGCGTTCGACCTCTCGGGCGGCGGGATCGTCTCCTACGCGTACTGGCTGAACGACGTGTCGAACGGCCGGCTCTCGCCGAACGACAATCTCGTCGTCGAGTTCTCGGGAAACAACGGCGGAACCTGGACCGAGGTCGCGCGGTACGCCTCCGCAGCTTCGGCGTGGCGGACCGAGGACCTGGTGATCGACGCATCGCTCGCGGGCGTGCAGAGCCGGGTGCGGTTCACGGTGAACGACGACGACCCGCAGGGCGTCGTCGAGGCGGCGATCGATGCCTTCATCACGACGAGGCTTGTGTGCGAGGCGAGCGTCAACTGCGCGGCTGACCTGGCGCCCCCGTTCGGCGAACTGACCTTCGCGGACATCTCGGCGTTCCTGGTGGCGTTCACGAACCAGGATCGGGCTGCGGACCTGGCGGCACCTTTCGGTCAGTACACCTTCGCGGACATCTCGGCGTTCCTCGCCGCCTTCAGTGCCGGCTGCCCGTGAGCGGGGTGTGCCCGGCGTAGGCGCCGTTTCTCTCGCTGCTGTCTGACGCGGCCCCGAGCACGATCGGGGCCGCGTTCGCGCGCGCGAGGATCGCGATGGTGGTGTCCCGGAGCGTGGTGCGGAGCCGGCGCCGATTCATGACGCAGGCGCGGCGGGCGGGGCACCCGCCCCGGTAGTGGCAGCCGCGCAGGCCCAGCATGCAGCGCCTGGTGACGACGGGGTCCTCGAAGAGGCGGCAGAGGTCGAAGAGGCTGACGGTGTTGGGGTCGATGAGCAGGCGGACGCCCCCACGGACGCCCCTGCGGGTTTCCACCAGGTGGTAGCGGGCCATCTGTCCCACGATGCGCGCGAGGAAGGCGGGTGGGAGGTCGGTCTCCTCAGCGATGCGTGAGACGGAAACGGGTCCGCCACGGTGGCGGGCGAGTTCGGCGAGCGCGGAGGCCGCGTAACTCGTTGTGGGGGCCAGCATTGGACACCTCCCGACGGTCAGTGGGTGTGGGGGCGTGAATCTGCTTGCGGGACGGGAATTATTCTCGTTAAACAAAAGTTGTCGGACATCTGGATCAACTACTCGTTTAGTCTACTATACTCGCCGAAACGGCCACCGACGTCTCCGATTTCGCGAATCGGGAGGAAACGACGAATGAGCGATGTGACGACTTCTTCCACTTCCGCCGATCCGGCGGGCACCGGGGCAGGGGCAACCACCGGGTTTCAGCCTCTGCTCGACGAGTTCAAGTACGACGACGGGATCGTGCGGCTGTTCGCGATGGCGACGGTGGTCTGGGGGGCGGTGGCGACCCTCGCGGGCCTCGTCGTCGCCCTGCAGCTGGTGCTGCCGATCGCGATGGATCACCTGCCCTCGGCGTTCGCGTGGCTGAAGATCCTGTACGAGCAGGAGTGGCTGGCGTTCGGGCGTCTGCGTCCCCTGCACACGAACGCGGCGATCTTCGCGTTCGCGGGGAACTCGATCTTCGCGGCGATCTACTACTCCACGCAGCGGCTGTGCAAGGCCCGGATGTTCAGCGACCTCCTGAGCCGCCTGCATTTCTGGGGCTGGCAGCTGATCATCGTGTCGGCGGCGATCACGCTGCCCCTCGGGATCACGCAGTCGAAGGAGTACGCGGAGCTGGAGTGGCCGATCGACCTGGCGATCGCGGTGGTGTGGGTGGGGTTCTTCGGGGTGAACTTCTTCGGGACGCTGGCGAGGCGTCGCGAGCGTCACATGTACGTGGCGTTGTGGTTCTACATCGCGACGATCGTGACGGTGGCGATGCTGCACGTCTTCAACAACGTGTGGATCCCCGCGGGGCTGGTGCACTGGTTCAACACGGGCGAGGCGCCCTCGGCCGAGCTCTTGATGAAGTCGTACCCGGTGTACGCGGGCGTGCAGGACGCCCTGATGCAGTGGTGGTACGGGCACAACGCGGTGGCGTTCTTCCTGACGACGCCGTTCCTCGGGCTGATGTACTACTTCCTGCCGAAGGCTGCTGAGAAGCCGGTGTTCAGCTACCGGCTGTCGATCCTGCACTTCTGGTCGCTGGTCTTCATCTACATCTGGGCGGGCCCGCACCACCTGCACTACACGGCGCTGCCGGAGTGGGCGTCGACGCTCGGGATGCTGTTCAGCGTGATGCTGTGGATGCCGAGCTGGGGCGGGATGATCAACGGGCTGCTGACGCTCCGCGGGGCGTGGCAGAAGGTGGCCCAGGACCCGGTCTTGAAGTTCTTCGTGGTGGGGATCACCTTCTACGGCATGAGCACCTTCGAGGGCCCGATGCTGAGCATCAAGCTGGTGAACTCCCTGAGCCACTACACGGACTGGACGATCGCGCACGTGCACGCGGGCGCGCTCGGGTGGAACGGGTTCATGACCTTCGGGATGCTGTACTGGCTGTTCCCGCGGCTGTTCCAGACGAAGCTTTGGAGCCAGAAGCTGGCGTCGGCGCACTTCTGGATCGGCACGCTGGGCATCCTTCTCTACATCATCCCGATCTACTGGGCGGGCATCACGCAGGGGCTGATGTGGCGGGCCTTCGACGAGACCGGTCGGCTGATGTACCCGGACTTCGTGGAGACGGTGACGGAGCTGATGCCGTTCTACTGGATCCGGATCATCGGCGGGACGCTGTTCGTCGCGGGCGTGTTCATGTGCGGCATCAACATGGTGATGACCTGGAAGGGCCGCCCGCCGCAGTACGACGAGCCGATCATCCGCGCGGCGCCCCTGGGGAAGACCTACGCGGGCGATCCCTCGGCGAAAAGCCGCCTGTCCTCCGTGACGGGCTCGGGGCACAGCCTGGACAAGTTCACGCAGCTCCTTTGGCACCGCAAGTGGGAGCGTCTGCCCATGCGGTTCACGATCTGGACGACCGTGGCGGTCGCGATCGGCGGCATCGTCGAGGCGATCCCGACGTTCCTGATCAAGTCGAACATCCCGACGATCGCCTCGGTGCAGCCCTACACGCCCCTCGAGGTGGTGGGTCGTGACATCTACATCGCGGAGGGCTGCTACAACTGCCACTCGCAGATGATCCGCCCGATCTACGCGGAGACGGAGCGGTACGGGGAGTACTCGAAGCCCGGCGAGG
The DNA here is from genome assembly GCA_036788215.1 of Phycisphaerales bacterium. Lineage (GTDB taxonomy): Bacteria > Planctomycetota > Phycisphaerae > Phycisphaerales > UBA1924 > DAIQNV01. The sequence goes on along the minus strand of DAIQNV010000007.1, from coordinate 44,332 downwards.
GGATCTACGACCGGCCCTTCCAGTGGGGGTCGCGCCGGATCGGGCCGGACCTCGCCCGCGAGGGCGGGAAGAAGAGCCACTTCTGGCACTACCTGCACTTCGAGGATCCGCGCCAGGTGACCCCCAACTCGATCATGCCGGCCTACCCCTGGCTGATCAAGCAGGACCTGAACTACCCGGAGATCCAGTCGCGTGTCGACTCGCTCGCGATGCTGGGCACGCCCTACGGCGAGCTGATCAAGGGCGACAACGCCACGGTGCACGCCCGGGACCAGGCGGCGGTGATCGCCCGCGAGCTGCGCGAGCAGGCCCAGGGCGCGGCGATACCCGACGACATCGAGAACAAGAAGATCATCGCGCTGATCGCGTACATGCAGCGTCTCGGCGTCGATCTCTTCAAGGAGCCGCCCACGACCCTGATCGACGGGGTCACCCCGATCGAGACGGAGGAGAACTGACCGATGCGTATGAGCGACATTCTCAGTGCCGTGGACCTGACCGTGTACCCGATCGTGGCGCTCGTCATCTTCCTGACGATCTTCGCCGTCGCCTGCGTGCGGATCGTCCGGGCCTCAAAGGCGGACATGCGCCACGCGTCGGCGATCCCCCTGGACGATGACGGCGTTTCGAACCCCACCACCCGCACGAACTGACGGAGTCGGAGGCACCCGATGATCGAGACGAACCCCAACGCGAAGCGGTCGGGCGGCGAGGGCACCGGTGAAACCTGGGACTTCAACGGCGTCCGCCTGTACCGCGCCGACGCGTACCTCCGCCACAAGGAGGAGGAGCTCGCCTCGCGAGCGGACGAGCTGAGGCGCCTGGCGGAAGAGGCCAGGCGGGCGCAGATGGCGTACCAGGCGTCGCTGCGGGCGCTGAACCCCCGGGCGACGGTGGCCCCGTTGCCCGGGCTGACGGCGGTTGCGCCGGCCCAGCCGGAGCCGAAGCCCTACGACGAGCTGATGGATCACAACTACGACGGGATCCAGGAGTACGACAACCCGACGCCGGGCTGGTGGTACATGGTGTTCGTGGCGACGATCGCGTTCAGCCTTATCTACGTCTTGGTCTATCACACCTCGGGGGTCGTGCCCTCGATCGTCGAGCAGCACGCCCGGGCCGAGTCGCGGGCGCTGGAGACGCGGTTCGCGGAGCTGAACACGCTGCCCATGGGCGAGGCGAAAATCCTTCGGATCATGGCGCAGTCCTCGTGGCTCGACCAGGGCGCTGCGATCTACACCTCGACCTGCGCCCTGTGCCACGGTCAGCAGGGCGAGGGGCTCATCGGCCCGAACATGACGGACGAGTACTTCAAGAACAGCTTCGATCTCGCGTCGATGGCGGACGTCGTCACCAACGGCGCGGCGAACGGCGCCATGCCGGCGCAGAAGAACGCCCTGAACGAGAACGAGATCGCGCTCGTGACCGCGTACGTGGCGTCGCTCCGCGGGAAGAACCTGCCCAGCACGCGTCCGGCGGAGGGTGAGCCGATCGCGCCGTGGCCGACGCTGGCGGAGGACGGGACGGTCGTGCCGGCGGTGTCGAACCCGAGCACATCGCTCTCGGAGGAATCGGACGTCGGCGGTGCGTGACCGGGGTCGCGCTCCCGTTGCCATGTGTGAGTGATTCTCTTTCCAGGCGTTACCCGTGACCACGCTGCTGCAACCCAACGAACGCGTCCTTTCCACCCTCAACGCGGATGGCACGAGACGGTGGCTCCAGCCCCGCGTCGCGGACGGGAAGTTTTGGAAGCGTCGGCGGGTCCTCGGCTGGTTCCTGATCGTGCTGTTCGTGGTGCTGCCTCACCTCCACTGGCAGGGCAAGCAGCTGTTCTTCGTGAACATCGCGGCGGGCGAGTTCACCATCTTCGGCCAGACGCTGATCCGGACGGACACGCTGCTGCTGGCCCTGGGCCTGCTCTCGGTCTTCCTCACGATCTTCTTCTTCACCGCGCTGCTCGGGCGGGTGTGGTGCGGGTGGATGTGCCCGCAGACGGTGTACCTGGAGTTCGTCTTCCGTCCGATCGACCGGCTGTTCAACGGGAAGCGGACCAAGGGGCTGAGCGGCCTGGTGGGCCGGCTGCCGAAGCCCGCGAGGGTGCTGGGACGGTTCGCGACGTTCTTCGTGGTGTGCTTCCTGCTGGCGAACACGTTCCTGAGCTACTTCGTGGGCTCGGAGACGCTGCGGGAGTGGGTGCTGAACTCGCCCCTCGAGCATCCGGCGGGCTTCGCGTTCGTGCTGTTCGTCACCGGCGCGATGCTGTTCGACTTCATGTTCTTCCGCGAGCAGCTGTGCATCGTGGCCTGCCCCTACGGGCGGCTGCAGTCGGCGCTCCTCGACAGGCACTCGCTGATCGTGGGCTACGACACGAAGCGGGGCGAGCCCCGGGGGCACGGGAAGCCCAAGAAGAGCGCGGACGGCGACATCGCCCTGCCCCAGTTCGGCGACTGCGTCGATTGCGGCAACTGCGTCTCGGTCTGCCCGACGGGGATCGACATCCGCGAGGGGCTGCAGCTCGAGTGCATCCACTGCACCCAGTGCATCGACGCGTGCAACGCGGTGATGACCAAGCTGGGGCGGGAGCCCGGGCTCATCCGCTACGCGTCGCAGGAGGCCCTGCAGACGGGGCGGTGGAAGTGGAAGCGGCCCCGGCTCGCGGTCTACCCCGCGCTGCTGTGCGCGGTGCTGTCGCTCTTCACCTATCTCCTGATCACGAAGCCCGCGGCGGACGTGATGTTCCTGCGGTCGCAGGGGCTGCCCTTCAACGTGCTGCCGGACGGGGCGATCGCGAACCAGGCGAGGCTCCGCATCACGAACCGCACCACGGAGCCCCACGCGTACCGGATCAGCGCCGACTCGCTGGTCTTCCGGGGCGAGCGGGACGAGCTGCTCGTCCAACCCGGGGAGACGGTGTCGGAGCGTGTGCTGGTGCTCGCGGACCCGAGTTTCTTCGCGGGCACCTCGGGCATGCGGGTGGCCGAGATCGAGGTGACGGATGACGCCGGGTTCCGCACGACGACCCGGTACAAGATGCTCGGGCCGGTGCCGGGCGCAGGCCCGACGACCCCGGGCGGGGGATCGCCCGAATCCACGGAGATGCCATGACGACTTCGCCCAAGATGGTTGAACGCCTCGCCGCGGTCCGCTGGTCGCTGTTCCTGCTGGGGCTGTTCAGCATCAACGTGTTCATGGTCGCGACGACCGTGTACAAGTCGGCGACGGACAAGACCTTCGCGGTCGAGCCGGACTACTACGCCAAGGCGATGGCCTGGGACGCGAACCGGGCGGCGACGCGGACGACCGACGACACGGGCATGGTGGTGAACGCCGGCCTGACGCCCGAGCAGATCCTCGTGGTGCTGTCCGACGAGGATGGCCCGGTCGCGGGCGCGACGGTCGAGGTGGAGTATTTCCATCGGGCCCGCGCGTCGGCCCGCAGCACGGTCACGCTGGCGGAGACTTTGCACGGGGCCTACGCGGCGCCGGCGGACCTCCCCAAGATCGGCTTGTATGACCTGCGGCTAACGATCACCCTGGGCGACACCGTGACCGCGACGACGCGGACGGTGGAACAGCGGGGGAGGGTGGTCGATGCTTCCGGTCGATGAGCCCATCGGACTGATCGCGCTGCTCGGGGCGGTGCTTCTGGCGAGCCTGCTCGGGTCTCCGCACTGCGCGGGGATGTGCGGCGGGCTGGTGCTGTTCGCGGTCAGCGCCGTCGATGAGAGGCCCGGCGAACGCAAGCGGTCGAGGCTGCCCCTGCACCTGGCGTACCACGGGGGGCGGGCGGTTTCGTACGCGACGCTGGGCGTCGTGGCGGCGGCGCTCGGGTCGGCGCTCGATCTCGGGGCGGCTTACGGGGGTCTGCAGCGCCCCGCGGCGATCCTCGCGGGGGTGGGCATCGCGCTGGTGGGGCTGGTCGGGCTGAGCCGTGTGGCGGGGTTCCGTCTGCCCCGACTGCCGGTGCCGAAGCGCTGGACGAGTGCCGCGGAAGCGGCGCACCGCGCCGCGTTCGCCTTTGGCGGGACGCAGCGGGCGGGGCTGGTCGGGTTGCTGACGCCGATGCTGCCCTGCGGGTGGCTCTACGCCTTCGCGTTGACCTCGGCGGGCACGGCCCACCCCCTGGCGGGCGCGGGCGTGATGGTCGCGTTCTGGCTCGGGACGCTGCCGGTGCTGACCGCGGTGGGGGCGGGGCTGCAGTTTCTCACCGGGCCTCTGCGCCGCCACCTGCCGATCGCCGCTTCGTGCCTGTTCGTGGTCGTGGGCGTGATGACGGCTGCGGGGCGGGTGTCGCTGCCGACGTTTGATCCTTCCCGAGTGACCCTGACCGGAAACACCGTCCCGGATGCGGATGCGGCGCTGCCCTGCTGCCCGCTCTCCGGGGCCGAGAGCCCGTGATCGTACGATGACCACCGCCCCTCTCAATTCGGCCCTGGACGCCCGTCGGAACGCTTCGTCGCGCGTGGCGTGCGCCCACTGCGACCTGCCGGTGCCCCCGGGGCTCATGGACGCGTCCACCGAAAGGCAGTTCTGCTGTCACGGGTGCCGCACGGTGTACAACCTGCTGCACACGCACGATCTCGAGGGGTACTACCGCGTGCGGAAGGCGGCATCGCCCTCGGAGGCGGGGCCTGCGCGGACGACGGCGCACGACTACGCGGAGCTGGACGACCCCACGCACCTCGAGCGTCACGCGACGACGCTGGAGTCGGGGCTGTGCCAGACGACGCTGCTGCTCGAGGGCGTGCACTGTGCCGCGTGCGTGTGGCTGGTGGAGCGTCTGCCCCGCCTGAACCCGGCGGTGGCGGAGGCGCGGCTCGATCTGCGCCGGGCGCGGGCGACGATCACGTGGGACCCGGCGACGCCCCTGTCTCGGATCGCAACGACGCTGGACCGGCTCGGGTACCCGGCGCACCCGCCGAAGCCTTCGGCAATGAACGACCTTCGCAAGAAGGAGGACCGGGCGTGGCTGCTGCGCGTGGGCCTGGCGGGGGCGCTCGCGGGGAACACGATGCTGGTCGCCTTCGCCCTGTACGGCGGGCACTTCGGGGGCATGGCGGAGGATCACCTCGCGATGTTCCGCTGGATCTCGGCGCTGTTCGGCGTGGTGTCGCTGGCGGGGCCGGGGCGGCTGTTCTTCCGCGGGGCGCTGGCGGCCTTGCGGACGCGGTCCGTGAACCTCGATGTGCCGATCGCGATCGCGCTGGCGATCGGCGGGCTGTGGGGCCTGGCGAACACGGTGCGGGGGGTGGGGGAGATCTACTTCGACTCGCTGACGATGCTGGTCTTCCTGCTGCTCGTCGGGCGGTGGCTGCAGCACGCGTCGACGCGTCGGGCGGCGGATGCGCTCGACCTACTCTCCACGCTGACGCCCTCGCGGGCGGTGCGGGTCGAAGTTGATGCGGAGGGGAACGAGACGGCGCGGGCGGTGCCGGTGCACGCGCTCCAGGTCGGCGACCTGATCGACATCCCGGCGGAGTCGCCGATCCCGGCGGACGCGGTGGTGATGCGCGGGCACACGGATATCGACGCGGCGCTCCTGACCGGCGAGTCGCGACCGATCGCGACCGGCGAGGGGCAGACGGTGCACGCGGGCACGCTCAACCTGACGAGCCCGGTCCGGGCCCGGGTGATCGCGACGAGCGACCAGGCCCGCGTGACGAAGCTGATGAGGCTCGTCGAGGACGCGGCGAACCGGCGGGCGCCGGTGATGCGCTTCGCGGACCGGGTGGCAGGATGGTTCGTGCTGGTGGTGACCATCCTGGCGGCGATCACGACGACGATATGGTGGCCCGAGGGGCCGAGCACGGCGCTCGAGCACGCGACGGCGCTGCTGATCGTCTCGTGCCCCTGCGCCCTGGGCCTGGCGACCCCGCTCGTCATGACCGCTTCGACCGGGCGGCTGGCGCGCTCGAGGATCCTCGTCAAGGGCTCGGACGCCATCGAGCGCCTCGCCCGCCCGGGCGTCGTGCTGCTCGACAAGACGGGCACGCTGACGACGGGGCGGCCCCGGGTGCTCGCGACCTTCGGCGATGCCGAGGCGGCGAGGCTCGTGCGGGCTGCGGAGCGGCACAGCGCCCACCCGATCGCCAGGGCGCTCGTCGATTCCATCGAGGCCCCGGAGGAAGAGCCCGCTGGCGCCGCGGACTGCGAAGTGGTGCGGGTGCCCGGGCGCGGGCTCGTCGCGACGATCGAGGGGCGGCGGGTGTGCGTCGGGAACCGGTCGCTCCTCGAGGGTGAGGGGATCGAGGTCTCGGGGGCGTTCCTGGGCGACGCGGAAGCGTGCGCCCGGGAGCGGGCGGGGGCGCTCGTGCTCGCATCGGTCGATGGCGTGGTGCGGTTCGGGGCGGTGGTGGCCGACACGCTGCGTCCGGAGGCGCGGGCGACGCTCGACGCGCTGCGGGAGCGCGGGTGGAGCCTGCGGATCCTGTCGGGCGACGACGCACGCGTCGTGCGGGTGATCGCCCGGGAGCTCGACATCCCGGACGCGGATGCGCGCGGGGACCTCACGCCCGAGGACAAGCTCGCGATCGTGCGCGAACTGACCGCTGCCCGGGCCGGGGCCGGGCGGGGTCGGGGGCCGGTGGTGATGGTGGGCGACGGCGTCAACGACGCGGCGGCCCTCGCAGCGGCCTCGGTCGGCATCGCGGTGCAGGGCGGCGCGGAGGCGAGCCTCGAGGCGGCGGACGTGGCGGTGCAAAGGCCCGGGCTCACGCCCCTGTCCGACCTCTTCCTCGCGTCCAGGCGGGCGATGGTCCGCGTGCGGGTCTGCTTCGCGATCTCGCTGTGCTACAACGCGAGCGCCGCGGTCCTGGCGATGGCCGGCCTGGTGACGCCCATCGCCGCGGCGATCCTGATGCCCACGAGCTCGCTCACGGTCCTGTTCATCGCGATGTCCGCTGGTCGGCGGGTGTCCATTCCCGCCCCTCCCCGTGTCCCCTGAGCCCAGGTGAACGCCATGTCCGTGATCTACATCATGATCCCCGTCTCGCTCGTGCTCGCCGGCCTCGGGGTCTGGGCGTTCATCCGAGCGGTCCGGTCCGGGCAGTTCGACGACACGGAGACGCCGGCGGTCCGGGCGGTGTTCGACGAGGAGTGAATCGCGTCGGGCCCGACCTTACTAAACTCCGGACGGAGAATGCCCGTGCCGGATACCACGCCCGACATCGTCGCTGAAGATCTCGTTCCGCCGCTCCCGCTCACGATCGAGGTGGTCGCCCGCCCGGTGGTGAACTTCGCGGCCCACCAGCGGTCCCTCCCGATCGTGGACTCGATCCGCCTGACCAATGTGGGCGAGTCGGCGCTGGTCGACCTGCGGATCTCGGTGCGCATCTCGACCGACGCGGCGGACCCGGTGCTGCTGCGGGTCGACCGGGTCGAGCCCGGGCAGTCGTACACGCTCGACCGGGTGCCCGTGGCGATCGCGGGCGATCGGCTCGCGGCCCAGACCGAGCGCGAGCGGACGGCGCTGACGGTGGGCGTCGAGTCCGACGGGTTCGGTCAGGTGAAGTGGACCGGCGACCTCGACATCCTCGCGGCCAACGAGTGGGGGGGCTCGCAGGCGCCGCCGGAACTGCTGGCGAGTTTCGTGCTGCCGAATCACCCGGCGCTCGAGCCGGTGCTCGTCCGGGCGGCGGAGCTGCTGGCTCAGGATAGCGCGCCGGGGCTGGATGGCTACCAGTCGAACGACCGCAAGCGGGCCCGCAGGATCGCGGAGGCGGGGTACGTCGCGCTCCTCGAGCGTGGCATCAACTACATCAACCCGCCGGCGAGTTTTGAGACGAGCGGGCAGCGCGTCCGCCTGGCGGATCACGTGCTCGGGTCGCGCCTCGGGACCTGCCTGGACCTGGCGCTGCTGCTCTCCGCGGTGTGGGAGCAGTCGGGGCTGCACCCCGTCATCGTGCTGTTCGAGACGCACGCGATCGCGGGCGTGTGGCTGACGCCCGACCACTTCGCGGAGCCGGTGATCGATTCGGGCCTGCCGGCGCGGAAGCGGGCGGAACTGGACGAGATGGTTCTGGTCGAGTCGGTCCTGCTCACGCATGCGGATGAAGGGCGGTTCGAGCGGGCGGTCGACAAGGGGTTCCACCGCCTCGCCGGGGAGACGGGGCCCACGCAGATCATCGACGTCCGCGCCGCCCGGAAGCGTGGCGTGCGCCCCCTGCCGGTCCGGGCCGAGCGTGCGGAGGTCGCGCCGGGCGAGGCCCGGGTCTACCGGCTCTCGGTGGAGGGCGAAACGGAGGCGGCGCCGGGCACGCCCGGCCCCTTGCCCCCCGCCCGGGGGGTGGGGGAGGTGGGTGGGGTGGGGGCGGCGCAGTCGATCCCGGCGGCGCAGGAGCGCGAGGACCGGGTGACCCGCTGGAAGCGGCGGTTGCTCGACCTCTCGCTGCGGAACCGTCTGATCAACTTCCGGCAGACGAGGCGGACGGTGCCCCTGATGGTCGGCGAGGGGGGGCTCGGCAGGATCGAGGATGCGCTCGCGGGCGGCGCGGGGCTGGAACTGGTGGCGAAGCCCAAGGTGGTGCCGGAGGGCGAGGGGAGCGACTCGCGGTCGGCGTTCGTGCTGAGCGAGCTGTCGGCGGGTCGCGTGTTCGCGGAGCTCTCGGAGACGGAGACCTCCCGGCGCGGGGTCGAGCTCTTCCGCGATGCACGGTCGAGCCTCGAGGAGACCGGCGCGAACCTGCTGCACCTGGCCCTCGGGACGCTGGTGTGGTACGAGCGGGGGAGCGACGATCCGAGGGAAGCGCCCCTCGTCCTGGTCCCGGTCCGCCTCGAGCGCCCCGGCGCCGGGCGTCCCCTGATCGTGCGCATGGGCGACGAGTCCCCGCGCACGAACGCGCCGCTCCTCGAAAAGCTGCGCATCGAGTTCGGCATCGCCGATCCGTCGCTCGGGGAGCTGCCCGAGGACGAGAGCGGGATCGACCTCGACGCGGTGCTCCGACGTTTCCGCGAGGCGGTCAAGACGATCGATCGGTGGGAGGTCCGCGAGTCGGCGGTGCTCGGGCTCTTCAGTTTCAGCCGGCACCTGATGTGGCTCGACCTTGAGGATCGGTCGGAGGCCCTGCGACAGAGCCCCCTCGTGCGCCGGCTGATGGATACCGGCGAGCGCGAGGGCGACGACGCGGAGTCCCAAGAGGTCCTCGTCCCCGAAGCCCCGGATCTCGACCGGGTGCTGGCGCCGGGGGAGCCCCTGTGCACCCGGGACGCGGACTCGAGCCAGCTCGAGGCGGTGCGGGCCGCGGGGGCGGGCGAGACCTTCGTGCTGCAGGGCCCGCCGGGCACGGGGAAGAGCCAGACGATCGCGAACGTGATCGCGGACGCCCTGGGCCGGGGGGAACGCGTGCTGTTCGTGGCGGAGAAGCGGGCGGCGCTCACCGTCGTGCGCGGGCGGCTCGAGCAGGACGGGCTGGGGCCCTTCTGCCTCGAACTGCACTCGAACCGCGCGAGCAAGCGCGAGGTGTACGACCAGGTCCGCGAGGCGGTCGAGTGCGTCGCGACCCGGCAGCCCGCCGACTGGGCCGAAACCCTGCGGAAGCTGGGCGAAACCCGCGCAGCGTTGAACGGGTACGTCGAGGGCCTGCATGCGCCCCGCACGAGCGGGGAATCCGTGCGCCGGGTGATCGAGCGGCTCACGCAGCTGGGCGATGGCCCGCGGATCGACCTGCGGGCGGGCGATGTCGCGGACATCGACGCGGGAACGCTCGCGGAACTCCGGGGCGTCGTCGCCCAGCTCGCGGAGGCGGCGGGGATCGTCGAGGCGCCCGGCGAGAGCGTCGCGGCGCACGCGCTGCGGGGCGTGGGCGTCAGCGCGTTCTCCTTCCGGCTGCCCGACGATGCCCGGGGCGTGATCGACGGGCTGACCGAATGCGTCGGCGCGGTCGAGGGGGCACTCGGCGCGTGGCTGGCGGCCCTCGATGTGCGGGACGCGCCCGATGTGGTCGCCCGGCTCAGCGCGCGGGAGGTCGGGTGGGCGGGGGACATCGCGCAGCACCTCGCGGCGTGCCCGGGCGTGACACCGGACATGGTGAGCGGGCCGGACTGGGGGGCGGTGAAGCCTGCGCTCGAGTCCTGGATCGCACGTGGCCGGGCCCGGGACGCGGCCCGCGCCGATCTCTTGACGCGGTACGACCCGGCGATCCTGTCGCTCGACCTCGTGCTGCTCGATGTGACCGCGAAGCGGGCCCAGGCGAAGACGGGGCTGGCGCGGTGGTGGGCGATGCGCGGGGTGCGGAACGCGCTCAAGGGCGTGTGCCTGGGCAAGGTCGACCCGGCACGCGCACCGGCGGACATCGCCTCTGCCCGCGCCGTCGTCGAGGAATCCGC
>DAIQNV010000007.1:23163-33909 GCA_036788215.1 Phycisphaerales bacterium | reverse complement strand
CGCGAAGCGGGTCTGCCCGAGCGGGTGGTGGAGCGGGCGTGCGCCGGCGAGGGCCTGGGCGCCACGGAGGCTGCGGGCCTGCGCGAACAACTGGCCCGGTTGGGCGAAGCCCGCGAGCGGGTCGAGCGCGTCCTCGTGGTCGACTGGACGGAGGCCTGGGGCGACCTGCGCGAGGAGGGGCAGCTGCCCCGCACGCGGGCGGTGCTGGCGCGCTGGCGGGGCTCGCTGGCGGGGCTCAGCGACTGGTGCCACTGGCGTGAGGCCCGCCAGCGAGCATCGCGGGCCGGGCTCGAGGGGCTCGTGGGCCATCTCGAAGCGGGCGGGAGATCGGGTGCGGTCGCCGACATCTTCGAGCGGAGTTTCGGCGAGCGATGGCTCTTGGCGACCGCGGACTCGATCGACGCGATTCGGGGGTTCAGCGGGCGCGGGCACGAGGCGGTCGTGCGCCGGTTCCGCGATCTCGACGAGCGGGTGATCGCGTTGACGAAGGAACTGGTGCGGGCCAGGCTCGCGACCGGCGTGCCCCGCCCCAGCGGCGAGGTGAGCCGGCAGAGCGAGATGGGCATCGTGCTGCGTGAGCTCGAGAAGCGTCGGAGCCACCTGCCGATCCGCAAGCTGATCGAACGCGCGCCGCGGACCCTGGCGAGGTTGAAGCCCTGCTTCCTGATGAGCCCCTTGAGCGTGGCGCAGTACCTCGACCCGGGTCTGCCCCGGTTCGACCTGGTGGTCTTCGACGAGGCGAGCCAGATTCCGCCCTGGGAGGCGGTGGGGGCGATTGCGCGCGGGTCGCGGGTGATCGTGGTGGGGGATTCGAAGCAGCTCCCGCCGACAAGCTTCTTCGAGAAGGGCGAGGACGAGGACGAGGAGGCGGGCACCGGCGAGGAGGAGCTCGAGAGTATCCTGCAGGAGTGCGTCGCCTCGGGGGTCCCCTCGCGCAGGCTCCGCTGGCACTACCGCAGCAGGCACGAGAGCCTCATCGCCTTCTCGAACGCGCACTACTACGACGGGTCGCTCGAGACCTTCCCCTCGCCGGTGGACGCGGGGGGCGAGCTCGGCGTGTCGCTGCGCCGGGTCGCGGGCGTCTACGAGCGCGGGGGCAGCAAGACGAACCGCGCGGAGGCGGAGGCGATCGTCGAGGAAATGGTCCGCGTGGCCCGCGCGGGCCGGGAGAGCGTGGGCGTGGTCACCTTCAACATCGCCCAGCAGGTGCTGATCCAGGACCTGCTCGATGAACGGTGCCGCAAGGAGCCCGAGATCGAGGCGGCGCTCGCCAACGGCAGGAACGGGGACGAGCCCGCCTTCGTCAAGAACCTCGAGAGCGTGCAGGGCGACGAGCGCGACGTAATCCTCTTCAGCATCACCTACGGGCCCGATGAGCACGGGCGGGTCTCCATGAACTTCGGCCCCCTGAACCGCGACGGTGGCGAGCGGAGGCTCAACGTTGCGGTGACCCGGGCCCGGCGCCGGGTCGTGGTCTTCTGCTCGATGGAGCCCTCGGCGATCGACCTGGGCCGGACGGACCGCGTGGGCGTGCGGCACCTGCGCCGGTTCCTCGAGTACGCGCAGCGCGGGGCGGGGGTGCTCGGGGGCATCGCGGGCGCCGCGGAGTCCCGGGGCGTCGGTGCGATCGAGCGGGCGGTCGCGGCCCGCCTGCGCGAGCGGGGTCACGAGGTCGAGGAGGACGTGGGCGTCGGCGGGTGCCGGATCGGCCTCGCGGTGCGCCAAGGCGAGAAGCTCGTCCTGGGCATCGAGTTCGATGGCGACGGGTACGCGAGGAGCCGTGCGGCCCGGGACCGGGACCGCCTGCGCACATCGGTGCTGGAGGGCCTGGGCTGGTCGCTCGTGCGCGTGTGGAGCGTCGAGTGGAGGCTGAACCCCGGCGGGGTGATCGAGTCGCTCGAACGTGCGATCGCGGAGGCGCAGCGCAGCGTGCGCGAGGCGCCCGTGGCGAGCGAGGCGGCGGGCGCGGCGGTCGTGCGCGACGAGAGCGCCCGCGTCGGCTCGAGCGTGGCCCCCCCGGTGCGGGAGGCGCCGCTCGTGCGGGAGCCGGAGCCCTACCGGGCCTGGGAGGGCGAGCAGCGGGGCTCGCGCGACGCCCTGACCGAGTCGGGCGATGACCGCGGCGCGGTCCGCCTGGTGCGGGAGATCGTCGAGTTCGAGGCGCCCGTGCTGGAAGAGATCGTCGTCCGTCGGCTCGCGCCCGCCTACGGCGTCGACCGGGTGACCGCGAAGGTGCGGGCCCGGTGCGGCGAGATCGTGGCGAAGGCGGTCGCGTCCGGCGTCGTGCGCCGGGAGGGCGATGCGCTGTGGCCCGCGCGGGGCGAACTCGCCTGCGAGCCCCGGGCGGGCGAGCGAGCGCTCGACGAGGTGCCCCTGGCGGAGCGGGCCGCGGCGGTCGTCTGGGTGCTGCGGGAGCAGGTGTCGCTGCCCATGAGCGAGCTGGTGCGAGAAGCGTCGCGGGTGCTGGGCGTCGCGCGGGTCTCGGCCAAGCTGGCGGGGATCATGGAGGAGGGCGTCGCGGAGGCGGTCCGGCGGGGCGAGGCGGAGGTCGACGGGGAGAGCGTCTCGCTGGCGTCATGAATCAGATGGACGTCAGACGAACTGAGCGGGATCGTTGAACGGATGACGGGGCGCATCGCCCGCGACGATCGCCACCGCGTGCCGGGCGGCGAGATGGGCGAGCGACATGCCATGGCCCGTGAAGCCGGCGCAGAGGTGCAGCGTGCTCGCATCGAATCGCGCATCGGGCACGGGCCCGACGAGGGGCAGGCCGCCCGGCGCGAAGGCCATCGTGCCCGACCAGCGGGCGGAGACGGTGAAGCGGGGCGTCACGAGTTCGGCGAGCGTCCGCTCGAGCTGGGCCTGCACGAGTGGGTGCGTGCCCGGGTGGTCGCCCGCCTCGCTCTCGGGCTCGAAACGTCGGCAGCCACCCATGAGCAGGTCGCCATTGGGGGCGGTGCGGATGTACTCGTTGCCATGGTTCAGGTAGTAGGCGAACGCCAGCGGGGTGGGCTCGGCCGGTGTCGCAGCGAGCATCTGCCCGCGCTTCGGCACGATCGTGTCGCGCAGGGCCGGGAGGAGAGACGCGGTCCAGGCGTTCGTACAGACCAGGGCATGGCGAGCGCGGACGAGGGTCGTCGTGGTGCCGATCACGACGCCCTCTCCCGCAGGGGCGAGGTCGTGCGCATCGGTCTCGGTCAGGATCGTCGTGGAGGCGAGCCGCGACCGCAGGAAACGCACGAGTTCGACGGGGTGGCAGGTCGCGTCCCCGGGGTTGAGCAGTCCGAGGACGGGGCGGGCGGAGCGCCAGAACGCGTCGCCGGGCCCGGCTTCGTCCAGCAGCTCGATCGCGAACCCGTCTTCGCGCATCAGGTCGGCCGAGCGTCGGAGCAGGTCGGCCTCTTCCGCGTCCAGCGCCACCAGGCAGCTGGGCCGCTCCTCGAAGCGAGGCAGCGACCCCGCGCCGGCGGCGCGCAGGGCGCTGAGATTGTCCTCCGACCACTTCCAGACCGCGCGGGCGCGTTCCCTTCCCAGGGTGTCGCTGGCGAGGGCGTAGGACTCCGCCATCCCGCGCATGAGATAGCCCGCGTTCCGCCCCGAGGCCCCCCACGCCGGCGTGTGGCGTTCGATGATGACCGCGTGCATGCCCCGGGCCTCGGCCTCCATCGCCGCGGAGATACCGGCGATGCCGGCCCCGATGATGGCGAGGTCGACGGTGAGGGTGTCGGGGTGGTCGGCGCGGTGCCAGTAGGACGATGCCATGCGCTGAGCCTCAAAGGTCGAACTTGATGCCCTGGGCGAGGGGCAGTTCCGCGGAGTAGTTGATCGTCTGTGTCTGCCGGCGCATGTACGCCTTCCACGCGTCCGAGCCGGACTCACGCCCGCCCCCGGTGTCCTTCTCGCCCCCGAAGGCCCCGCCGATCTCGGCGCCGCTCGGGCCGATGTTGACATTGGCGATGCCGCAGTCGGACCCGGAGGCGGACAGGAAGCGCTCGGACTCCCGCAGGTCCGTCGTCAGGATGCACGAGCTCAACCCCTGCGGCACGCTGTTCTGCAGGTCGATGGCGCGGTCGAGGTCGCCCTCGGTGAGCACGTAGAGGATCGGCGCGAAGCACTCATCGCGGACGCACGCGGTCTGCTCGGGCATGTCGATGATCGCGGGTGAGGCGTAGAACCCGTCCGGGTACGCTCCCGCGTGCAGGCGCTCCCCGCCAACAAGCAGCGTGCCCCCCTCGCCCTTCGCTTCCTCGATGCGACGGGTCATCGCCTCGAAGCTGCGCCGGTCGATCAAGGGGCCCAGGTGGCTCGCGCGGTCGAGCGGGTTGCCGACCTTCAGAGAGGCGTACGCCTTCGTCAGCCGGCCCAGCAGCTGGTCCTTGATCTCCGGGTGCACGATCAGCCGGCGCAGCGTCGTGCACCGCTGGCCCGCGGTGCCGGCGGCGCTGAAGGCCGCCGCCCGGACCGCGAGGTCGAGGTCCGCGCTCGGGCGAACGATCATCGCGTTGTTCCCGCCCAGTTCGAGGAGCGAGCGACCGAGCCGCGCCGCGACGCGCTGCGCCACGGCCCGCCCCATCGCGACCGAGCCGGTCGCGCTGATGAGGGCCAAGCGTGGGTCATCGACGAGCCTCTCGCCCAGCGACCGCTCGCCGATCACGACCTGGTTCACGTGCTCCGCCCCCGCGTTCGTCGCGCGGTTGAAGGCGTTCATCGCCTGGTCGGTGATGTGCTGGCACGCGATCGCCGTCAGGGGCGTCTTCTCGCTGGGCTTCCAGACCACGGTGTCCCCGCACACGAACGCGATGCACGCGTTCCACGCCCACACCGCGACCGGGAAGTTGAACGCGCTGATGACGCCGATCGGCCCGAGAGGCTGCCACATCTCCCGCAGGTGGTGCCCGGGGCGCTCGCTGGGCATCGTCAGCCCGTAGAGCTGGCGCGAAAGGCCCACCGCGAAGTCGGCGATGTCGATCATCTCCTGCACCTCGCCCTCCGCCTCCGCGATGGGCTTGCCGCACTCCAGCGTCACCAGCTCCGCGAGCGTCTGCTTGTGCTGGCGCAGCGTGCGACCGAGCAGCCGGACGAACTCGCCCCGCACCGGCGCGGGGATCGTCCGCCAGTGAAGGAACGACCGATGGGCCCGGGCGATCGCCCCGTCCAAGTCGGCGGGCGAGGTCGAGGGCACCGACGCGAGCCTCGATCCATCGATCGGGCTCGAGACCGCGAGGTCGCCGGCGGTGGGCAGGTGGTAGATCGCTGTGGCCGATGCGTACGCGCTCGAGGGATCGGTGCTCATGGCGAGAGCCTACGCCCGCGCCTCACGCCCGGGGACGCGTGGATTCCAGGCGATCGCCCTCGCCGAGCCGTCGCCCGTTGGCGAAGGCGGCCCACTCCATGCCCCGCTTCCCCGGGGGCTGCACCTCGAGCAGCCTCAGCGTCGTCCCGCCCCCGCACGCGACGAGCCCCGCCCCCGCGTTGACGATCACGCCGGGCGGCGCATCCGTGCGATCTTCCGATGGCCCGGCCCGCAGCAGCTTGAGAGGCTGGCCCGCGTAGATCGCGGTCACGCCGGGCCAAGGCGTCAACCCATGGATCCGCCAGCGGCACGCGTCCGCAGACTCCGCGAAATCGATCCACCCGTCCGCCTTCGTCATCTTGCCCGCGATCGTCACCAGCGACTCGTCCTGCTCGACGGGCGACAGCGTCCCCGTCGCGTGCGCCCGCAGGACCCCATCGACGAGCGCCGGCCCGTCCTCCGCCAGCAGATCGTGCAGCTCGCCCGCTGTCTGCGTCGGCTCGATCTCCCGTCGCGACTGCCCCAGCACGAGGCCCGCGTCCATCCGTTTCGCGATCGTGATGACCGAGTTCCCCGTCACGGTGTCTCCCGCGAGCACCGCCGCGTTGATCGGCGCAGCGCCGCGCCAGCGCGGCAGCAGGCTCGCGTGCAGGTTGATCGCGAAGCGGTCCGCGATCAGCTTCGACCCGAGATACTGCCCGAACGCGATGACCGCCCACGCGTCCGCGTCGAACGCCCGGACCGTCTCTCGCACCGCCTCGTCGTTGATGTTCTCAGGCTTCAGCAGGGGCACGCCCGGCAGGTCGCTCTCGGCGAATCCCGCGATGGGCGTTGGCGTCAGTTTCGACCCCCGCCCCGCAGGGCGGTCGGGCTGCGATACGACTACAGCGATCTCGTGCGCCCGGGCGAGCGCCCGAAGCGTGGGAAGGCCGAAAGCGCCGGATCCGAGGAAGACGAGTCGCACGGTGATGAACGCGTCAGGCGGTCGTCGCTTCGCGACGGCTCGGGTGCAGCCAGCGGGCGACGTCGGGGTCCCGCTCCAGGCGGGCGATGGCGTCCTGGTCGTCGCCCAGGCGGTGCCGGATCGCCGCCGCGACCAGGCCCATGAACAGGGGCTGGGGGTTCAAGGGACGGCTCGTCAGCTCCGGGTGGTACTGGGCCGCGATGAAGTACGGGTGGGTCGGGCGCGGACCGCGTGCGCCGTCCTCTTCCCCGGCGGGTCGCTGCGCGGGCAACTCAACGACCTGCATGATCGGCTGCTCGGGGTGGCGACCCGAGAACATGAGCCCGCCCGCCTCGAGCCTCTCGATCCAGCTCGGGTCCACCTCGTAGCGATGGCGGAACCGCTCCCGAACCGACGGGACGTCCCCGGTCAGGAAGCTCGCGAGCGTGTTGGGCGTGATCATCACGTCCTGCGAGCCCAGACGCATGGTGCCCCCGAGCCCCTCGATCCGCTTCTGATCGGGCAACTCCGAAATGACCGCGGAGTCGCACATCGGGTCGAACTCGGTCGAGCTCGCGTCCGTGATGCCCAGGACGTTCCGCGCAAACTCGATCACCGCGACCTGGAAGCCCAGGCAGATCCCGAGGTAGGGGAGGCCCGACTCGCGGCACAGCTTCACGCCCGCGATCTTGCCCTCGACCCCGCGCGAGCCGAAGCCCCCCGGAACGATGACCCCGTCGAGCCCCTCGAAGAGCTTGCCGACCGTCCGGTCGCTGACGTCGGTCGTCTCGATCCAGCGATCTTCGATATCGCAATCGAGGTGGGCCCCGCAGTGCTCGAGCGACTTCCCGATCGAGGCGTACGCGTCGCGGAGCTCGGCGTACTTGCCGGTGATGCCGATGGTCACCTTGTGGCGACGCTGGTTGTCGAGGCGCGACACGAAACGCGACCACCGCGCGCGGGCCCGGTCCTCGTGGCGCACGTCCACGCGGTCGTGCAGGCCCAGGATGCTCAGGATCTCGCGGTCCAGCCCCTCCGCCCGCATCTCCTCGGGGATCGAGTAGATCGACTCCCGGTCGTGCATGCTGAAGACGCGCCGCAGGGGCACGTTGCTGAACATCGCGATCTTTTCCATCACCTTCGTCTGCACCACCCGAGTCGCGCGGCACGCGATCATGTGGGGCTGCACGCCCGCTTCCATGAGCCGCTTCATGCCGAGCTGCGCCGCCTTGGACTTCTGCTCGCCCAGGGCGTTGGGCTCGATGACGTAGGTCAGCGCGACGAACGCGCTCGCGCCCTCGCCCTCCTCGAAGGCGAGCTCGCGCAACGCTTCGATGTAGAAGTTGTTCTCGTAGTCCCCCACGGTCCCGCCGACCTCGACGATCACGACATCCGCCGGGCGGGTCCCGTCACCGCGCAGCGCCAGCTCCCGCAGCTTCCGCTTCACCTCACCGGTGACATGCGGGATCATCTGCACGTCACGCCCGAGGTACACACCCTGGCGCTCGCGGTCGAGGATCTCGGAATAGACCTGCCCCGCGGTCACGAAGTTCCACCGCGCCAGGTCCTGGTCGAGCATCCGCTCGTAGGTCCCGAGGTCCATGTCGCACTCGGTGCCGTCCTGCAGGACGAAGACCTCGCCATGGCGATAGGGGTTCAGCGTGCCCGCGTCGATGTTGAGGTAGCCCTCCATCTTGATGGGGGCGACCACCAGGCCCTTGTCTTTCATCATCTTCGCGACGCTCGACGCGAAGATCCCCTTGCCCAGCCCACTCATCACCGTGCCCACGACGAAGACATACTTATGGAACCCGTGCCGGTACCCGTCGGGAACGGGGCTGTAGAACTCCGTCAGGTCCGACCTCTGGCCAGCCTCCGCGAGCAGCGAACCCCCGGACGAGGGCGACGCCGGCGCCGAAGACGACCCGGACCCCGAGCCCGAACGCGGTCGGTTCGCGGCGTAGGTCTCGGCAGGGGAACGGGTTGTACGAAAGTCGGCGACCGGGGGCACGACGGAGCCCTGGCTGGGCGGAGCCGTGCGGGGGTGGCGCGGGCGCTGGTCGGGCGCCTCGCGAAGGGGCATGTCCGGGGCAAGGGGCATGTCCGATCGTACCACATGTTGGGTGCCTTGTGCACCACCCCGACAAGGGTAAAGATTCGATTTAGGCCGATCCCGAGCGCAAGCGCCCGGACCCCGACCGCCAGCGGGCCACAAACGCCGCGTACTGCTCGGGAGTATCGATCCCGTGGTGGGCCGCGGGCCGAATCGCGACCGCCATCGGGAGCCCGTGCTCCAGCCAGCGGAGCTGCTCGAGCTTCTCGGTGCGTTCAAGTGGCGAAGGCGGGAGAGCGAGGTACCCCACGAGGTCCGACAAGGTGTACGCGTAAATCCCGATGTGCTTGAGATACGCCGGCTCCGCCCCGTCGCGGGGATAGGGCGCCGGAGCCCTCGTGAAATACAGCGCCGGGGCGATGCCGGACCCGGGCGCCGCCACCCCTGCAATCGCTTTCACGATGTTGGGATTGGCGGGATCCTCCCCCTCCGCGAAGGGCGCAGCGACCGTGCCGCACCGCGGGCGGGCCCCATCCGCGAATCGCGCCCCAAGCGTGGAAGCCGCGGCCTCGATGATCCCGGGATCGATCTCGGGCTCATCGCCCTGCACGTTGACGATCACCGTCTGGGGGGCCAGGCCCAGCGTCCGGGCCGCCTCCGCCACACGGCTCGTCCCGTTCTCGTGCTCCCCGGTGAGGACCGCTTCGAACCCGTGCGCCCGCACCGCGTCCGCGATCTCCTCCGCGTCCGTCGCCACCACCACCCGCCCGATGGAGCTCGCCAGAGCCGCCCGCTCGCAGACGTGCACCACCAGGGGCTTCCCCGTGTCGTCCGCGAGAGCCTTTCTCGGGAAGCGGGTCGAGCCGAGCCGGGCCGGGATGATCGCGACGGGCTTCATCGCCTTGCCTCGTGGAGACTCACGCCGCCTTGAGCTCTTCGATCAGGGCCTTGATCGCCTCGCGCCGGTCGCGGATGTCGCGGTAGTTGAACTTCTGGATCGCGATGCCCGCCGCGAGCTTGTCCGCGTCCTGGGCCGCCTCGAGGTCTTTGGCGGTCCGCGCCTTGTCCTCCAGGGCGCACATCAGGAAGTAGCGGAGCTCCATGCCCAGGTCGGTGTTCTGGTCCGGCATCTCGCTCAGGGCCCGGCGGAAGGTCTCGATCGCCGCGTCCTCCCAGCCCCCCAGCTTCAGGAAGGCCTGGCCCATGTAGTTGAGCACCCCTCGCCGGTGCTTGGCGTCGTCCTGGGCGATCTGGAACAGCTCGATCGCACCATCGTACTCGCCCTTGGCGAAGCACCGCTTGCCCAGCTCGAACTTGAGCCCGAGGTCCGTCGGGTAGTTCTCGACCTGCAGCTTCAGCTCCTCGACTTCCTTCTCAAGAAGCTGCTTCTTCGCCTGCTCCAGCTTGCCCCGGAGGTCGGCGTTGTCGGGCGCCGCGTCGAGCTTCGCCTCGAGCTGGCGCACGCCCATCCGCATCCGCCGGATCATCACCTCGCCCGCCTGCTGGCGGTAGCGGAACTGGCCCGTGTCCTTGTACGCCTTGCTGAAGAGCGTGATCGCCTTCATCTGGTCGGCGGTCTTGCCCCGGTCGAGCAGCGCCTTGCCGTACTTGTCGAGGCGCGTCAGGTCCGCGGGGTTCGCGTTGTACATGGCCTCCGCATCCGCGAGCAGCCGGTCCTTCACGTCCGCGGTCTTGCTGATCGAGTCGGCGCCCTCGAGCAGGCCCTGGCGGTTCGCGTCGCGGATGTTGCGCCGGAAGCCCCCCTCCTGCCCCGCAGTCTCGTCGAAGCCACCCTTGGAGATCGCCGCCTGGGCCATCATCTCCTTCAGGCGCGCGTCGAGGGGTCCGTCGGAGGGATCGATCTGCTTGGCGACCTGGCCCGCCTCCTGCGCCAGCTCGTACACGCCCGCCCCGGCGAAGACATCCATGAGCTTCACATAGGTGTCCTTCTTCCGGCGCTTGTCCGCGTTGGCCAGGTTGAAGGCGACCCGCCCCAGCGTCTCCGTCTGCTTGCGCAGGCCCAGGCTCGAGGCCGCCTCCGCCGCCTTGAGCGCCGTCGGCATGTCCGCCTGCCTGACGCCCCAGGCCAGGAGCGCGTGCTGGTACTTCAACACCCGCCCCGACCCTTGGAGACCCTTGGCGATCTCCTTCGCGTTGGGCTTCTTCTCCTCATTGATGTAGTTCGCCGCGGAGCGGATGAACCCCTCGAACCCCTCCTGGCTCGACGGGTCTTGCGCCAGCCCGTTCAGCCAGAGCTGCATCGCGTACTCGTAGTTCGTCGTGTCGTGGACAGCCTGGGCCCGCTCGAAGAAGACCTTGGCCTTCTCCGGGTTGAACGCCCCACCGGTCGGCTGCCCGGCCCCGTTCTGGCCTTCGCCGATCTGGGCGTCGTCGACCTCGTCCTTCTTCTTGCCAAACAGTGCCACGCGATGGGGTCTCCTGGGGCTGGTGGGGCTG
>DAIQNV010000007.1:0-23063 GCA_036788215.1 Phycisphaerales bacterium | reverse complement strand
TCATCGTACACCACCCGTGCCGCCCCCCGCCGCCCCGCCCCCAACCGATCCCCCCTCGCCCCGTCCGGGCCCACTCCCCGGGCCGATGCCCCTACCATCGCGCGATGACCGTCGACCCCGGCAGCCTCCGCATCCAGATCTACCCCGCGCCGATCCTCCGCGAAAGGGCCGACGAGGTCGACCCCACGCCCGAGGTCCGCGCCGTCGCCCACCGCATGATCGACCTGATGCGGGGCGCCGATGGCATCGGCCTCGCCGCCACCCAGGTCGGCCTCCCCTGGAGGATGTTCGTCGCGGAACTCCCCGAGGACGCGGACGAGGGGTTCTCCGTCTCCGCCGACCCCCGCACCGCCACCGGGGGCCCCGTGGTCTACCTGAATCCCGTGGTCGACCGCACCACCGGCGCCCCGACCCTCTACGAAGAAGGCTGCCTGAGCCTCCCGGGCATCCGGGGCGAACTCCCAAGGCCCCCCGAGGTCGAGATGAGCTGGACCGACCTCGAGGGCCAGCGCCACACCGCCCGGGCGGGGGGCCTCCTGGCCCGATGCTGGCAGCACGAACTCGATCACCTCGATGGCGTCCTCATCATCGACCGCATGACCCAGATGGCCCGGATGAAGGTCCGGGCCCTGGTCAAGGCCCTCGAGAAGTCCGGGCGCTGACCAGAGTCACCGGTCCCGGCGGATCACCACGATCGTCGCGTCGTCCAGAGCCTTCGCCCCCCGGGCGTGGGCCTCGACCGCGCCGCGGATCGACTCGATCACCCCTTCGGCGGACCCGCGCTCCCCCTCCCGGATCGCCCCGACCAGCCCCTCGATCCCGAACTGCACCTTCTCCGCGTCCGCCCGCTCGAAGATCCCGTCCGTGGTCAGCACGACCATGTCCCCGGGCGACAGCCCGATCGTCGCGTGCCCCTCCGCATCCCACTCCTCCACGATCCCAAGGGGCAGCCCGTCCGCCGCCAGCAACTCCGTCTCCCCGGTCGCCTCCCGCCACACGATCGTCGGCCCGTGCCCCGCGGAGACCAGCTCCACGATGTGCCGCTCAGCATCAAGGACCGCCGCTGCGAAGGTCACGAACCGTCCGTCCGCGAGATCCGGGTAGACCAGGGCGTTGATCCGTCCGACCGCCCCCGTCAGGTCCGAGTCGCCCGGCAGATTCGACCGGGCGTAGGCCCTCGTGAACGCGGTGATCAGCGCAGGCCCGATCCCGTGGCCCGTCACATCCGCGATCGACACCGCCCACCGCCCGGAAGGCAGCAGCTGCCAGTCGAAGTAGTCGCCACCCGTCTGATCCGCCGGCTGATTCCACCCGACGATCTCGTACCCCGGCACGCTCGGCTGGCCCGAGGGCAACAGCGCCCGCTGCACATCCCGGGCGACCGCGAGGTCGCCCTCAAGGGTCGTCCGGCGCACCCGCTCGGTCTGGGCCCGCTCCGCTGCGGAGCGGCGCTCGTGCATCGCCGCCACCAGCACCAGGGGCGTGATCGACGCCACCCCGACGAACGCCTGGATCAGCAGCAGCGACCGGTTGAGATCCTCAGCAGCGAACGCCCCGACCCCGAGCGAGGTCGTCACGATCGACGCCAGCGAGACCGTCAGCAGCGCGAGCGTCACCCCGTGCAAGCCGAGCCGCAGCGCCGCCCACACCAGCACCGGGATCAGCGTGTACTCGAACGAGGCCCCCGCGCGGATGACGACCCACACGATCCCCAGCACCGCGCCCTCCACCGCGACCAGCTCCACCCACCACAGCCCGGGCCGAAGCGACCTGGGCCACGCCCGCCACGCCAGGAGCAGGGGCGTCACCACCAGCACGCCCACCGCATCGCCCAGCCACCAGGTGAGCCAGGTCAGCGTGTCCCAGGGCCCCCCGGCCAGGAGCCACCGGAGCGTCAGCCCGAGCGTCGGGTTGACGACCGTCGCCACCA
This sequence comes from Phycisphaerales bacterium, assembly GCA_036788215.1. Taxonomy (GTDB): domain Bacteria; phylum Planctomycetota; class Phycisphaerae; order Phycisphaerales; family UBA1924; genus DAIQNV01. Next base: position 21,133 of record DAIQNV010000007.1, on the reverse strand, counting down.
CCGCCGCCAGCGCGATGAACGCCAGCGTGGTTCGGAGCCGCTCGAAGGGCCGGCTCGCGTTCCCCACCCGCGCGAGCAGCACCGCCCCGACCAGGGGGCTCAGGGCGTCCCCGACGCTCAGAAGCGCCTCCATCCCGATCACCGCCGGGTTCACCGTCCCCGCGGTCCACACCCCGTTCAGCACCGCCCCGAGCCACACGCCGAGCGCCGCCCAGCGACCGAAGACCAGGACCGCCGCCAGCGCGACCCCGGAGGGGGGCCACACCGGGCTGATGTTCCCGGGCAGCGTCGCCACCAGCTCACCCAGCCTCGCGGACGCGATGTACACCGCCCCGACGCCCGCGATGACCAGCGCCGCCCGCAGCGCCGGGCTCACGCCCCCACCCCGGCCCCCAACCCGGCCCGAGCCCCCTCCGGCGCCCGCCGCGACCGCGGGTCCGCCTTGGGGACCGCCGACAGCAGCTTCTTGGTGTAGTCGTTCTGCGGGTCCGACAGGATCGCCTCCCGGGGCCCCTCCTCCACGATCTTGCCCTTGTACATCACCGCGATCCGCCTGCAGACATGCTGGATCACCGCCATGTCGTGGCTGATGAAGAGGTAGCTCAGGCCCAGGTCCTTCTGCAGGTCCCCCAGCAGGTTCACGATCTGCGCCTGGATCGAAACATCGAGCGCGCTCGTCGGCTCGTCGCACACGATGAACCGGGGCCCGAGCGCCAACGCCCGCGCGATCCCGATCCGCTGGCGCTGCCCGCCCGAGAATTCGTGGGGGTAGCGGTCCGCCGCCGAACGGGGCATCCCGCACCGCTCCAGCAGCTCCTCCGCCCTCGCCCGGCGCTCGCCCCGCGTCTTCGCGAGACCGTGCACCACCAGGGGCTCCGCCACGATTTCCGCGATCCGCATCCTGGGGTTCAGACTCCCCGCGGGGTCCTGGAAGACGATCTGCATCCGCCGGCGCAACGCCCGCAGCTCCGCCCCGGACGCCCGGAACACGTCCGTCCCCTCGAACAGCACCCGCCCCCCCGTCGCCGCCTGCAGGCGCAGGAGCGTCCGGCCCACCGTCGTCTTCCCGCACCCCGACTCGCCCACCAGCCCGAGCGTCTCACCGGGCCCGATCTCGAAACTGACCCCGTCAACCGCCCGGACATGGTCGGTCACCCGCCCAAGCAGGCCCGACCGGACCGGGAAATGCGTCTCGAGGTCGCGGACCGAGAGCACCGGGACAGGGGATGCCCCGCTCGCGGAAGGCTCAGCGGGGGCGGAGGATGGGTCGGGCCGGTTCTCGGGCATCGCCCGATGGTACCGCCGCCCCCCGACCCTTCGTCATCGCGCCAGGTTGACCCCGTCCCGCCCGCGGGTACGCTTGGGGTCCCGGTCCCGGCGCCCGAACGCCGATACCGGGCTGACAAGTCGGGCACGTAGCTCAGTTGGTAGAGCACGGCATTGAAAATGCCGGTGTCGGTGGTTCAAGTCCGCCCGTGCCCATTGCTTCTCCCCGCCCGCGGGGCGCTCCGGAGGCGAGCAGCCCCCGCGCCCGCCTGGCCAAGCCCACCCTCACATCCAAGGCCGGTCGCCCCCGCCTCAGGCCGAAAGTCGCTGCGCGGACCAACGCGTGCACGCCGCCGCCAGGGCATCGACATCGAGGGGCTTCGTCAGGTAGTCGACGCACCCCGCCCTCAGGCAGCGTTCCCGATCGCCCAGCATCGCGTGCGCGGTCAGCGCGATCACGGGGGTCGCGGGATGGTCCCGCGCCAGCAGCCGCGCCGCCTCGTACCCGTCCATCACGGGCATCTGCATATCGAGCAGCACGAGGTCGAACCTGTTGCCCACGCTTGCCCGTTCCGCCACCGCGTCGACCGCCGCCCGCCCGTCCTCGACCATGGTGACCTGCGCGCCGAGCCTCTCGAGGTGCAGGCGGATGAGGCGCTGGTTGTCGACGCCGTCCTCCGCGACGAGCACCCGCACGCCCAGCAGGGCGTCGGCTCTTCGGGCCTGCGCCGGCCCGCTCGCGGGCTCGTTCCGCTCGACGTCCCCGGGCACCGCGAGGCGCATCGGCAGTTCCACACGGAAGACGCTGCCGACCCCCATCTCGGATGAAACCCGGATTCTCCCTCCCATGAGCGACACCAACTCCCGGCAGATCCGCAGCCCGAGCCCGGACCCCCCGTAGCGCCGCGACATCGAGCTGTCCGCCTGCGTGAACGCGTCCCCGCTCATCACCTCGTCGACCTGGTCGGGGCTCATGCCGATCCCGGTGTCGCTCACCTCGATCGACAGCCACCCCTCGTCGCCCTCGTCGGCCCGCCACGACACGCCGATGCCCACGCGCCCCGCGTCCGTGAACTTCACCGCGTTCCCCGCGAGGTTCAGCACCACCTGCCGCACCCGCACCGCGTCCCCGCTGAGCGCATCGGGCAGCGCATCGTCGAACGCCGCCCCGAACCCGATGGCCCGCATCGAGGCCTTCGAAGCCAGGAGGTCGACGATGTCCGAAACGAGCGAACGCGGATCGAACGCCCTCCGCTCGAGCGTCATCTTGCCCGCCTCGATCTTCGACATGTCGAGGATGTCGTTGATCAGCGCGAGCAGGTGCGTGCCGTTCCTCCGGATCGTTTCGATCGCATCGCCGATCAGGTCCGTCGACAGCTCCTCGCGGGGCAGCGTGTGCAGCAGGTCCGCGTACCCCAGGATCGCGGTCATGGGCGTTCGGATCTCGTGGCTCATGTTTGCCAGGAACGAGCCCTTGGCCTGGCTCGCGGATTCCGCCGCCGCCCGCGCCCGCCGGAGTTCCTCCTCGCGCTCGATCTGCTCGGTCACGTCCATGACCGTCCCGAACAACGCGACGATCGCCCCGTGATCGTCGCGCCTGGCCCGCCCCTTCGCCCGGACAAAGCGCACCCCGTGGTGACCGTGCCGGGTCTTCAGCACCGCCTCGTAGGGGGTCCCGTTCTGCACCGCTTCACGGACCATGGCGTCCAGCATGGGCGCCGATTCGCCGTCGTAGTCGGAGAGCACGCCCTCGTAGTCCGGGGGTCCGTCCGCGGGATCGCGCCCGTAAATGCGGAACAACTGCCTTGACCACGACACCTCGCCCGTCGTGAGGTCGAACGCCCAGCTTCCCACGTTCGCGACCGCCTGCGATTCTTCCAGACGATCCGTCAGCGAACGAAGCTCCCGCTCGCGCTCCACCTCCGCCGTCACGTCCAGCGCCGTCCCGTACAGCCCGACGATCCGCCCCGCCTCGTCGCGCCCTCCCACGGGCCCGAACGAAGCGCACCCCGTTCTTCGCGTGCCGCGTGCGCAGCACGAGCTCGTAGGGCGTCCCGTGCTCCGCCGCCTCGCGGGCCGCCGCGGCGAGCAGCGCCCCGGACTCGTCGTCGTAGTCCGTCAAGACCTCGTCGAACGCCGGCGGCGGCCCCTCGGGGTCCCGACCGTTGATCCAGAAGAGCTGCCTCGACCAGGAGATCCGCCCCGTCGTCAGGTCGTGCGTCCAGCTCCCCACGTTCGCGACCGCCTGCGACTCCTCGAGCCGCTCGGTGAGCTCCAGCAGGTCACGCTCACGCTCCACCTGCTCGGTCACGTCCATCACTGTCCCGAAAAGCCCGACGATACGCCCAGCATGGTCGCGCCGCGCGTGCCCCTCCGCCCGCACGAAACGCACGCCTTGCGAGCCGTCCCGCAGCCTCAGCGCGAGGTCGTACGGAGTCCCGTCGCTCACGGTCCGCGCGATCGCCTCCCGCACCCGCGCCCCCGATTCATCGTCGTAATACGCGACCGCCTCCGCGTACCCGGGGGGCGGCTGCGCTTCGGGCCGATCGAAGATCCGGTAGATCTGCCGAGACCAGAAGATCTCCCCCGACCCCGGATCGAACGACCAGCTCCCCACGCGGGCCACCGCCTGCGATTCCTCCAGGCGCCTCGTCAACGCCAGGAGTTCCGCCTCGCGCCGGTGCCGCTCGGTCGCATCGTGCGCCGCCGCGAAGACGTAGTCGCCCACGCGACGGGCCCGCCACTCGATGGACCGGTACCCCCCGTCCGCCGCCCGGTACCGATTCGTGAACCGCTCGACGACCCGGTCCGCCGACAGGTCCCCGAGCGCCGCGAGCGTCGGCTCGACATCGTCGGGATGCACGAAGCGCACGAAGGCCTGCCCCGCGAGCCGGTCCGGGTCGTACCCGAGCAGCCGGCCCCACGCCTCGTTGACCCGCACGAAGCGGCCATCGAGGTCCGCGATGCACAGCAGCTCGAGACAGGTATCAAAGAAGGCGTCCACCAGCCCGTCGGCGGAAGCCAGCACCGGTCGGTTCGGATTCGGATGGCGATCGGGCATGGTCAAGAGCGCTTCTCGCTCCCCTCGCTGCGGCGGGCCAAACGGGCCTCTTCCCGGTCCGGAGCCAGGGCACCCCCGAATCAGGATCGATCCAGGTTCTCGGCTGTTGCCCGCCACCCGCTGAAGTGCTTCTCGCGCATCGGCGCTCAGGCGCGCGGAACCGGCGGGCTCCCGGAGCGAATCTGGAGAACGTCCGCCGATCAGGGGCGGTTGTGCGCCCGCTGCGGTCCGGTATCTCTTTGGTACTGGGTCGGATGACTGGGCAATCCCGCCGTTTCCGGGTAGAGTGTCCGGATCGTGGGAAGAGGGGCGTCCGGTTGTTCTCGACCGTTCGCCAAGACCGGATCTCGGCCCGTGCGGACGGGTCAGGGGATGCACCCACCCGTGGTCACTCCGCCCGTGTGCATTCTGCACGCGGACGACCACGGGCGACAATCGGAGACAGAACCATCATGCGCATTCGTTCCACCCTCGCCCTCGCGCTCGTCGCGGGTGGGTCCGCCGTTGCAGGCGAGGCCCTGCTCACCGACGGGACCCCGATCGCACTCGCCCGGCCCGCGGACACCTTCGCCTCCGCCGGCGTCGCCTGTTCGCCCGAATCGTGCTCGCACGGCGCGCCCGCAGAGATCAAGGCCGCCGCGTTCAAGCTGATCGAGGCGCAGACCTTCCACGCCCTGCCCGAGCAGGACCGTGCGGTCATCGCGCAGAAGCTCGAAGAACGCGGGCAGCCCGTCCCCGCCTTCCCCGCCGCTCTCCCGCAGGCCGACATGCAGGGCACTGATATCCCGCTGACCGAGGCCGAACTCGACGAGGCCTACGCCAGGGTCGCCGACTTCGTCACCCGCGAAGCCTTCGAGACCTTCAGCCCCGTCCACCAGCGCATGGCAGCCAACCTCGCGGACATGGTCAGGAGCCCCGACTGGGCGCCCGTCCAGACCTGCTTCGTCCCGGGCACCAACCCCGAGGTCATCATGGCCTTCGAGGAAATCATCAGCTTCGGGCTCAGCAACATGCAGGCCACCAACCCCATGGCCTTCGAGCAGACCAGCCGCTGGAACGCCACCGCCCTCGACCCGAACGGCGGAGGCCAGGGCAACCCCACCATCCTCACCTACTCCTTCCCGCCCGACGGCACCACCGTCCCCTCCGGCGTCGGCGAGCCCTCCGCCCCCAACAACCTCAACGCCTTCCTCGACGGCATCTATGGCAACCGCGCCACCTGGCGCGCCATCTACGACGACATCTTCGCCGTCTGGGGCGACGTCAGCGGGAACACCTATGTCCTCGAGCCCAACGACGACGGCGCCGCCCTCGACTTCAGCGGCGCCGACTCCGCGCCCGGCATCGCCGGCGTCCGCGGTGACATGCGCATGACCGGCAAGCCCATCGACGGCAACTCCGGCACCCTCGCCTACAACTTCTTCCCCCAGCGCGGCGACATGGTCATCGATACCGCCGACGGCTTCTACACCAACACCTCCGGCAACTCCCTCCGCCTCCGCAACGTCCTCTGGCACGAGCACGGCCACGGCATGGGCCAGCTCCACACCTGCCCCGTCACCAACTCCAAGCTCATGGAGCCCTTCATCAACCTCAACTTCGTCGGACCCCAGTTCGACGATATCCTCAACGCCCAGCGCCACTACGGCGACCCCAACGAGCCCAACGACAACGCCGCATCCGCCACCGGCATCGGCACGCTCGGCATCGATGACAGCACCACGGTCAGGCTCGTATCGCTCGACGACGACACCGACGTCGACTTCTACAGCTTCACGCTGAGCCAGGCCTCCGAGGTCACCGTCACCCTCCGCCCGCAGGGCGGGCTCTACCAGGCCGGCCCCCAGACCAGCTCCTGCAACGAGAGCCAGCCCTACAACCCCCTCCTCTTCCTCGATCCCGCGGTCGCCATCATCGGCTCCAACGGCACCACCGTCATCGCCTCCGCCAATAACGCCGGCCTCGGGGGCGACGAGACCGTCTCCGCAAGCCTCGCCGCCGGCACCTACTTCGTCCGCGCCTCCGCCTCCAACCCCTCGGGCGACCAGATCATCGCCTACGAGCTCGATGTCACCGCCCAGTTCGACGGGCTCAGCTACTTCACCGACGGGGACCTCCCCTCCGAACTCGCGCCGGGTGTCCCCACCTCCTTCGAGATCACCATCTCCCCGGACGGCGAGGCCATCGTGGGCACGCCCGAGGTCCTCTTCCGACCCGCCGGCGCGTCCACCTTCAGCGCCGCCGCTCTCATCAACACCGACGGCAACCTCTGGCAGGTCAACCTCCCCGCCTTCGCCTGCGGACAGGACCCCGAGTACATCATCCAGACCATCGGATCCGTCACCGGGCTCAACACCCTCCCCGCCAGCGGCACCCAGCAGACCATCGTCTCCGATGGCACCGTCGTCGCCTTCGACGACAACGGGCAGGTCGACCTGGGCTACACCGTCACCGGCAACGCCTCCGACGGACAGTGGCAGCTCGGAGTCCCCGTCAACAACGGGCGAGGCGACCCCGCCACCGACTTCGATGGCTCCGGCTCCTGCTGGCTGACCGACAACACCTCCGCCACCAGCAACTCCGACGTCGATAACGGCGAAACCATCCTCACCAGCCCGCCCATCGACCTCCTGCCGGGCTCTACCGTCGACTACGCCTACTGGTTCAACGACGTCCCCAACGGCCAGCTCCAGGGCGGAGACTCCTTCCGCGTCCTCGTCTCCACCAACGGGGGAGCCTCCTACACCGTGGTCCGCACCGTCACCACCGCCCTCGGCGCCTGGCGGACCGACACCCTCGTCGAGGGCGTCGACTACATCGGCGGTGCCGCGGGCCAGGGCCGGCTCCGCTTCATCGCCAACGACATCGGCACGCAGAATGTCGTCGAAGCCGCTGTCGATGCCATCCGAGTCACCGTCAGCAGCTGCACCGATCCCGCAGGCTGCAACGCCGCCGATCTCGCCGAGCCCTTCGGCAGCCTGACCTTCGCGGACATCTCCGCCTTCCTCGCCGCCTTCAGCAGCCAGGACCCCGCCGCCGACCTCGCCGCACCCGCCGGCCAGTACACCTTCGCCGACATCTCGGCCTTCCTCGCCGCCTTCAGCGCCGGCTGCCCGTAACCAAGGGCTGACCCGCAAACACGCGAAAACCACGAGGCCCGCGCCCCAGGCGCGGGCCTCTTTCTTTTTTCGCCCGTCCGGTGCTCATCCATCTGCTCCCCTGCCCCGTAATCCCCAACGACCGAGGAGATCGAGGGCCGGCGGCCGCCCGACACGGGCCGCCGCCGGAATCCGTGGGCCAGAACAGGCCCGGGCGCGATCTCCACGCAGACAACCAGTCGCGTCCCGCGGAGCCGGACGCCCTCACCAAGGAGAAGCACACATGAATCACCGTTCCCGCGCCATCCTCACCGCCGCCACGCTGGGCATCATCGCCGGCGCCGCCCACGCCGAACGCATCTTCGGCGTCACCGCCAACCAGACGCTCGTCTCCTTCAACGCCTCCACACCGAACGCCATCGACTCCGGCGTCTTCCTCCAGGGGCTCGCCGCCAACGAGCAGATCCTGGGCATCGACTTCCGCCCCGCCGACGGGAGGCTCTACGCCCTGGGCAGCTTCAGCAACCTCTACTCCATCGACACCTCGACCGGCGCCGCCACCCGCGTCGGCTCGGGCTTCGCACCCGCCCTCAATGGCTCCCAGTTCGGATTCGACTTCAACCCCACGATCGACCGCATCCGCGTCGTCAGCGAGGCCGACCAGAACCTCGTCCTCAACCCCGACACCGGGGGCGCCACCCAGGTCACCCCCCTCTTCTACGCCGCCGACGACATGAACGCCGGGATGAACCCCAACATCGTGGGCTCCGCCTACACCAACAGCTTCTTCGGCGCCACCACCTCCCAGCTCTATGGCATCGACACCGGCCTCGACGTCCTCGTCACCCAGGCCAACAGCGCCGGCACGCTCCGCACCGTCGGCTCGCTGGGCGTCGACCTCGGCGACACCGTCGGCTTTGACATCTCGGGCCTCTCCGGCATCGCCTACGCCTCCGTCGTCAGCAACGATCTCAGCCGTTCCACCTTCTGGACCATCGACCTCGCGACCGGCCAGGCCACCGCCCTGGGCGAGATCGGGGGCGGCGCCCTCATCACCGCCATCGCGGTCGTCCCCTCACCCGGGGCTCTCGCGGGGCTGGGTCTCGCCGGCGCCACGCTCGCCGCCCGCCGGCGTCGCGACTGACGCCAACACGCGCCGCCCGGGCCGTCCCCCTTGTGCCCGGCCCGCGCCGTCGAACGCCGCCCCCCGACCGGGGCCGGCGTTCCTTTGCTCGCCCTGCGGCTCAACCCGCGCCCTGCTAGCCTCGCCCCGTTGCAGCAAGGCCCCGCTCATCCCCTGCCCCTCCAGCGCGTCGCCTCGGGCGATTCCGACGCGGTCGCCGAGGTCATCGACCTCTACGGGGACCTCATCTGGTCCCTCGCCCTGCGGTTCACAGGCTCCCACGCCGACGCGGAGGACGCTGTGCAGGACATCTTCCTCCACCTCTGGCGAAAGGCCGACCGCTTCGACCCCGCCCGCGGCGCGGAGATCACCTTCGTCTCCGTCCTCACCCGCCGCATCCTCATCGACCGCTACCGCCGCTCCGCCGCCCGCCCCGAGTCCGCCATGCCCGAAGCCCTCGATCCGATCGACCCGGGCACACCCCCCGCCGACACCAGCGAGCTCGCCCGCGCCGCGGTCGAGATCTTCAACGAGCTCGACGAGGACCACCGCATCGCCCTCCGCCTCGCCATCGAGCTCGGAAGAACCCACCCCGAGATCGCCGAGATCACCGGCAGCCCGCTGGGCACCGTCAAGTCAAGAATCCGAAACGGCCTCCGACGCGTCCGCGACCAACTCGAACACCGCCAGCACGGAAAGGGGGAGCGATGAACGAGCCTGACCACATCGATCGCGCCCTCGATGCCACCCCCAGGGGCCAGCGCCCGCCTCCCCACGACGACCCCGCGGAGCAGGCCGCCTCGGCGTTCCACGCCGGCCTCACCCCGCGCTCACCTCTCCCCACTCACCTCCGCGTACGCCTCGAACGCGAGGGCCGCGCCGTCGTCGCCCCGTCAGCCGCCAACCCGCCCGCCCCACGCCCCTTCCCACTCTGGTCCGTCCTCGCCGTCGCCGCCTCGCTCGCCCTGCTCACCGTCGGGGGCGTCGTCGCCTTCCAAACCCTCCGCTCCGAGCGCAGCCGCGCCGCCGAACTCACCCGCCAGCTCGCCGACGCACAGTCACAGGCCGAAAGCAACGCCCGCCTCCTCGCCGACGCCCGCGAGCGAGCCGACGCCGAATCCGTGCGCGCCGTCGAGCTCGCAGAGCGCCTCGCCCTCGCCTCCGCCGACCTCGAACGGGCCGAGCTCCGGATCGCCAGCCTCACCCCCGCTCAGGATCAGGAAGAGCTCCAGGTCGAGCGCCGCCGCCTCCTCGATCTCCCGGGCACCGTCCGCCTCGCCTGGCAGCCCTTCGACCTGCCCGACGCCCCCGCCGAGCAGCAGGGCATCCAGGGCGATGTCGTCTGGAACGACGACCTCGAACAGGGCTACCTCCGCTTCGTGGGCCTCGACCCCAACGACCCCGACATCGAGCAATACCAGGTCTGGGTCATCGACGAACGGGGCCTCGAGCAGAAGATCTCAGGGGGCGTCTTCAACGCCTCCGCCTCGGGCGAGATCGTCGTCCCCATCGATCCGGGCATCCCCGTGGGCCGCGTCCAGCTCTTCGCGGTCACCGTCGAGAATCCCGGAGGCACCTGGGTCCCCGACCTCCAGCGCCGCCTCGTCGTCGCCCCGCGCGAAGGCTGAGCCGATCGGCCCGGGCAAAACCGCTCCCGTCCATCTGTATTTCGCGCACCGAACCCGATGCATACGAGCACGCGAACGTGGGCTATATTGTCCCCGCGTTGACATTCTGTGAGCAGTTTTGTAACCCGAAGATATGACAAACGGCCAAAGCCCAAATCACGATGGCACGCTCGCCACCATCCGCCTGGGCACCCAGGCCACCGCCACCGCAGGCCAGCCCCCCGCCTGGCTCGCGACCTACCAGTTCTCCTCGGTCATGGGCCTCCTCACCGCCACCGGCGTCTGCGGCATCCTCTGCATGGACCCGGACGGCACCCTGACCTACTCCCAGGGCGATGTCTTCGACCCCGCACTCGGGCCCACCATGGGCGTCGGAAGGCGGATCAGCAAGCTCTTCCGACCGGAAGTCGCGGAGGAACGAGCGGAGGTCTTCGCCTCGCTCGTCCGCCAGCGCGAGCCCGAGACCATCGTCGTCGACATGGTCAGCACCCGCGAACTCTGGTGGGCCGCCGCCCCCGTCGTCGAAGGACGCGGGCTGATAGGCCTCTTCGCCATCGCCATCCGCCCCGATGTCCACACCGTGTTTCCCCCGGGCATCGCGGTCAAGAGGCTCAAGTATGTCTCCAGCGCCGGCCCGCTCGCCCGCCTCACCTCGGGCGAGCTCGAGGTCCTCCGCTTCCTCGCCCTGGGGCGCCGACGCGAGGACATGGCGGTCGACCTCAAGAGAACCGTCAAGGCCATCGAACGCCGCCGCACCACCCTCGGGCGCAAGCTGGGCATCGAGCAATCCGCAGAGCTCGCCATGATCGGCGTCCGCGCGGGCCTCCACCGCATGTCCGCCGCGGAGCTCGAACGCTTCGCCCGCGCCAACTGTGGCCCGGGCGCCCCCGAGACAAGCATCCTGCCCTCCAGCGCCTAACCTGTCGGGTCCGGGGCCTCGGCTGTATCAACCCAGCCCCGCCCCAAACCGTCCAAGCCCGGAGGACCAGACCGCATGGCCACCACCCTCGGCGTCGCCACCCACGAGTTCGAGAAGAAGGACCGCTGCGCGGACCTCGATCACCGCCCGCGCGTCCTCCTCGGAAAGATGGGCCTCGACGGCCACGACCGGGGCGTCAAGGTCATCGCCCGCGCCCTCCGCGACTCCGGCGCCCACGTCATCTACTCGGGCCTCTGGCAGACCCCCATGTCGCTCGCGATCGCCGCCCGCGACGAGGACTGCGACGTCGTCGCCGCCAGCATGATGTCCAACAGCCACCTCTCGCTGGGCCCGCGCCTCATCCAGAGCCTCGAGAAGGTCGGCCGCCCCGACATCCCCGTCCACATGGGCGGAATCCTCCCGCAGGAGGACATCCCCAAGCTCAAGGCGATGGGCGTCGCGGAGTGCTTCACCACCGGCACCGGCCTGCAGGACATCGTCAACGCGGTCCGCTCCGTCGTCCGTGAGCGCGACGCCTCGACGAGATCCGACCACCCCGTCGCCCGCCTGGGCCGCGACATCTCCCTCGCCCACGACGAGCGCCCCCTCCGCCCGGACGCGAAGAAGGCCCGCCCCTCCCGCGTCATCGGGATCACCGGCTCCCCCGGCGCCGGCAAGTCGACCCTCGTCGCCCAGCTCGCCGGCGAATACACCCGGCGCGCCGAGGCGGACGCGACCCCGGGCCGCTGCGCCGTCGTCGCCTTCGACCCCAAGAGCCCCATCACCGGGGGCGCACTCCTGGGCGACCGCCTCCGCGTCGACTTCAACACCCTGGGCGAGCGCGTCTTCTACCGCTCCCTCGCCATCGGGGGCGAGGACTACCACGCCCTCGACGACATCATCGAACTCATCGGCGCCGCCACCACCGGCGACGGGCCCGACGGCGCCTACCGCACCGTCTTCATCGAGACCGTCGGCGCCGGCCAGAACGAGACCAAGGTCCGCGACCACGTCGACAAGACCGCGGTCGTCCTCACCCCGGGCATGGGCGACGCGGTCCAGATGGACAAGGCCGGCATCCTCGAGATCGCCGACCTCTTCGTCTGCAACAAGGCCGACCACCCGGGCGAGCACGAACTCGTCCGCGACCTCCGCGACGTCGCGGGCCGGAAGCCCATCCTCGAGACCGTCGCCACCCACGCCAAGGGGATCCCCGAACTGCTCGACGCCCTGCTCGCCTGATGCGAGCAGCCCCCGGGTGTCCCGGCGCTCGCGACGCGTAGCATCGCCCCCCGGGACCGATGCATGCCCGGCCTGAGGAGCGTGCGTGCCCGCCGAGCGAGATCCGACAGACGAGCCATCCACCGCCCACAAGGGGACCGACGCGACCGGTGGGCGCCCGCCCCACGATCCTGATCCCGAGTCCGAGCCCGACCCCCTCGAGTCCGGCGTCGCCGGCACCCGCGAGGTCGGCCACACCCAGCCGCTCGCCCGCCAGAGGCCCGGCCTCACCGAGGATGGCAAGTTCCGCTCGGGCCGCCTCGCCGGCATGGGCATGGGCGCCGCCATCTGGGTCCTCAGCTGGCCCGTCATGGTCGAGAGCTTCCTGAACTCCCTCGTGGGCCTCACCGACACCTGGCTCGCCTCGCAGCTGGGCGTGCCCGAAGCGGACGCGATCGCGGGCGCCAGCTACATGATGTGGTTCATCGGGCTCATCACCATGGCCCTGGGCGTCGGCGCCACCGCCCTCATCAGCCGCTCCGTCGGGGGCTCCCGCATGGCGGTCGCGGGCGCCGTGCTCGCCCAGAGCGTGCTGCTGGCCCTGGTCCTGGGCATCGCGGTGGGGGCCCTGGTCGCCCTCGGCGCCGGCCCCATCGCGGGGCTGCTCAACATGGGCCCGGAGGCCAGCGAGGCCTTCCGCCTCTACATGCTCGTCATCGCGGGGGGCGTGCCCTTCGCGACCATGCTCTTCGTCCTCATCGCCTGCGCCAGGGGCGCGGGAGACTCCGTCCGCCCCCTGCAGGCGATGGCCATCCGCAACATCGTCAACATCCTCGTCAGCTGGGCCCTCTCCGGCATCGACATCACCGTCCTCGACCCCGAAACCGGCGCGACCAACGTCCTCGTCCAGAACCCCTTCGGCTTCGACCTCGGGATCCTGGGCGTCGCCCTGGGCACCGTCGCAGGCGACATCGCGGGCGCCCTCGTCGTCCTCCGCATGGCCCTCAGCGGCACCTGGGGCATCCGCCTGCGCCGCCGACGCATGCGCCCGCACTGGATCACCATCAAGAGGCTCGTCCGCCTGGGCGTCCCCAACTTCCTCGAAACCTTCGGCATGTGGGCCGGGAACTTCATGGTCATCGTCTTCGTCGGCTGGATGGGCGCCGGACTGCTCGGCTCGCACATGATCGCCATCCGCATCGAGGCCCTCAGCTTCCTCCCAGGCTTCGCCATGGGCATCGCCGCCGCCACCCTCGCCGGCCAGTACCTCGGGGCCCGCAGGCCCGACCTCGCCCGACGCGCCGTCCTCGTCTGCACCGGCGTCGCGGTCGTCGTCATGGGCGGGCTCGGCGCGGTCTTCATGATCTTCCCGGAGCACCTCGTCGCCGCCATCAGCTCGCAGGAGATCCACCTCGAATACACACCCGACCTCCTCTTCATCTGCGGCATCGTCCAGATCCCCTTCGCCCTCAGCATCGTCATGCGACAGGCCATGCGCGGAGTCGGCGACGTCAAGGTCGCCATGGCCCTCACCTGGATCTCCACCTACGCCATCCGTCTCCCCCTCGCCTACTTCCTGAGCGGCGTCGACATCACCCGCATGACCGAAACCGAAGGCGAGATCATCCGCACCGTCCTCCTCGAGAACCCATCGCCCCTCGACTGGGGCCTCCAGGGCCTCTGGATCGGGCTGTGCATCGATCTCCTCCTCCGAGGCGTGCTCTTCACAGGACGCTTCGTGCAGGGAGGCTGGGCGAAGATCAAGGTCTGAGCCCCAAGGACGCGCAGCGGATCCTCCCAAATGGGCCCGGGTGCCGTGGTCTCGCGAGCCGCAGGCGAGCCAGACCACGAACACGGGATCCAAAGAAAAACGGGCCCGCTCAGCAGGCCCGCTCTCCCGTCATCGATCTCCGCGGATCACCCCTCCGCCGGCGCTTCCGCCTCCGGCTCGGGCGTCGGCGCCGCGTCAGCCCCCTCGACACGCCAGTTGAAGGTGTAGTCGAGCGTCTCCGCGAGCCGCTCGAACGAGAAGGGCGACGTCGCGGGCCAGTCGAGCAGCGTCGTGATCTCCTCCTGCTGGATCTGCGACACGAGCTGCTCCCCCGCGATCCGGTACGCCTCCGCGGTCAAGGGGCGCAGCGCCCGCACACGCGCCAGCGACACCGTCGCCTGCAGCGGGAGGTCAACCACGATCGTCGTCCGCTCCGGGTCCGCGCTGTCCGGCGGCGCCATGGGGTCGAGCCCGAGCGCCGCATCGATCACCTCGTCGGTGAACGTCTCCTGCTGCAGCACGCCCGGGGCCCGGTCCCCGGGGAGCGTCGCCTGCACACCGCCCCGGAAGACAACGAGGTCACGGGTGATCACCGGGGGCGTCACCTCCGCGTCGAGCGTCACTTCCTCCACGATGAAGTCGCGCGCCGCCGCCAGGCCATCGCTCGCCGCGATCGCCCGCGCCGGCTCCGCGAGCTGGCTCAGCCGCTCATAGGCCGCGATCGTCCGCATGTTCCGCAGCACGCGATCGCGCACCTCGTCGAGATCATCGGGGGGCGACTCCGCCCGCGCATCGAGCACCGTCGCGTAGTAGTGCGACCCGTCCGGCCCGACCGCCATCGGATCAAGAATCGGCACGCCCACCTGCACCCGCAAGAGGTCCGACTCCGCCACCTCCCGCACATGGTTCGGCAGCTCGAACACCGGCAGCTGCTGCGCGCCGATGCGGTACGTCGCCCGCCCGAACCCGGGCAGCGCCGCCAGCTCGTTCCGCGTCAGCCACCGGTCGGTCCGCCGAACCACCTCGGGCGTCGGGATCCGCACGCCCAGGCGGTCCTGGATCTGGCTCACCACGATCTGCGCCAGGCGCTCAAAGTCCGGCCCCGCAGCGTCCCAGTCCTCCGGCACCTTCACGTACGCGCCATCCCGCTCCAGGGGACGCGTCAGCCGGAGCAATTCGCCCCGCACCACCCGGTCCGCCTCACGCATGATGTCGTCCGCCTGCTCCGCGCGGATCTGCTGCTCCAACGCCGCCCGCTGCTCGCGGAACTGCTCGTCGGTGCCATCTGGATACTGCGTTTGCCAACGCTTGCGCAGCTCGACCCGGTCCACCTCCGCGACGGACTCGAACGCAGCCGCGTCGAGCCGGAGGTACTCCACATGGATCCGCGGGGGCTGGAGATAGCCCACGCCGAACCGGTTGTCTTCGGTATCGCCCGGCTCGACATCGCCGTAGAGCGCCAGGTGCTCACGCATCGCCTCGTCCGTCGGGTCGGGCAGCGAGGGCGCCACGAGCTCCGGCGTCAGCACCAGCACATCCGCCAGTGCCGAGGCGCCCCGCTCCGCCGCTTCCGAGACCAGCCGCCGGTCAGACACCCGCGCCGCCGAGACATACAGGTTCTGCATCCGCAGCACCCCGCGCGCCGCCGCGAGCATCCGGTCGAACTCATCGAGCGGCATCCGCACGCTCGCCGCGAGCCGCTCCCGCGCCGTCGTCAGGTAGAACCGGACCTCCTCCGCGAGCTGCTCGCGCTCTTCCTGCGTCGGGAACCGCCCCTGCGCCCGCAGCCCCTGCAACTCGAGCGCGAGCTGCTGCGCGACCAACTCGTTCAGCCACTGCCGACCGTCCCCCGCCTCCCCGATGAGCCCCGCCTCCTCCGCCTTGAACTTCAACAAAAGCCAGTGATCCCCGGGGTGGTTCTCGTTCAGCCCAAGAGCCCGGGGCATCCAGGGCAGATAATTCTCCAGAAGCTGCGCCTGCATCCGCGCAAGGTCGCGGTCCCCGCGCGTCACCTTCTGACCCGCCGGCCCGATCTCACCGACCTTCTGCTTCGCCGGGTTGGGCCCGAATCGCGAAAGGATCGGCTCCAGCAGGAACACCACCATCAGCAGCGAGCCCCCGACAGCCAGGACGAGGATCTGGTACTTGCGGATGAACTTGAGCATCAGACTTCCTTGTGGAGCGCAGGGATCAGGCGGGCGGCGCGAAGGTGGGTGGGGCACCCGCAGCAGTTATCGGCACAAAGACTAGGGAAAAAACATTGGGTTGGAATCCCTACTTCAGGTGACTCGTACCCTAGAATAGGTCCAACTTGGGGATCACGGAGAGCGAGCATGAATATGTGGACGGATCGGGTCTTGGCCCGGGTGGTGGAGTGTATCGGTGCCGGGACGGGCATTGCGGAACACGCGCCGCAATCGACCTCCCCGCCGGACCTCGTCGGCTCGACCCGCGAGCGGGCCCCCGCGATGGAGCCCGCCCATGTATGACGAGGACCTGCACCGCCATGTTCGCCGCTTCCTGAGGAAGCACGGAAGCGCCGTCGCCCTTGCGCTCCTCCCGGTCGTGGGCTACGGGGTCGTGCGCGATGGCATCATGCCGATCGCCACGCAGCGGGCCGCCGGGCAAGCCCCGGTCTCCGCAGCCCCGACCGCGCAGGCAACGCCCCGCGCCAGCCTGGAGACGCAGAGTCTCCCCGAGGGCGTCCTGGTCGATCGGCGCGAATACGCCCGACAGGCCGCGGTGGGGATTCTGCTGTCCCAGCGGCATGACATCCATGAATCGCACCTGGTGTTCTACCGCGACCCCGACCGCCCGGGCAGCGCGATCGACCAGTTCGCCGATCGGTTCGGCGAAGCGATCGACCGCACCAGCGCCCGCGAGACCCGGCTCGCCGACCGGGGACAACGCCCCGATTAGCCGCGGTAATACTCGACGATCAGGTTCGTGTTCACGTCGAACGGCACCTGGTCGCTCGTGGGCAGCGCGATGATCTTGATCGTCAGCTCAGCCGGGTTGAAGTCCACCCAGCCCGGCACCTCGTGCCCCGCCAGGCTCTCCATGTTCTCACGGCAGAGCTTGTGGATCTTGGGCTTGAAGGTCAGAACGTCACCGACCCGCACCTGGCAGCTCGCGATGTCCGTCTTCCGCCCGTTCAGCAGCACGTGCCCGTGCGCGACCATCTGCCGCGCCGCCCAGATCGTGCGGGTCACGCCCGACCGGCGGACGACGTTGTCGAGCCGGCGCTCCAGGAGCTGCAGCAAGACCTCGCCCGAGTTGCCGGGCAGACGCTTGGCCTCCTCGACATACTTGCGGAACTGCTTCTCCATGCAGTGGTAGTGGTAACGGAGCTTCTGCTTCTCCTGCAGACGCAGCCCGTAGTCACGCAGACGCCGACCCCGGAAGCCGTGCATGCCGGGCGGGTTCAGCTGGCGCTTGGCGGTGTGCTTCGGCACGTCCTCAATGGGCGAGCCGACGCGACGGGACAGACGGACCTTGGGGCCGGTGTAGCGGGCCATGCGAAATCTCCGTTCCGGGCTACCCACGGTGGGGTGAACCCTTGTGCTTGTTCAGCGACCCCCGGTCGGCCCGGGCTCGGGTCTGGGGGTCCGGTCAACGAGAACAGTGGAGGGGATTGAAGGTCACCCGGGCATGGCGGTCAAGCCACGCCCCCGGGAGCCCTCCCCCCACCCCCCCGGGACCACGCCCCCAGCATGGAGACCGAGCCGGACAGGATATTGTCTCAGGATGCCGACCCGCTCCACCCCGCCCGTCGCCAACCCCCGCCCGACCCCCCTGACCATCCGCCAGACAGACTCGGACGCGCCGAAGGAAAAGTGTGGCGTCGTCGGCGTCTGGAACCACCCCGAAGCGGTCCACCGCGTCTACCTCGGGCTCTACGCCCAGCAGCACCGGGGCCAGGAGTCCGCTGGCATGGCGGTTACCGACGGGGAGGAGATCGCCGGCATCACCGGCATGGGCCTCGTCAGCGAGGTCTTCACCACCCGCGTCCTCGCCGAACTCGAGCGCAGCCAGGGCCGCCGGCCCGGCATGGACGCCGACAGCGAGGACCACGCCCTCTCGGGCGGCGCCATCGGCCACAACCGCTACAGCACCACCGGTGGCAGCAAGGCCTGCAACGCCCAGCCCATCGTCGAGACCCTCTACACCGGCTCCGAGAAAACCGGCTGGGGCGAGACCCAGGTCGCCGTCGCCCACAACGGCAACCTCATCAACGCCGCCGCCCTCCGCCACACCTTCGCGGAGAAGGGCCACCTCTTCCACACCACCAGCGACACCGAGGTCATGGTCCACCTCCTCGCCGCACCCGAGCAGCGCGATGCGCCCGACGCCCTCGCCGCCATGCTCCGCCGCCTCCAGGGCGCCTTCAGCGTCGTCTTCATGTTCCCAGACCGCATCGAAGCCGCCCGCGACCCCTGGGGCTGGCGACCCCTCGTCCTCGGGCGCCTCGAAGACGGCTCCGACTGCGTCGCCAGCGAGACCGTCGCGCTCGATGTCATGGGCGCCACCTTCGTCCGCGAGGTCGAACCCGGAGAGATCGTCACCCTCGACCACCGGGGCGTCACCAGCCGGCGCTACGCCGAGCCAGCCCCGCACCTCGCCCAGTGCGTGTTCGAGCACGTCTACTTCGCCAGCCCCGCCAGCAACATCTTCGGACAGTCCGTCCAGATCAGCCGCGAACGCATGGGCGAACGCCTCGCCAAGGAAGCACCCGTTCAGGCCGACTATGTCATGCCCATGCCCGACTCGGGCCGCAGCGCCGCCAATGGCTACGCCCGAGCCTCCGGCATCCCCTACCGCGAGGGCATCGTCCCCAACCGCTATGTCGGACGCACCTTCATCAAGCCCACCCAGGGCGAACGCCGCGCCGCGGTCCGCCTCAAGCTCAATGTCATCGCCGAGATCGTGCGGGGCAAGAAACTGATCGTCGTCGACGATTCCATCGTCCGGGGCACGACCACCCGCGAAAAGATGCGTCAGATCAGAGAAGCCGGCGCCGAAGAGATCCATGTCCGCATCAGCTGCCCCCCCATCCGCAACCCCTGCTACTTCGGCGTCGACTTCGCCACGAGAGAACAACTCATCGCCCACAACCGCGAAGTCGACCAGATCCGCGACTTCCTGGGCGTCGACTCCATCGCCTTCCTCAGCCTCGAAGGCCTCCTCGCCTGCATGAACCACCCAGGCTCCGACTACTGCACCGCCTGCTTCTCCGGCGACTACCGCATCGATGTGGAGCATGCACAAACCGGCGTCGTGGTGGGCGAGGGGCAGTTGGGAATGTTCTGAAGAAGCAGTCAACGCGACCGCATCGTCACACTCGTGGAGCCCCGAGCGTGAGCGAGCGGGCTGGTGAACGAAGGTCGCCCGGGACCTGACAACCCGGGTGCCGTGGTCTCGGGAGCCGCAGGCGACCTAGACCACGAACGCCCAACCCCCACCCCGCCCCGCGTCCACCCTCTACAAGCCCGAAGCGTCAGCGCCGGGCCACCCCCAACAACCATCCCACCCAAGCGCCCGGCCCGTAAGCCAACCCGGGTGCCGTGGTCTGACGAGCCAAAGGCGAGGAAGGCCACGACCCAAGGACGCCAAACCAACAACCCCTCCCCCCTCGTGGCACGGGCGTCCCGCCCGTGTCTCCCCACCCCCCTCCGTGGCTTCGTGGCTTCGTGGCTTTTTCCTCACAAACCCCTTGCACCCCCACCCCACAACCCGTACAATACCCCAATGATCGCCCAAGCCCCCACCCCCGATCTCCCCTCCCTCTTCGCCGACTTCCTCGACGCCTCCCTCCCCCTCCCGGCCCTCGCCGAGCGCCACAACCTCGACCTCATCGAGCTCCTCGACCTCACCGAGTCCGAGCCCTTCCAGGCCCACATCGAGGCCTACCACGCCCTCCAGGCCCTCCGAGCCTCCCTCATTCAGGCGTCCGCCCAGCCCGCTGCCATGGCCACCCTCACCCACCTCGCCGCGAGCCCGCCCACCCCCGACGAACCCCACGCCGCCACCGAAACCCGCCGCAAAGCCGCCAGAACCATCCTCACCCACGCCCAAGTTCCCTCGCGCCCCCCGGGTGCCGTGGTCTCGCGAGCCGCAGGCGAGCTAGACCACGAACGCCCAACCCCCAATCCACGCGCAACGCCGCACCCACCGCCACAAGCCCCAAGCGTCAGCGCCGGGCCTCCCCCAACGACCGCACCACCCGACGCTCAGGCCCATCCCGCGACCCACCCCGCCGCCGCGCCCATCCGCCCCGTGCCACCATCGACCAGCGACCAACACCCGCCTCGACCGCACGACTACGACGAACCCCCCGCGCGAGCACGAGACCCCGCGTGTTCAAGCACGCCGGGTGCCGTGGTCAATCCCGCGCCAGCGGGATAGGCCACGAACGGGCGACGCAAAACGAAGGCGTTCACCCCCGAGCGCCGCGCGCAAGAGCGGGACGCCTCAGGCGGAGCGGATTGGGTCCGCTCGGGCCCGCCGGGTTCATCCCGGCGAGGCCGTACCAGAGCGCGTGTGCGCCCGGAGGGCGCTACGAAGCGGGAGAAGCGGCCCTAACCTCTCCCGATGCCCGACCCCGTCCTGAAACTCGCCCACTCCCCCGACTCCGACGACCTCGTCATGTGGTGGCCCCTCACCGGCATGCGGGGCCCGGACGGCCACTCTGTGGAAGGCGACCTGGGAACCCCGCGCATCGACCGCGAGGGTCTGCAATTCGAACTCGTCGCCGAAGATGTCCAGGCCCTCAACGCCGCGGTGACCGGCGAAGGCACGGAGGCACAAGGGCACGAAGGCACGCAGAACAGGCTCGACATCACCGCCATCTCCGCCGCGACCTACCCCGCGGTCCGCGACCGCTGGGCCATCACCCGCTGCGGCGGCAGCTTCGGCGAGGGGTACGGGCCCAAGGTGGTGGTGCCCGAAGCATCGGCGATCGCATCGCTCGACGACCTCCGCGGCAAGCGGATCGCCGTCCCCGGACGGGGCACGAGCGCGTTCCTGACGCTGAGCATGGCGCTCGG
>DAIQNV010000006.1:62855-72078 GCA_036788215.1 Phycisphaerales bacterium | reverse complement strand
GGCGCGGGCGTGATGGGGACGGTGGTTTCGCCACGCCCGCGCTGGGCGTGGGCGTGGCACCCTCAGGGGCGAAGCATATGGGCGTGGCGTGGGCGTCCGCATTCGGGGCAGAGGTCGACCTTGAGGGTGCTGGTGTCGTAGCCACACCAGGGGCAGTGGCGGTCGGCGAGGCGGCGGTTGATGATGGCGCCCGCCAGGGCCCGTTGGTAGACCTTCGCAACGCCCAACGCGAGCACCCCGACGGTGACGGCGATGGCGATGATGGTCCATGGAATGTCGTAGAACGGGCGACCGTTGCCCTCGGTGATGATGAAGATGAGCACGCCGATCGTGACGATCCCCATGCAGACAAGCATCAGGCTCGCCTGGACCACATTTCTTGCGGCGGTCGGTTCGCGGAGCACGGCTTTGCGGAGGGCACGGTTCATCGGGGGTTCGCTTGGCGCGATCTCACGATCGCGGCTCTGATTGATTCACAGTAGATTCCCGGAGAGACGCGAGAAAGAGCCCGCACTCGGGGCATCGCTCGGGGTTAATGCCTCGGAGGTCTTGACCGCAGGCGATGCAGCGACCGTGGAGGCGGCGCTCGGCGAGTCGGCGCCCGATGACGAGGCGTTTGGCCCAGGGGTACAGGATCAGGTACGCCGGGACCAGGAGGACAAACGGGGCGGTCATCGCGATGATTCCGCCGAAGGCCGAGGGGATGTACCCGTGCAGCAGGTAGAGCCCTTGCAAGATGCGCAGAATGGCGTGCACGATCAGGATCGCCAGTTGGAGAAGCCCGAACGCGATGAGCGTTATGAGGGCGAAGATTTCCACACGAAGGGCGGCCCGGTGAACCTTTCTTGTGCGCAACTTGTCGGGCATGCCGGAGAGGCGGAGTAGCCGGGCGAGAAAGGCCTCGATCCGCGACTCGAGTCGCATCAGGTCGCCTCGCTGGTGTTCGCGGGGATGGTGGCAGAATCAGCCTCGATCCATCCGCGACACCGCTCCACCTGGCGCGTGGGGCCGGTGGCGCGCGGGGCGGGTGTGTTGGATGTGTCGGGCATGGGTTGCTGCTCACCCTGATCTTCGCTTTGCGAAGATCAGGCGTCCGGGGCGAGACGCCTTTGCCCCCCACCCCCCCCACCGCGATTTCACGATCGCGGCTCTGAATCTCCTACTCGAGGTAGGTGTACCCCTCCAGCCCGCTGTTGTAGAAGCCCAGCAGGCTGCGGCTTTCCTGGACGCTCATCTTGCCCCGGCGGACGGCGGCCTCCGACTCCTGCATCACGCTCTTGCGCAGGCCATCGACGTCGTATTGGACATAGCCCAGGACCTCGCGGACGGTGTCGCCCTCGATGACGTCGTCGATGCGCCAGCCGGCCTCGTCGTCGAGGGCGACGTGGACGATGTGGACATCGCCGAAGAGGTTGTGCAGGTCGCCCAGGACCTCCTGATAGGCGCCGACGAGGAAGATGCCCAGGTGGTAGGGCTCGCCCATGGTGCCGTCGTTGTTGAGGCGGAGCTGGTGGACCTCGAGGGTTTCCTTGTAGTCGCGCTGCTCGCGGGTGCCGAACTTGTCGACCTGGCCATCGGAGTCGCAGGTGATGTCGGCGAGGATGGCCCGGCGGGTGGGCTCCTCGTCGAGGCGGTGGATGGGGCAGACGGGGAAGATCTGGTCGATGGCCCAGTGGTCGGGGAGGCTCTGGAAGAGGCTGAAGTTGCAGAAGTAGATGTCGGAGAGGTGGCGGGGCAGGCCCTCGATCTGGTCGGGCAGGCCCGCGCCCGTTTCGCGGTGGTCCATCGTGAGCGTGAGCACCTTGCGCCCGATGGCCCAGAAGAGCCTCTCGGCGACCGCGCGCATTGGGAGGGGGAGGTAGCCCATCTCGAAGAGGCTGAGGGCCTCGTCGCGGGCCTTCAGGGCGTCGTGGTAGGCCTCGACCGCGAGGCGGTCGTCCATGCCCTCGACCTCGGCCATGCTCTCCCACGCGCCGAGCAGGTCGCGGACGGGCTGGGCGACGTCGCCCGCCTCCTCCTGGGCCTTCACCAGGCGGTGGACCCAGGGCATGTCGGGGTCGGCGCGGAAGCGCGTGCGCCCCAGGACATCGAAGAGCAGGACGGACGAGTGGGCGACCATCGCCCGGCCTGACTCGGTGATGATCTTGGGGTGGGGCTGGCCCGCGTCGTCGCAGGCGGCCTTGACGCGGTGGACGATGTCGCCGGCGTACTCGTCCAGCGAGTAGTTCATGCTGCTGGCCCAGGTGGAGTTGGAGCCGTCGTAGTCGACCGCGAGGCCCCCGCCGACATCGATCATTTCCAGCCCGGCGCCGAGGCGGCGGAGCTCGCAGTAGATGCGGGCGAGTTCGGAGACCGCGCCCTTCATCCGGCGGATGTCGCAGACCTGGCTTCCGATGTGGAAGTGGACGAGCTTGAGGCAGTCGGCCATGCCCCGGGCCTTGAGGTAGTCGAGGGCGGCGAGGGCCTCGGGGATGTGCAGGCCGAACTTGCTGCGCTCGCCCCCCGATTCGGCCCACTTGCCCGAGCCGGTGGTGGCGGGCTTCACGCGGAGGCCGATGCGGGGGCGGACGCCGTAGCGGGCGGCGTGGCGGACGATGAGCTCGAGCTCGTGGAAGGCCTCGACGACGGGGATGATGGTGCGTCCGAGCTTGTGGGCGAGGATGACGGTCTCGACGTACTCGGAGTCCTTGAACCCGTTGCAGATGATGGGCATGTGGTCGTGCCCGCGCGTGACGCCCAGGACCGCGAGGAGCTCGGGCTTGCTGCCGGCCTCGAGCCCGAAGCCCAGGGGCGAGCCGAAGTCGCGGATCTCCTCCACGAGGTGACGCTGCTGGTTCACCTTGATGGGGTAGACGCAGGAGTAGGTGCCCTGGTACTCGTTCTGCTCGATGGCGCGGTCGAAGGCGCCCCGGATGGACCGGAGGCGGCTGTCGAGGATGTCCGGGAAGCGGACGAGGACCGGGGTGCCGATCTCGCGCATCCGCAGCCCGTCGATGAGGTCGGAGAGGTCGATGCCGGGGGCGGGCTTGCCGTTCCCGGGCTGGCCCGAGGGGTTGGCCTCGATGTGGCCCTTGTTGTTGACGCGGAAGTACCCCGCGCCCCAGCCGGCGATGCCGTAGAGCTCTTCGGAGTCGGCGGTGGTCCAGCGAGCGGGGGCGGCGGGGCGCGCGGGGGCGGCGCTCGTGGGCCCGTTGGTGGACTGGATGGGGGCGGCGGGGGCGGTGGTCTTCTCGGAGGTGGATGGTGTCATCGCCGGAAGCATAGAACCGCTCCGGGGCCCTCCTGAGGAACCCCCCAAAGCGCCGGGTAGACCCCCGGCGCGGGTCTGTCCGGCCTGCGTCCGCGTCCTGGCCCGCCCGGCCCGCCCGGCCCGCCCCAGCCCAGCCTGCCCGGACCGGGGTGAACGCCGGTCAGCGGGCGCCGGCGGCGGCGCCCTTCTCGTTCATGACGCGTTCCGCGTAGCCATTCATGGCGTCGCGGAGCTGCTCGAAGGAATCGAGGACGTAGAGGACGGGCTGGTAGTGGTCGATCTCGAAATCGGTCGTGCAGACCCGCTCGAGGTTGAAGGGGCGTCGCTCGACCTTGCCGCTGGTGTCGGTCTTCTCGAGGCTGACGCCCTTGGGGGGCTCCGGGGCGGTGAGGGAGTGGTGAGCCTCGCCATGGCTTGAGATCAGGCCCGAGCCATAGATCTTGAGGCGCCCGTCCTCGTGGACGAGCCCGAACTCGACGGTGAACCAGAAGAGGCGGGCGAGGGCCTCCTCGTGCTCGGGCCCCGCAGCGAGGGCCGCCTGCCCGTAGGTCTGGAGGAACTCCGCGAAGACGGGGTCGGCGTGCAGGGGGACGTGCCCGAAGACGTCGTGGAAGATGTCGGGCTCGGGCAGGTAGTCCATCTGTTCCTTCGGGCGGACGACGATGGTCGTGGGGAACTCGCGCCGGGCGAGGCAGCTGAAGAAGGCCTTCGCGGGGAGGTAGCCCGGCACGGCGCGGCTCTGCCAGCCGGTGAGGGGGCGGAGGAACTCGTTGATGCCGGTGACGGTGCGATCGGGGTCCTTGGGGTGGGTCGTCTGCCCGAAGAGCAGGGGGACGCGCCCCGGGCGGAGCTGGATCGCCTTGAGCCCCTCGATGAAGGTGTTGCTGGCCTGCTCCTCCAGCTTCTCGAAGCGGCGCCGGTACAGCTCGCCCCACACCTCGTGGTTCTCCTCGGTGTAGCGGTCGTAGTGCTGCGTCACGTAGAACGACTCGGTGTCGATCTCGTCCGCCGGCTTGTGGGCGGCCTGATCCGCGGCGGCCTGGGCCCGGGCGAACTCCTCGCCATCGATGATGTTGTTGTAGTGGATGTCCTCGCGCACGCCGGCCTCCTTCGGGGACAGGGGTTCGGGCAACTGGACTACCACAGTCTATGGCCCCGCCGGGTCTCCGGGTCCACCCGTTCCGTCGGGCGAGAGTCGCAGCGTCATGAAGACGCTGTTCGGATCGTCGAGGTAGGCCCCGAAGGCGCCGCAGGGGACGAATCCGGCTCCTCGGTAGAGGTCGTGCGCGGGGGCGAAGTGCGGGTGGGCCCCCGTTTCCAGGCTCAGACGCGTGTACCCACGCTTCCGGGCCTCGGAGAGGATCGCGTCGAGCACCGCGCGGCCCACGCCACGGCGCAGGAAGCCCGGCGCGGTGCGCATCGATTTGACCTCGCCCTGGGTGGGGTCGATCTCGCGCAGGGCGCCGATGCCCGCCAGGTCGCCCCCGATGCGAGCAGCGAAGAAGACGACTCCGGGCGCGACCAGGCTCTCCGCGGGGAGGGCGTAGACGTTCTCCGGGGGTGTGACGGTGAGCACATCCTCACGATGAAGGCGGAGCAGCGCCCTGACGTCGTCTGCGCGGGGGTCGTCGATGGCGACCACGACGGTGGTCATCGGTCAGTGCCCGGGATGGGCGCCCCGAAGCACGCCCACGCCTCCTTTTCGGTTACCGCCTGCTCGGGGGCGATCGCGCGGTCGAGCCCTGGGCGTGTGCGGTGCACCGCTGCCTGGATGGAGTCGCCCGGGTCGGCCCGCACGATGGGCACATCGCTCCCGAAGACGAGCCCGGGCCCGTCGAGTCGGCCCGGCGTGCACCCCGCGTCGATCAGGTCGCGCAGGGGGAGCACGCGGTGCAGGCGGTCGGGCAGGGCCCGATGCAGCACCTCGATATCGGGGAGGAGGTGGCAGGGCTGCACGCTCGCGACGACGCCCAGGCGGACGAAGCGCTCGATGTCCGGCTCCGCGATGAGTTCGGCGTGCTCGATCCGGTGCGGGTGGCCGGTGCCTGTGCGTTCGACCGCGTCGAGCACGCAGCGGACGGCGCCGTCGCCTATGGCGTGGGCCGCGAGGGGGACGCCGACGCGGGCGCACACCTCGATCGCGCTCGCGACGGACTCCACGGACATCAGGGCCATGCCCCGGGGTCGGGCGGGGTCGCCATCCGCGTAGGGCTCGAGCATCCAGGCTGTCCGGCTGTTCAGGGTGCCATCGACGAAGACCTTGCCCCCGACGAGGCGGACGCGGTCGCTTTCCCACGCGTTCCGGGTGCCGGCGACCGCCTCCAGGTCCTCGACGAGCGGGAGACATCCGACGCTGAGGGGCAGTTCGCCCGCGTCCTCGAGCTCTCGCAGCACACCGGGCAGCCAGGGCTGGGCCTTCAGGTCGTGCACCTCGACGAAGCCCAGGGCGGCGAGGGCTTCGCAGGCGGCGCGCACGATCGCGCGGCGCTCGTAGGGCCCGGGCTCGGGCGCCGACGCCCAGAGCGCGAGGGCGGCGGATTCGAGGCAGAGCCCGGTGGGCCTGCCGGTCGCGTCGCGCTCGTACGCGCCGCCCGGGGGATCGGGCGTGCGGTCGTCGGCGCCCGCGAGCTGCAGGGCGGCGTGCGACGCGAGCAGGGCGTGGTGGTCGAAGCACCAGGCCCAGACCCGGGCGCCGGGGCAGGAGCGTTCCAGGTCGTCCGCGTCGGGCCAGCCAGGGTCCTCGAAGCCCTCGGGGCGGGCGCCGTGGGCGAGGATCGGCTCGCCCGGCGCGGTCCGAGCACGCTCCGCGAGGCGTTCGACCATGTCGTGTCTTGATCGACATCCCGAGAGGTCGACCATGGAGAGCGTGCGACCGAACTGGAACAGGTGGGCGTGGGCCTCGCGGAGGCCGGTCGGCGGGGCGGTCATGATCCGGGCCCGATGTCGGTCAGCAGGCCATTGACGGTGGCCTCGGTCTCGTCCGCGTCCTTCGCGCTGCGCGGGAACTCGAGGCGGACCACGCCCAGGCTGACGCGGACATCGATCCCGTCCTCGTCGACGCCCACCGCGAGCGCGGTCTCGGGCTGCACGCCCGCGAGACGGGCGGTGAGCGTCCGCAGGCGCGGCTCGTCCGCGTTCAGACGCTTGCAGAGGCGGGGCTCGACCGCCCGGGCGGCGTTGGGCTGGGTGAGTTCCTCGCCGTCGTAGATGTCTTCCCCGTCGCGGAGGCTCTCGATGGTGCAGCGGAGCCAGCGCCCCTGGTCGGCGCGCCCGTGATACGCGAGGTAGCGATCGCGGGCCTCGTCGAACTCGCGGTCGTCCTCCGCCCCCACCAACAGGGCCTGCATCGCCCCAAACCGCTCTTCGGGGAGCCAGAGGACCAGCTCCTGGGCCTCGACCGCGTCGACGGGGGCGGGGAGGACGATGGCGCCGTCGCGTCCGTCGATGATGAACTTGCGGTTGAGGGGGACGCCGTCGAAGACGAGCGTGCCGGTGCGGAAGCGGCGCAGGCGGCGGAGCCCGGCGCGGTGGTCGGGATCGCTCATGGGTGGCTCGGGTGTGGGCATGGGAGGAGTGTCGCGGGAGCCCGGCACCCGGGCAAGCGGGGCCGACCGGTGCGATCGGGGTTGCCCCGGATCCTTCTATAGCGGGCGCCGTGTCGAGCCCGCCCGCGAATCCCCTTATCCAGGGGACCTTCATCGCGAGGGGGCCGCCGGGTATCCCAAAGCACTGGTTTACAGGGACTTAGGATCCTGTGCGCGCAAAGAGAAAGCACGGCCAACACCCCTGCGGCCGTGCTTCGAAGAGTGACGAGATGTCGATCTCCCCCTGATCGGGGGCTGACTTACATCGCGGCGGGAGCGGCGGCGGCCGGCGCGGCGCGACGCGAAGCCTTGCGACGGGTGGCCTTCTTCTTGGAGGCCTTCTTCTTGGTCGCCTTCTTCTTCGAGGCCTTCTTCTTGGCGGCCTTCTTCTTCGACGCCTTCTTGGCGGCCTTCTTCTTGGAGGCCTTCTTCTTGGTCGCCTTCTTGGCGGCCTTCTTCTTGCTGGCCTTCTTCTTGGAGGCCTTCTTCTTCGACGCCTTCTTGGTCACCTTCTTCTTGGCAACCTTTTTCCGGGCCGTCTTTTTCCTGGTCGCTTTCTTCGCAGCCTTCTTGGCCATGGTCTGGACTCCTCGGTTGGAGAACCGCTTGTGACGAGCACTGTCCCACCCGGGACACCCGCCCGAAACATGCGCTGTATCGGACGGTCCCGCGCGCACCCTTGAGCGAACTGCGCCATTCGTGCGCACGAACTCGTCGTTTCAATCGACAACATACGCGGATCGCGCGCGTATGCAAGCGCTCGCGCAGCCTTTGGTCGCGCTTCGGGGCGCTTGAGAGACCGCGCAGCGCGTCCCTGGCGATGCCCGGATGCGCTGTGCAGAGCCTTGTCGCGGGTGGTCGCGCACGCTGCTCGACCGGCGCGATCGCGTGCCGGATCAAGTCGCGCAGGGCGTGATCGCCCATCGCGACTGTGCGCGCGAACGGGCACACTTCGTGCGCGTTCGCGGCAGGTTCACCGCAGGTTCGCGCCAGAACACCCGTTCAGCGTCTCGGATGAACCAGCGATGAAGCCCGGAACGCGCGCCCGCACAACCCGTACACTCTCACGCACACACGGAGGATCGACCATGGCATCCATCGCCGCCTTCACGCTCGCCTGCGGCACGCCGCTGCTCGTTGAAAAAATTTCTGGTGTCAACTCGGTTGCGCTCACCTGGCTGACTCGATTCGGGCATGCGCACGACCCCGATGATCGACTCGGGCGCGCCGCGGTGACCGCCGAGATGCTGATGCGCGGTGACTCCGAGCGCGATGCGCGGGCCCAGGCGGACGCGTTTGACCGCATCGGCTCCTCGCGATCGATCGACGCGGGCAAGCGGTTCATGCGGCTCTCGACGACGGTGCTGCAGGAGCACCTCGAGGGCGCGGCGGGGCTGTTCGCGGACAACATCCTGCGTCCTCGCTTCGACGAGGCGTCGCTCGAGCCCTCGCGTGACCTCGCGCTGCAGGCCCTCGCGGGGCTGGAGGACGACCCGCAGCACGTCGCGGTGCTCGCGGCGCGGGAACGCCACCATCCCGCGCCCCTGAATCGCTCCGGCTACGGGGACGAGGCCGGTCTGAACGCGCTCACGCGTGAAGACATCGCCCGGGCGTGGTCGGTCGCGGCTCGACCCGAGGGCACGATCCTCTCCGTCGCGGGCGCGGTGGAGCCCGAGGGCGTGCGCGATCTCTTCGACGGTCTGCTCGCGGACTGGTCGGGTGCGGCGCCCGACTTCGCGCTGGGCGATACGCCGCCCCGCGGGTACGCGCACAAGGACGACGCGGACGCGAACCAGGTGCAGATCGTGCTGGTACACGATGCGCCGCCCGAGCCCGACCCGAACGCGGTGAAGGAGCGCCTGCTGATCAGCGTGCTCTCGGGGGGCATGTCCGGCCGGCTCTTCACCGAGGTGCGCGAGAAGCGGGGGCTGTGCTACTCGGTCAGCGCCTCCTTCGGGGCGGAACGCGACCGGGGGACGGTGACCGCGTATGTCGGCACGACGCCCGAACGGGCCCAGCAGTCGCTCGATGTGTTGACACAGGAATTGATCCGCATCACCACGCCCGAGGGCGCGATCACGCGCGAGGAGTTCGACCGCGCGGTCGTGGGCATGAAGAGCCGGCTGGTCTTCAGCGGAGAAAGCTCGGCGGCGCGGTCGAGCGCCCTGGCGTCGGACTGGCACCGGCTGGGGCGGACGCGGTCGCTCGAGGAGCTCGCGGACGACATCGACCGCGTGTCGTTGGAGGAACTGAACGACTACGCCCGGTCGCGCCGGCTGGGGCGGGTGACGATCCAGACGCTGGGGCCGACGGCGCTGACGGTGCCCGCGGATCTGGGCTGAATCCCTGTTCGTGGAGAAATCGCTGCGCGATGTCTCCACGGCACCCA
>DAIQNV010000006.1:3195-62755 GCA_036788215.1 Phycisphaerales bacterium | reverse complement strand
TGTTCGTGGAGAAATCGCTGCGCGATGTCTCCACGGCACCCATGTTCCAGCCCGGCATAGGCTTGGCCATGCGTATCGGGCTGGCCCAGATCAACCCCACCGTCGGCGACCTCGAGACCAACGCGGGGCTGATCCGCGCCGCGATGGACCGGGCCGGGGCACACGCGGGCGGGTGCGATCTGCTCGTGTTTCCGGAACTGTGCGTGTGCGGGTACCCGCCCCGGGACCTGGTGCTGCACCGGCACTTCATCGAGGGGTGCGAGGCGGTGACGCGGGAGCTGGGGACATCGACGAGCGGGGGCATGGCCGTCGTGCTGGGCCTGCCGGCGCGCCGGGCGGACGGGCGCCTGGCGAACGCGCTCTCGGTCTGGCGGGATGGGCGCGAGATCGCGCGGTACGAGAAGCGCCTGCTGCCGACCTACGACATCTTTGACGAGGACCGGTACTTCGAGCCCGGGCGGGAGCCGGCGGTGATCGAGGTCGCGGGCGTGAAGGTCGGGCTCAGCGTGTGCGAGGACCTGTGGAAGGGCGCCGACGCGGGCTTTTCCGATCGCTACCTCGATGCGCCCGACCCGGTCGCGGAGCTGGCGGCGCTCGGGGCCCGGGTGATCGTGAACCCCTCCGCGAGCCCGTTCGTCCTGGGGAAGCGCCGCCGGCACCTCGAGCTCCTGGCGTCGCACGCGACCCGGCACCGGGCGACCGTCGTGAGCGTGAACCAGGTGGGCGGGAACGACGACCTGATCTTTGACGGGCGGAGCTGCGTGGTAAACCCCGATGGCGCCATCGCGGCGCGGGCCGGCGCGTTCGAGGAGGACCTCGTCGTCGTCGAGATCGACCCGGACCGGGGCGTCGCGGGCGCGGAGAGCCTACCCACCCACGAGCGTGAGTCGCCCGAGGAGATGGTCTGGCGGGCACTCGTCCTGGGCGTGCGCGATTATGTCGGCAAGACGGGGTTCCAGAAGGCGATCATCGGGCTGAGCGGGGGGATCGACAGCGCGCTGACCGCGGCCCTCGCGGTCGCGGCCCTCGGGCCCGAGAGCGTCCTGGGCGTGAGCATGCCCGGGAAGTACTCGAGCGACCATTCGAGGTCGGACGCCCTGGACCTGGCGGACCGGCTGGGCATCCGGATGATCACGACGCCCATCACCGGGCCTTTCGACGGGTTCGCGGGTGTGCTCGACGGGGCCTTCGGCGAACTGGGGGAACGCCGGCTGGGCGAGAGCCTGCCCGACCTGACCGAGGAGAACCTGCAGAGCCGGGTGCGGGGCACGATCGTCATGGCCCTGAGCAACCGGACGGGGGCGCTGGTGCTGACGACGGGGAACAAGAGCGAGTTCGCGGTGGGCTACTGCACGCTCTATGGCGACATGAACGGGGGACTCGCGGTGCTGAGCGACCTGCCGAAGACGCTGGTGTACCGCGTTTCGAACTGGATCAACGAGCACGCTGCGTCGATGGGCCTCGCCCGCCCGCCGATCCCCGAAGCGACGATCACGAAGCCCCCGAGCGCCGAGCTCGCGCCCGGGCAGAAGGACGAGGACAGTCTCCCTGCGTACGAGGTGCTCGACGCGATCATCGACCTGTACGTCGAGCAGCGGGCGTCGGTGGCGCAGGTGCGCGAGGCACTCGGCGATCGGGCGGACGCCGACACCATCCGGCGCGTGTGCCGCCTGATCGACCTGAACGAGTACAAGCGGCGCCAGGCGGCGGTGGGCCTGAAGGTGACGCACGTCGCGTTCGGACCCGGGCGGCGGATGCCCATCGCGCGAGGGCCCTGGCGGGAGTGATGGGCCCTCGCGATCGAACGGTGGCCCGCCTCCTGCGTTCGCCCCGTGCGTCGACATAAGAACCCGACGCTCGAACGGGTGGCCAAGCGCGCGTACCTCAATCCGCAGGGGGCGACTCAGCGCGTGACTTGCGAACGCGCTGTGAACCGCCTGCAAACATCGCCCTGCAGGCGAGCCCACCGGAAACCATTGGCAGCACAGTGGTTGCGCCCCCGCCTTCCCCATCGCGCGCCTTCCGCAGCAACGGACGCTGTGATACTGTATTGGGGAGACCGCTCGGGGTTTGTCTGAAAGGGAAGGGCATGAACGGGCAGGTCCTGCAGTCGATCGTCGGCTCTGCGGTGTGTGTGGGCGTGGCGCTCGGTCAGGGTGTGCTCGAGCCGCTCGCGCCGGGGGATGCGGACGATCAGCGGCGCACCTCGCTCGTGCAGCGCCCCGCGGTCCTCCCGGCGGACGATCTGCCCGGGTGGGAGCCCGGGCCGGCGGTCTTTCCGTTCGTCTTCCGCACCATCTCGGGCGTTGGCAACAACGAGCGCGAGCCGACCTGGGGAGCCGCGGGGCGCCCGCTCATCCGCACGGCGCCGGTCGGATACGCGGACAGCATCGGCGCCCCCGCCGGCGGGCAGCGCCCGAGCGCCCGCGCGGTGAGCAACGCGGTCGTCGCGGCCTACGACTCCAAGCCCAATGGCCGCGGGGCGACGGACTACCTCTGGGCGTGGGGTCAGTTCATCGAC
Source organism: Phycisphaerales bacterium (assembly GCA_036788215.1). Taxonomy (GTDB): domain Bacteria; phylum Planctomycetota; class Phycisphaerae; order Phycisphaerales; family UBA1924; genus DAIQNV01. The sequence continues at coordinate 60,234 of DAIQNV010000006.1, read as the reverse complement.
CATGACATCACCGAGACGCCCATCGCGAGCCCGGCGGAGGCGTTCGATATCGCGGTCCCCGCGGGCGACCTCTTCTTCGACCCGGCGTCGACCGGCACGCAGACGATCGGGCTCGACCGCTCGCACGGGGCGATGGGCAGCGGGGTCCGCCAGCAGCTGAACAACATCACCGCCTTCATCGACGCCTCGATGGTGTATGGCAGCGATGACCACCGCGCCCGTGCGCTCCGCGCGCTCGATGGCACCGGGCGGCTCCTCACCAGCGACGGGGACCTGCTCCCCTTCAACACGCGGGGCCTGCACAACGCGCCGAGTTCGCACGACCCGAGCTTCTTCCTCGCGGGCGACATCCGCGTGAACGAGCAGGTAGGGCTGGTCGCGCTGCACACCCTCTTCGTCCGCGAGCACAACCGACTTGCGGACGAGATCCGCCTCGCGAACCGCTCGCTGACCGGCGACGAGATCTACCAGCGTGCCCGGGCGATCGTCGCGGCGCAGATGCAGGCGATCACCTACAACGAGTTTCTGCCGCTGCTGCTCGGGCCCGGCGCGATCCCGCCCTACCAGGGCTACCGCGATGACATCGACCCCGCGATCAGCAACGAGTTTGCCACCGCCGCCTTCCGGGTGGGGCACACGATGCTCTCGGGCACGCTCATGAGGCTCGACGAGCAGGGGAACACCATCCCCGCGGGGCACATCAAGCTGCGCGACGCCTTTTTCGTCCCGCAGGAAACCATTGTCCACGGCATCGAGCCCGTCCTCCGCGGGCTCGCCGGCCAGCGGGCGCAGGAGATCGACTCCGAGATCGTCGACGCGGTCCGCAACTTCCTCTTCGGTCCCCCCGGCGCCGGCGGGTTCGACCTCGCGTCCCTCAACATCCAGCGCGGGCGCGACCACGGGCTCGCGACCTACAACCAGATCCGCGTCGCCTTCGGCATGCCCCTGGCCCAGACCTTCCTCGAGATCACGCGGGACGCGGACAGGGCGGCGGCGCTCGCGAGCGTGTACGCCTCGCCCGACGACATCGACGCGTGGGTGGGCATGCTGGCGGAGCCTCACAGGACGGGCGCGATGGTCGGCGAGACGCTCTTCCGCGTGATGCGCGACCAGTTCGTCCGCCTCCGCGATGGAGACCGCTTCTGGTACGAGGCGTACCTGCCCCAGCGCCTCGTCGACGAGATCGACGACACGCTGCTCAGCGACATCATCACGCGCAACATGCACGGCACCGGAATAATGCCCGTCGATGTCTTCATGATGCCCCCGGAGTGTGAGGGCGACATGAACCGCGACGGGCGCATCACGGTCCACGACCTGCAGGCCTTCCTGCGCGACTTCGCCGACAACTCGCACCGCGCCGACCTGAACGGCGACCGCCGAGCGACCTACGCCGACATCGTCGCCTTCCTCGGCGCGTTCCAGGGCGGGTGCTCCTGACCCGCGAGCCCGCCGGGGCTTAGCTTGAGCCCTCGCGCATCCGGTCCAGCCCCGCGGGGAAGGGATAGCTCGGGAAGACCCCGACATGCCCGCGGTCCCACATCGTCGGGCTGGGGTACACATCGCCCCGGTAGCCGGCGGTATACATCGTGCGGAGCACCGTCTCGAAGGTTGGTTCCCCGCCGTGCTCGTCGATCAGCCGATTGGAACGAGCCCCGAGGAACGACACCGTGCACACCGGACGCCGATCGGCGCGACCCTGCAGCATCCGCGTCAGGGTCTGGAAACCACGGGAGAGGTCGTTCAGCGTGAAGTGATCTCGCCCGTGCGGACGCAGCAAGGCCAGCACCAGCACGCTGTCCAGGTCGTACTTCAGCACGTAGGGCTCGCGGTCGTACGCCGCGTGCAGGCTGATCGCCTGCTGGAACATCTTCGCGTAGCTGGTCACCGTCTTGACCGACCACTGGCTGGAGGTCACGAGGTTCACGAACTGCGCGATGATCCCGTGGTCGTTGTCGTGGTCGTTCACCCCGCACACCACCGTGCGGTACCGCCCGTCGAGCACGTCACTGAGCATGTCCTGACCCCACATCAGGCGCAGCCGGTTCCCGGCCTCGATCTTGCTTGAACCGCCCGGCAGCAGGCTCACGCGCTCCGCGAACCCCTCCGAACTCAGGAGTTCATCCGCGGCACCGTCGTACAGGCGAACGCTGTTGTCAGCCATCATGGCCTCCTTCTGGCGGAGTGTACGGCAACAGACCCCTCGCGCGCCCGCCTCTCAAGCGTGCCAAGTCCCGGCGTACAAGTGATCCGAGCCCGGCGCCAGCCCGACGACACCCTCGTACCTGCGCTTGACGATCTGGCGGGCGTGCAGCCAGTCGTGCGCCGACCAGCTCACCAGGAGGCCCGCAGCGAAAATCGGCCCGTGGGTGGGGTGCAGGTAAGTGGAGGACCAGTCCGCCCCCACCATCGACCGGAGCCACCGGACCGAATCCGCCCGCTCCGCCTCGAACCAGGAAACGAGATCCGACAAGGCGGGCGATTCGGGCAGATCGCGCCGCACGGACGCTTCGGGATCGATCGCGTCCCACGGGCGCCCGGGATCCTCGAGCGTCGATCGGAGCCTTGGGCGGAAGTCCTCGCGCTCCTCCAGCACGAGGTGCAGCACGACTGCGCGGATCGACCAAGCGTGGGGTGAAGGCGAAAGTTCTGCCAGGGCGGGCGAGAGCTCGGCACACAGTGCACGCAGCACCGCCGGGAAGCGGGCCAGCTCCCCCACGATCCCCTCCGCATCGATGGACGCAGGTCCTGTCATCACCGCAGCATGCCCCTGGAAGGCGGGCGGTGCAACCGGGAACCGGGGGAGAGACCCGAAGCGACAGAGATGGGCATGGAAAGAGCCCCGGCGAGCGACGTTCCGGTGCCGAGAGGCAGGGCCAGCGTGTGTGGCGCTGGGGTTCTGGGAAACCGCTCGGCCGAAAGGGCGGCGGGCAAAAACGAAAAGGGCTCCCGGAGGTTTACCTCAGGGAGCCCAAAAGTCGGCGATGACCTACTTTCCCGCAGTGCAGTATCATCGGCAGCATCGGCTTAACTGCTGTGTTCGGGATGGGAACAGGTGTTGCCCGATGCTTATGGTCACCGACAATCCACGAGCCCACGATTTCTCGTGAGTCGCGGCGGCCAATGCGGGCGAGAGCGAGCTCTCACACACACCGGCAAGCCGGAATCCGACGAGCGGGACGGCCGAAGCCGTGAACAGATGCTGTCTTTGCATCCAGCGTGGCGGACCACGCGTTGACACGTTGACTGTACCGCCGCCGCCACAGATCAGGATCTGCGACGACGCCGGCGTTGTAGTCTCGTGCATAGCCGAGTGAGCCATGTTCCTGCTTGGTGCAAACTGCACCAAGAGGGGCACGGTCATCTCGGCGGCTGGTAGGTACGGTTGATCCTTCGACCGTTAGTACCGCTCAGCTGAGGGCCTCTCGACCCTTACACCTGCGGCCTATCAACCCGGTAGTCTTCCGGGGGTCTTTCGCACAAGGCCACCAGACCTCATCTCCAGGGGGGCTTCCCGCTTAGATGCTTTCAGCGGTTATCCCTGCCCGACGTAGCTACCCTGCGATGGCCCGAGCGGGCCAACAGGATCACCAGGGGTCGGTCCAACCCAGTCCTCTCGTACTAGGGTTGACTCCTGTCAAGTCTGGAACGCCCACGGCAGATAGGGACCGACCTGGCTCACGCCGGTCTGAACCCAGCTCGCGTACCACTTTAATCGGCGAACAGCCGAACCCTTGGGACCGCCTTCAGCCCCAGGATGTGATGAGCCGACATCGAGGTGCCAAACCGCTCCGCCGCTATGGACGCTCGGGAGCGATAAGCCTGTTATCCCCAGAGTACCTTTTATCCGATGAGCTACGCCCCTTCCACTCGGAAGCGCAGGATCACTAGAGCCCTCTTTCGAGACTGCTCGGCCCGTCGGCCTCGCAGTAAAGCCGGCTTGTGCTCTTACACTCTAAAACGCGGTTTCCATCCGCGCTGAGCCGACCTTTGCGCTCCTCCGTTACTCTTTCGGAGGAGACCGCCCCAGTCAAACTACCCAGCACCCGCTGTCCTCTGCCCGGATTCACGGGAATCAGAGTTAGGCCGCAAACTGTCGAAGGGTGGTATTTCACCTGTGGCTCCACGAGCGCCGAAACGCCCGCTTCAAAGCCTCCCACCTATGCTACGCATCAACTGCTCACGACCAACAGAAGCCTGCAGTAAAGGTTCATGGGGTCTTTCCGTCTTGCCGCGGGGAGACGGCATCTTCACCGTCACTACTATTTCACCGAGTCGGTCGCGGAGACAGTGCTCCGGTGATTACGCTATTCATGCGCGTCGGAACTTACCCGACAAGGAACTTCGCTACCTTAGGACCGTCATAGTTACGGCCGCCATTGACCGGTGCTTAGGTTCCGAGCTTCGCCGAAGCTGACCCGGTTCCGTGACATTCCGGCATTGGGCAAGCGTCACACTGTATACATCCTCTTGCGAGTTAGCACAGTGCTGTGTTTTTGATAAACAGTTCCCAGAGCCTTTTCTCTGCGCCCCGAAGGGCCCCCTTCTCGCGAACTTACGGGGTGATTTTGCCTAGTTCCTTCGCGACCGTTCTCTCGAGCGCCTGAGGCTATTCGCCCCGCCCACCTGTGTCAGTTTTGGTACGGGTACCCATGCCTTTTCTGGGAACCGCGTCAACCCCCAACGGCCCGAAGGCCTACCAATCTAATAAGGCAGGGGGTCTCTACGATCCGTTTGCGCATGGGGAGCGCAGGAATATTAACCTGCTATCCATCGGCTACGCCCTTCGGCCTCACCTTAGGTCCCGGCTAACCCTGGGCGGATTTACCTTCCCCAGGAAACCTTGGGCTTACGGCGACAAGGATTCTCACCTTGTTTCTCGTTACTCAAGCCCGCATATGCACTTCCACGCGCTCCACGACCCCTTACGGAGCCGCTTCACCGCCCGTGGAACGCTCGCCTACCACATCTTTCGATGTCCGCGGTTTCGGTACCAGACTTATTCCCGATTATTATCGGCGCCAAACTCCTCGCCCGGTGAGCTATTACGCACTCTTTAAATGATGGCTGCTTCTAAGCCAACATCCCGGGTGTCAAAGCAGTCTGACTTCCTTTCGAACTTAGTCTGGATAAGGGACCTTAACCGGCGGTGTGGATTCTTCTCCTTTTGACTACGGATATTATCACTCGCAGTCTATCTCCCATGATTCACGCAATGGTATTCGGAGTTTGGTTAAGCGAGGTACCCTGGGTAGGGCCCATCACCTATCCAGTAGCTCTACCCCCATCACGCACACATGAGGCTAACCCTAAAGTTATTTCGGCGAGAACAAGCTATCTCCCGGCTTGATTGGACTTTAACCCCTCCCCACAGCTCATCCCATATCTTTTCAACGATAACGGGTTCGTGCCTCCAGAGGGCTTTACCCCTCCTTCACACTGGCCATGGGTAGATCGCACGGGTTTCGTGTCTGGCCCCATCGACTTCGCGCCCTATTCAGACTCGGTTTCCCTACGCCTCCGTCCCGTTAGGACTTAGGCTCGCCGATGAGACCAACTCGCGGGCTCATTATGCAAAAAGCACGCCGTCACTCCGCAGAGCTCCGACAGCATGTAAGCACACGGTTTCAGCTACTCTTTCACCCCGCTCATCGCGGTGGTTTTCAACATTCAGTCACCTTACTGGTTCGCTATCGGTCGTCGAGGAGTACTTAGCCTTGGAGGGTGGACCCCCCATCTTCAACCCGGGTTCCACGAGCCCGAGCCTACTCTATGGGCTTAACGAGTCACTACAGGGCTTTCACCTTCTCTGGCCGGGCATTCCAACCCGTTCACTGACTCTAATCCGCTTTCGCTCGCCGCTACTTACGGAGTCGCGGTTGCTTTCCTTTCCTCCAGGTACTGAGATGTTTCAGTTCCCTGGGTTTGCCTCGCATGCCTATGCATTCAGCATGCGATACCCCGAAGGGTGGGTTTCCCCATTCGGACATCCTGAGATCACAGCTCGGTTACCAGCTCCCTCAGGCTTTTCGCAGGTTCCAACGTCCTTCATCGCCTCTCGACGCCAAGTCATCCACCGTGTGCCCTTCCTGGTTCAACCGTACCTACCGGACGCCGAGACATACCCAAGGGCATGGCTCAAACACCTGCATGTACAACCTAGGTCCGGAAACGAGATTATCCAGACCGCCGGGCTCCGAAGAGCCCGACACCAGCACTAACTACGCACGAGAATTACTCGCATCTGCACCCTGTCGGCTAAGACGGACGCCCGAGGACGGGATGACTCCCATTGTCCCCGAGCGACGGGCCATGTCGTGGCCCAACGCCGACAGGATTCCGCTCGTCGGTATCCGGTTGTCAAAGAGCTTGAGCCGCCCGGAGGCACTCCGATTCGGCTCGACCCAGAGGTGTTTCCAACCCTGGTTTGCCCCCGTCGGTTGGCTCTTGCCATTCCGTCCAGAGGCGAGGGGACTCTAGCCCCTACCCTTCGTTGGTCAAGCAAGCCGGCGCTCTTTCTCGCACCGGCCCGCGAATTCCTCTCGCCCGGGGGGATATCGCCCCTCCCGGGCAGACACCAGCCAATCAGGGTCGCTCACCGGGCTCCGGGGCGCGCAAGTCCGCACTTTGCCCAGCCTTAGCCGAGAGCGACACCCGCCGGTACCGTTCCTGCTGCGTGTCCCGGTCCGGGCGACGCACCACGATCCCCTGCAGCGGGTCGAAGAAGAACACTTCCGTGATCCCATCCCGAGCGACGCCCAGGTTCTCGTCCAGGTCCGACGGACGAACCGCGATGTCGAGCAGCACAGACTCCAGACCGAGGTCCAGGCGCGTCTCCAGGGCGCTCACGCCCACCGGGGGCTCGCCAGCGGGCAGCGTCTCGTCCTGGGGATCAACAGGAAGCCCGACGGGCCCCATCGGGGACCCCGGACGCCTCGCGGCCCGTCGGGTCGCGTCCTGGGGCATCAGGTACTCCGCGACAGCCGCGGGATCGATCCGGTCGAGGTCGAAGGTGTACAGCCCGTCCGGGACGGGGAAGTCCGCCTCGAGGGGGTCCCCGGGCTCCACCGACTCGGTCGCCCGGCGGTAGTAGCCGTAGTACATCTGGTAGAGCTCGATGGTCGCGCTCGCGGTCGTCCGCCCGATCTGGCCACGGTCCGTCGCGCCGGTCACGAAGTAGTAACTCCGCCGGTCCACCTCGATCGGCTCGCTCCACGCGCTCCAGGGGCTGTAGGCGAGGGGCTCCTCGGCTTCCGCCAGCAGCTCGGGGTCTTCCGAGCCCAGCAGCTTGGCTCGCCCGAATAGGGGGTTATTGACGCCAATGCGGACTCGGTAGCGGTACTCCGCGCCGGGTGTCACCTCGAGGTCGTGGGTCCAGACCCGGGCCTCATCCTGCGTGAGCAGGCCCTCGCCCCGACCGGTGCTCGCGATCGATCTTCCCCCGAAGCCGCCGGGCCCGGGGTCGCTGGGGCGCATTCCGGCGGGCGACGGGACCGGATCGATCCCTCGGGGAGTGATGGGGTTGAAGGTGCTCTGCCCGCCCGTCCCGCGCCGCCCCGCCTGATCGTCCTCGCCCAGGTCGAGCGCCGCGAGTTCGGTTTCGAGCTCCGTGATCTCCGCCTGCAGGCGCTCGATCGACCGCTCGACCCGAGAGGGCTGGTCCCGCTGGGTGGTCTGACGACCTCCGCCGCCCGGGGTGTTGCCGGCGGGGCCACCGGGGGGCGGGTTCACATTCCGGGGGTTCGTGGGTGGCGTCCCCTGCCGGCCCGGGCCACCCCCGCGTCCCTGCAGGTCCGCGATCCGCTCTTCGATGCCCGCGATCTCCTGGCGAAGGCGCTCCGCCTCTTCGCGGGCCAGGATCCGGTCGTTCCGCTCGCTCACACGGCTCGGCGGCACCCAGGGCAGCCCCGCGATCGTTCGCAGGTAAGCGGGCTGCCCGGTCAGCCAGGGCTCGGTGCGCGAGAGCGACACCATCTCCGTCAGGGTCGCGGGGGTGATCTCATGGGTCGGAGCGCCCGCGGACTGGCCGGGCTGGGCCGGTCCCTGGTCGCGGAGCCTCGACTGCACCGTCGGCATCCAGCTGGGCCTGCCCACAGGCTCCGGGGGTCCCCAGCTCCCGTCCGGCTGCAGGCGCTGACGCTGGGCCTGCACATCGAGGATCTCGATGCCTGCGGACCACCACCCGCGCGGGATCGGGCGACGCCCCTCGGGGGCCTCGCGCAGCGCCGCGAGCAGGGGCTCGACGGGCACCGCTGCCTCGATGGAGACGCCGGGCGTGTCGTAGGGCTGCTGGGCGGGGACGAACCGGGCGACCTGGGGGTGCTCACGCACGAAGTACGGGTCGACCGTCGCCCAGTAGCCCGCGGCCAGCGCGGGCGCCGGCTCGGGCACCGCGAGGGCCACGACCGGCCCGCCCTGGGCGCCCACATCGCCTACATCAAACTCCACGCCCCGCCCGAGCGGCGCTGCGGCGTAGTCGCGCGCGAGCACCGGCTCGTCCAGGCCCGCCTCGAGCCTTTCCGCGAGGGCGGGCGTCTCGAAGGTCGGCAGCACGGGGCTCGGGTCCTGCACCTGGCCCAGCACCCGACCGGCCTCCGCGTCGAGGGTGGTCAGCACCGCCTCCGGGCCGACCGACCGCCCGGCGCTGACCTCCACTTGGTTGGGCGTCAGGACGAACTGCATCGCCAGCGCCGCCAGGAAGACGACCGCGACCACAGCCAGCACGATCCGCTCGACATGCTGCTCCACCGGGTTGATGCCCTTGAGCTTCATCGCGCAACCCCCTTCTCAGCCCCACGCACACGCACGGACACACGGTTCTTCAGGCCCATCGATTCCGACTGCATCACGGCTGGGCCTCCTCATCGGCAAACTCATCGTCGCCCGCGCCCTCTTCGACCGGGGGCTCGGGCATCACCACGCCCAGGGCGTCCCGCACCGCGGTGGGCATCGCGTCCCGCGTCCACTGGCGCAGCCACGCCGACTCCACATCGAGCGTCACACGCACGACGTGCTCGGGCCCGTAGTAGTACCCCTCGGACAGATCCGCCCACACGTCGACCGGCGTCACGCTCATCCCGGTCACCGTCATGAAGTTGGTCGACGAGACCGCGCTGACCACCTCGGGCAGGCGATCGGACGCCACGACCAGCGTCATCACCGCCCGGCGCACGTCGTACACGCTGCTCTCCGCCGAGGCCCGCCCGGTGTGCGTCTGCGCCGTCGGTCCGGCGGCTGCGGTTGTCGCGGCCTGCGGCGCCCCGCCACGCCCGCCGAACTGAGCGCCGCCACCGAAGTTCTGACCCGCCTGCATCCCGGGCTGGTAGCCACCCGTAAACTGGTTGCTCGAGGCGTACGGGTCGGTGAACCCGCCGCCGCCACCTCCGCCGAACTCGTCCTCACTCGCGGCGCTCGCCGCTGCGAGCACCTTTGCGAAGGGGAGGAGCCGGATCGACTCGATCCTCTTGACGACGCTCCTGGGGATCTCGGTCAGGAGGCCTCCCGCTTCGGAATTGGCCCGCCCAACCGCTGCAACGAGGTCTTGCACGAACCAGTAGTCGGTCTGCATCGCGAACGCCTCCGCCAGCGTGGGTCGCGTCTGCGAGATCTGGCTCGGGATCACCGGGGGCAGGGCCCCGCGGGGCGCCCCCGCCTGCGGGCCCGTCGTCGCGTCCCGCAGCGCATCCACCGATGCGTAGACCGAGATCTCCTCGGCCCGCTGGCGGTACAGCGCGATCCGCTGCGCCCGCATGCCCTCGACCAACGCCTGCTGGTCCTCTTCCGAGAGCGCTGCCTGGTCGGTCCCCCCCACGAGGCGATCGAGCTCGCGCTCCTCGTAAGCCGCGACCGCCCGGGCCGCCGAGATGGGCTCCGGGGGCGTGCCCGCGTTGATCGAATCGAAGAGCGATGCGTAGGCGCTGGGCTGATCGCCCGCGCCCACGATCGCGCGCATCATCCGGTCGATGAGCTCACGCTCGGTCCGGTCGTCCGCCGGTTCCGGGAAGAGCCCGGGCACCAGCACGCCCCGGGCCTCGCCCTTGTTAAAGAGGACGGCGCGGGTGACGACCCGCTCGATCTCCGCCTGCCGGCGCTCGCGCTCCGCGTGATACGCCCGGCTGATCGAGGCGTTGGGCGGGCGCCGGTCGCTGACCGGCTGCTCGCCCGGCGCGATCGGGGGCAGGGTGTAGGTCACCGTGCTCGCGCTGTCGAGCTTCTGCTTCTCCGTCGCGTACGCCGTTTCCGCCGACACCTTGATCCGCTGGTTCCAGAACATGCTGCCCACGAATCCCGCGGGGGGGACCAGCACGATCAGCACGCCGAAGACCACGATCAGGATGTGCGTCTTGACCCATCCGAGAACAGCATTCACGAGTCACCTCCCTCACCCGCGCTCAGGTCGAGCGCAAACCGCACCGTGAACCGGTATGTCGCCGGCGGACCGTCCGGCTCGGGGGGCGCAGCCACCGCCGCGACCTGCTCCATCCGACGGATCAACTGCTCGTCGTTCACCGTGTCCGTCGGGCCCGCCGCCTGGCGGCTCGGCGGGGTGTAGCCGCCCCCGCCCCCGCCCGACCGACCGCCCGCTCCGGGCTGCTGGCCCTGCCAGCCCCCGGGGGCTCGCCCGGTCGGCTGGTTCCACTGGCCGGCGCCGCCGGCGCCCGTCTGGGCCCCGCCCTGCACCGGCTCACCCGAGATCGCGTTCTCGGGCACCTCGATCCTGTACGGGACGCCCTCGCGGGTCGTGTTCTCGCCCAGCCAGCGCTCGATCGACCGGCTCATGAAGCGGGGCGCCTCGGGGTGCGGGGTCGTCACGACCATCGTCACCTCGATCTTCCCGCCCCCGGCGCCCGCCGCTCCGCCGACGCCACCGCCGCCTCCACCGAAGTCGTCCTGCCCGAAGGCCGGGCTCTGCTGCCGAGCCCGCCCCCCGCCCGCCTGCGGGAAGGTCGAGGGCTCGCCCGCAGCGACAAACGGCGCCGCCAGCGACTCGAGCTCGAACGCCGGCGCGCCGGCGGGCAGCGCCTCGTTCGTCCGCGCGACCGCCTGCGCATCGACGAACATGGTGTTCAGGTCCGCCGCCAGGTGCGCGTACACCCCGCGACCGTCCAGGAGCGCGACGATTTCCGATGCCGCGGTGTCACCCTGCGCGCTGCCCGTCACGCCCAGCGCCTGCGCTTCGCGCGAGAGGTTGCCCGCCTCGCGGACCACGCGGTCGATGTTCGCGGGGCGTTCCGCGCCGGCGACCGCGGTCTGGTCGAGCAGCGGTCGGATGAACATCGCGGCGCCCGCCGCCGCTGCGAGGCCGGCGGCGACGCCGAACCAGGCCCGCTTGCGGCGCCACATCGCCTCGCGGACGACCTTTACCGGCATCAGGTTCGCGTTGAGCGTCCCGTACCCGAGGCCCTGCAGCGCCAGCCCGTACGCGGTCGCGAGGTTCCCGATCGCGCCGGTGAACTCGGGCTCGCGCGGGCCCTCGGCGCTGATCCTCTTGAACTGCTCGAGCCGGTACACGTCCATCTGCAGCTGCTGGCGCAGGTAGCGCCGCAGCCCGGGGAGCTGGAAGGTCGACCCCAGGCCGATCACCCGCTTGAGATCCGCCCCCGAGTGCACGCTCTGGTAGAACCCGATCGACCGCTGGATCTCTTGGACAAGGTCGGTGAAGATCGGGCGCATCGCCTGGAAGACGTGGCGGGCGTGCTTGCTGCTCTCCGCCTCGCGCTTCAGGCGCTCCGCCTTGGGGTAGCTGAGCTTGAAGCCCGACACGAGCGCGTCGGTGAACTGGTGCCCGCCGATCGGGAAGGTCCGCACCCAGACGCGCCCGCCATCCGCGATCACGATGTCCGTCGCGGTCGTGCCGATGTCGACGATGATCGTCCCGGGCGTGTCCATCGTGAACTCGAGGTCGTACGCCAGCGCGTTGTACGCCGAGATCGGGCTCAGCGTCGCGATGTCGGGCGTCAGCCCCATGTCGCCCAGCAGCTGCAGCTTCTCCATGATCCTGGGACGCGTGATCGCGAAGATGCCCACCTCCACGTCGGGCGAGTCGGGGCTCACGAAGGTCTGGTAGTCCCACTCCACGTCATCGAGCGGGAACGGGATCTGCTGCACCGCCTCGAACTTCACGATGTCCGGGACCTTCTTGGGCTCCACCGGGGGAAGCTTCGCGAACCGCGCGAAGCTCTGGTGCCCCGGCACGCTGATCGCCAGCGAAGCCCCGGTCAGATCCTTCTGGCTGACCAGCGTCCCGAGGCTGACGCGCAGCGCGTCTTCCTGGTCGAGGTCCGGCGTCGACAGCACCTTCGGGTGATTGATCACCGCGAAATCCGTCACCGCCACCCGCTCCCCGTCGAGCTCGAGCTTCAGCGCCTTGATGCCGCCGGCACCGATCTCAACCCCCCAGCACGCGTTCGATGAGGCCATCGCCCGTCCCTTCTGCTGCAACACACCATCGCCGGGCACCCCTCCAAAGAGTGCCCGGGCCCTACTTCTTATCCGATCCCGCCCCCCCAAGGCTCCCTCAACCCCCGGCGCGTGACACCGCCGTGACGGTCACGCCCGGTACTTGTACCGGGATCAGCCGGCGCGGTGCCACTGACCTGGCTCTGCAGGTCCGTGCGGCTTCGAGCACATCCCTAGGGCCATTGCTCCCGCTCCGTAGCGCCCTCCGGGCGCACACTCGCTCTTGTAGGGCCCCGCCGGATGGATTCCGGCGGGCCTGAGCGGACCCACGCCGCTACGCCTCCGGCGAAGCCGCTCTAGACCATCACCAGCGCCGCATGGCTCACCAGGGCCATCCCCTGCTGGTCCATCGCGCCCATGTAGTTCAAAATCCGAACTTCCGAGGGCTCGACCACCTTCAGGGTCGCCGCGATGTTGCCGATCGAGCACCACCGCGTCGGGTTCTGCTGCCAGGCCATCGCGCTGACCAGGTCGTCCGGGCGGTTCTCCCGCACATGCGTCAGCATCTCGCGGTCGTGGCTCGACACCCGGTCCCGCGCCGACTGGGCCTCTTCCGTGTCCCCCGCGAGGGGCTGCTGATCCCCGAATGCGGGGCCCACATGGCTCAGGTCCGCGGAGCTGATGACGAGCGTCTTGCCCCCGAGCTCCGCGAGCGCCCCCTTCAGGGCCTCCACGAAGGGCTCGAAGGCGACGCCCTTCCCGTCGTAGCTCTCGCCGGAGTTCACCGCGGGATCGTGCACGAGGGCCGCGAAGACCGGGATATGCCCGCCCGCCTCGTCGGCGCCGATGCAGTGCTGGATCCAGGGGAGGTGCAGCTCGATGGAGTGCTCCCGCTCGTGGTCGTACTTGTGCTCGAGCAGCTTGGCGGCCCCGTCCGGCCCGAGCTTCTCCTTCACTTTCTCGAGCAGCGCCGCGTCCAGGGGGCTGGTCCCGATGGGCGTCTTGAGGTTCTTGTCCACGGCGCAGACGCCGGTCGCGAAGCCGAAGTGGTTGGTCCCGAGGATCACGATCCGGTCGGGCCGGTCGACGACCCGGAGGCGCCCGTAGACCCGCGCGTAGTTCATCCAGCCCCTGGGGTAGTCGACATGGGGGGCGACGATCGCTGCGGGGAGGGCGTCGAAGGAGGGGTCGTCCGCGTCCTTCAGGGCGTGGTCGATCCACTGGTCGATCTGCGCCCTGAGCTTGTCCGGGCCCAGGGCTTCCTTGTCCTCGTCGCTGGCGTCCTGGCCCTTTTCCGCCATGACCAGCATGTCCGCGAACTGCGCCGTCACCCCGGGCGGCAGGACGTCGGCCTTGTCGAAGTCCGCCTTCATCTCCTCGTACATCGCGTCAAAGACCGGGCCCTCGAGGAGGCCCGAGTCGTCGAGCTGGGCGACGAACTGCTGCAGGAACTCCGGCGTCAGGCCCTTCCCGACCGAAGCCACGATCTCGTCGATCCCCCGCTCGCCCGTCAGGTGCGGGAGCACCAGCGTCACCGCGGGCTGCGTGACCACCACCCGGGGGCTGATCTGCTGCGCGTCCGCCAGGCCCAGCATCTGCACCTGCTGGCCCTGCTGGTTCTGCATGGGCATCGGGAACGCCCGGACCCTCCGAAGCTTGGGCTTCGCCTGGTGAGGCTTGCTCGGGTCGAACTGAGGCTGGGGCGGGTTCTGGGCCTGATCGGACATAACGGTGGCTCCCCAGGGCTTTCCTGTGGCAAGGCCGGTCGCCACAGCAGCCCCGACCCCGGGACCCCGCAGCGGACCGCGAACGCGAGTCTAGGGGTGCATCGGGCCGGTCGGCCCTCCCGCTCCGCCCGTCTCCGCGCGTCGCGTGGACTTGACGCGGGACCGGGCTACAGTTGGGGCCGCACTCAGGTAGGCTGCGCTTCGGATGCGCCCAGAAGACGGATGACCGCCATGGCCCTCACTCCCGAGCAGATCGACAACCTCAACCCCGGCCAGACCGTGACCTTCAAGGTCGCTGCTGAGCCCACCAACGAGGGCGCCCGGAAGACCATCGCCCGCCTCATGCGGCGCGACGCGGACAACAACCGGGGCCTCCGCAAGGCCCAGCAGCTTCGCAGGAAGCGCATGCACTCCTACATCCGCGGCAACCGCCTCTTCCACAGCCGCGAAGTGCCGGCCCGCGTCGTCCAGCCCCGCATCGGGCACGAGTGGACCATGAAGTTCACCCCCGAGCTGGGCCCGGACATCAAGAGCGTCTCCCGCTTCGTCGACCTCACCCAGAGCTAACGCCATGAACACCAGCCATCGTCGTGACCGCCGCCCGGGCCCGTCCCTCGCGGCGGCTTTGTGCTGCGCGGTCGGCCTCGTGACCCTTGCTGCGCCCCTTGCCCTGACCGGGTGCGGGCCTGCGGAGGAGCCCAGGGCGCCACTGCCCGAGGCCCAGCAGGTCTACTCGGGCGTGCGTGGGCAGGTGACTTCGCTTGCGACCGAGGGCCCGGCGGCCCAGCCTCTCATGATCCACCACGAGCACATCCCCGACTTCGTCGGCGCGACCGGGGAGGTCCACCAGAACGCGGACGGGACGCTGGGCATGAAGGCGATGACCATGCCCTTCCCCGAGATTGCCCCGGGCGTCTCGCTCGAGGGGATCGAGGCGGGGGACAAGGTCGCCTTCGAGCTCTCCGTCGCGTGGGAGGGCACCCGCCCGACCTACTGGATCTCCGCCATCGAGGAATTGCCCGCGGACACGGCGCTCGATTTCGGCGCCCCGATGGCGATGCCCGAAGCGCCGGACGCACCGGGCGAAGACGACGCGGACGCCCAGCCCTGAGGCTTCGTCGCGCCGACTCGCAACCAAGTGGGTCATAAGGACCAAAAAAGAAACCCGGCACTCAGCAACAAAGCCGAGCGCCGAGTCTCGTGGGGGTCCTGATTGATCTGGAGTTACGATCACTGGCGGTGCAAACCGCCGGCTCTCTTCTCCCGACGCCACTCGATACGCAACATTCCCCAAGGGGTTGCTTCCGATTGTGCTGAAAGCGCGGATTCCGCGATGGGTGCCTTTGCCCCGTCGCAGAGTCTGGTCACGCGCGCTTGGTGGGCTTGAGCCCCAGGCGGTCCATGACCTGCTTGAGGTCGGACCAGACCTTGGCCCGGTTGTCGTCGGTGTAGGCCCGCAGGAGGTAGGCGGGGTGGTAGGTGGGCATCACCGGGATGGGGTGCTCGGGCCCGGGGACCGACCCGAGCGTGCCCTGGGGCGGGAACTCGGTCCAGATGCCCCGGTACTTGCCCAGGGCTTCGGTCGTGTCAAGGAGACACTGTGAAGCGGGCTTGCCCAGCGTCACGAGCACCTCGGGGTTGATGATCGCGATCTGCTCGTAGAGGTAGGGGGCGCAGAGCGCCATTTCCTCGATCGTGGGCGTCGCGTTGTTGGGCGGGCGGGTCTTGAGAACATTGGCGATGTAGACCTGCTCGCGGGTCAGCCCCATCGCGAT
Organism: Phycisphaerales bacterium; assembly: GCA_036788215.1. GTDB lineage: Bacteria > Planctomycetota > Phycisphaerae > Phycisphaerales > UBA1924 > DAIQNV01. The sequence goes on along the minus strand of DAIQNV010000006.1, from coordinate 44,333 downwards.
GATCATCTTCGTCAGCAGCTCCCCCGCTTTGCCCACAAAGGGGCGGCCGGTTTTGTCCTCGTCGGCGCCGGGCGCCTCGCCCACGAACATGAGACGGGCGCAGGGGTCGCCCTCGCCGAAGACGATCTTGTTGAACGTGGTGTTGAAGTGCTGGTGGGGCGCATCGGACTCGTAGCGGGCGCGGAGTTCGTCGAGCCGGGCCTGGACATCGGCGGGCTTGCGCTTCGGCCGCTCGGGGGCGGGCGGATGCTGCGGAGCGGACGCGACGGAGAACATCACGCCCTCGTCGGGCGCGGGCGCAGAGCGCGGCGCGGCTTTGGCCCGGGTCGGTGGCGGTGGCTCGCGCCGCGCCGGCGGGGCTCCCGCCGGGCGGTACGCGGGGATGGACTCGGCACCGAGCATCAGCGCGGTTTCGGCGTGCTGGACGATCGCGCGGCGGACCTGGTCGGACATGCACTCAGCCTATCCGGCGCGGGCGGGCCGGGTCAGGGCTGGTCGGGCAAGGCGTTGTTGATCGCGTCATCCGCAGCGTCGCGGGCATCATCGACCGCGTCGTTCGCAGCGTCCTCGAGGTCCGCCGGCGTCGGCTGCTCGGCCTCGGGGTCGCCCTGCGTGGAGGGCGGGGGCGTGAGGTCGGCACCGGCGGGCGGCCCGCCCGGGGTGGCGCCCGGCGCGGGGGCGTTCATGCGGCTGACCTCGGGGAGGAGCACACCGGCGAAGCCTCCGACGATGAGGCCGATGACGAGCCCGGCGGCGAAGGGCTTGAAGCCGCCGGAGGAGGGGGCGGTGGTGGTGGTGGTGGTGTCGCTGGCCATGGTCGTTCCCCGGGGTGGATAGGGGGTGGATCGAATGTGGAAGAGGATGGTAGCCCGGGAGGGGGGAGAGGGAGGGGCGGGGGAACACGGGGCGGCAGGCGAACGGGGTCACCGGCCCGGGGTGCCCCGACCCGCCCGGAGGGCGCGTCGGGCGGTGGGCGTGGTTTGGGAGGTGGTGCGCAGTATCCGAGGGCGAGCCGGGGCGGAGGGTTCAGTGCATCGCGCGTGTCGCGCCCGCAAAGCGACACCGACCTGCAGAGCCAGGTCGGTGGCACCGGGCCGGGTACGGGGTCGTGTACCGGGTCGGGCGGGGGAGCGATCAGGAGAGTCGGCGCATGCGACCGACCCACTGGGCGTAGTGCAGGATGGCCCGGGGGCGGGAGCCCGGGGTGGGCCCGGTGTGCCTGGGGTCGCCCTCAGCGGTCTGATCCCGCCAGCGCCAATAGGGATGGTTCGTGCCCCGGGTGCGGAGGAGCAGGGCGAAGATCACGCAGAGTCCCACAGCGGTATCGAGGAGTGCGGTCATCGCGTGCGGCGCTTACTGGGAGTGGGCGGGCTGGCGGTACCAGTCGGCGGCGCGGGCGACGCCCTCGTCGAAGTGCACGATCGGGGCGTAGCCCAGGAGGTCCCGGGCGCGGGAAAGGTCGGCCTGCGAGTCGCGGACATCGCCCGCACGCTCGGGCTCGTGCACCGGGGGCGGTGCTTCGGGCGACAGGTGGGTCGCCATCGCCCTCGCGAGGTCGAGGATGGAGTGACGCTCGCCCGCCCCGACATTGATGACCGCGCCCGACAGGGGCTCCACCCGGGCCCCGGCGAGGAGCAGGGCGAGGGCGGCGTTGTCGACGAAGGTGAAGTCGCGGGTCTGCAGCCCATCGCCCTGGATGACGGGCGCCTTGCCCGCAATGAGCCTCTCCGCGAAGCGGGGCACGACGCCGGCGTACGGGGAGTCGTGGGGCTGGCGGGGGCCGAAGATGTTGAAGAACCGCAGCGACGCGGTGTCGAGCCGGTCGGGCCAGGTCGCGGCGAAGGCGGCGCACAGGTGCTCGCCCGCCAGCTTGCTGGCGGCATAGGGCGAGCGGGGGCGCGGGGGCATCGACTCGCGCTTGGGCAGTTCCTCGGTGTCCCCGTAGGCGGAACTGGACGCTGCGTAGACGAGCCGGCGGGCCCGGGCACTGGTCGCGGCGCGGAGCACGCGCATGGTGCCCGTCGCGTTGACCGCCCAGGTGCGCTCGGGGTCATCGATGGACCGGGGGACGGAGTTCAGGGCGGCGAGGTGGAAGACGAGCTTGGCGCCCTCGGTCGCGCGGGCGAGGGCGCGGTCCTCGAGGACGGAGCCCCGGACGAACCGGACGCGCTCGGGGTCGAGATCGATGAGCGGGGCGAGGTGCGTGAGGTCGGAGGTGGAGAGGTCATCGAGGACGGTGATGACCGAGCCCAGGGCGAAGAGCGCGTCGATGAGATGCGACCCGATGAAGCCCGCGCCGCCCGTGACGCAGACGCGGGTGCCCTCGTACAGCGGGCGGAGGCGGTCGGCCTGTTGGGCGGGGAGTCGCATCTCTGGGATGGTACAGGGGATAAGTCGCCTGGGTGAGGCGGAAAGCGGGAATCGCACGCGAGACCCTCGCGGGGGCATCGTCTGGCCCCGGTCAGCCCCGGTGAGCCCGAGTCAGGGGCAGCCGGCTGCGAAGGAGGCGAGGAAGGCGCTGAGGTCGGCGAAGGTGAACGCTCCGAAGGGCTGGGCGAAGTCCGCAGCGGGGTCCCCGAGCTGAAAGAGCGTCAGGAAGAGCGAGATGTCGGCGAAGGTGAGCTCGCCGAAGGGGAAGGTGAGGTCGGCGGGGCAGGGGTTGTCGTTGTAGACAAGGGCCGACTCCGCGATCACCTCGGGCTGCTGGGCCAGGCCCCCGACGCGCGCGATGAGCGCGAGGAAGCCGACCGACTCGAAGAACTCGACGCGTAAGCGGTGGGCGCCGGCCTGCAGGCCGATCTGCCCCTCCGTGGTCGTGGCGACGGTGTTCTGCGAGTCCGCATCGACGACGAGCGTGTCCCCGATGAACAGCTTGGCGCCATCGTCGACGGTGAGCTCGAAGGTGTAGAGATCGGGCGCGGGGACGGTGATGAAGCCCTCGAAGACCGCTGCGAAACGGTCGCGGAGGCCCGAGTCGGCGAAGCGGCCCGAGGTGGAGCCATAGTTCAGTCCGGGGATGGTGCGCTCGAACGAGGGGGTGAGCGTGTCGAAGTCAGGCAGAAGCGTTCCGTTGAATGGCTCGTAGTAGGTCGCGGTGAGGCCCGGCGCGGTGCTGATGGGCAGCCCGTCCGCGGGGCGGAGCGCCGAGGAGTCGAACGCGGTGGCGGTGACGGCGCCGGTGGAGGTGGCGCCGAGCGGGTCCTGGATGGTGTAGGTGAACGAGTCCGCCCCGATGTAGCCCGAGGGCGGCGTGTAGCGGAGCAGGTCGCGCCCGTCGGGCCCGGCGCCGGTCAGGCGGGCGACGGTGCCCCCCTCGATGGAGACGACATCGAAGGACACGATCGTGAGCGGTCGCCCACCGGTGTGGAAGTCGTTGGCGAGGACGTCGAGATCGGCGGGGGAAGAGGGCTCGACGATGCCCGCCTCGTCGGGGCTGGCGACGGGCGCATCGTCGGGCCCGACGGAGAAGGTGCCGACGCGCGTCACCCAGCCCGAGGGGGCGGCGTACTGCCCGATGTACCAGAAGGTGGTGTCGTCGATGGGGTCGACCGCGAGGTCGTAGTAGTCGCCCCAGCGTCCGTTGCCGGCGGAGGGGCCGACGAAGACGGTGGTGGGCGGGCCCATCGTGTTGGGCGGGTCGAGGGCGATGCGCCCGGTGACCGCGATGCCGACATTCTGCGATGCGGAACTCGTGCCGAACATGAGGCCGATGTCGCCCCGCCCGTTCTCCGCGATGGCGGGGAAGAAGGTGTTGGTGGTGTCGGGCCCCGGGACGTCGCCCGCCTGGACGAGCGTGGGGGTGCTGCCGGAGACGGGCCACCCGTTGGTGTCGATGTCGTACCAGCGCGCCACGTCGCGGTTGTTCGACCGCACCGAGTGCGTCGCGGTGAGGCCCCCTTCGCGCCAGAAGGCGTTCATGAAGCGGGTGCCGATGGAGTCGACCGTGCCGGAGGGCGTCGGGGAGCCGACCGGGCTCCCGTAGTTCGGCACCGGGACATTGATGCTGGTGAGCCCGGGCGTGCCCAGGGGATCGGTGATGGCGTGGACACGCACCGCGGCGCCCGAGGCGCTGGCGAAGTAGGCGGCGGGGTTGTCGCCATAGTGGTGCGCGATCTGGACGGACGCGGAGTTGGGGTCGCTGAGCGTGGTGAAGACGACGGGCTCGCCACTGAGCATCTCGGTCTTGCGATAGATGCGGAACCCCGCGCCGCCGAAGCCTGAATTGTTCAGCCCGAAGAGGTTGCAGGTGACGTAGTAGGCGTCCTGGTCATAACCGAAGCCCGGGTAGTCCCACCAGAAGGTGTTGACGCCATCGGGGCTGAAGACCGCGTTGGTGCGGTACTTGAACCAGACCCCGTTGGGGTCGTTGTCATCGGAGACCGCGATGGAAATAAAGGCCTGTCCCGCGTCGGTGTAGACCTCGGGCGCAACGACGACGAAGCGGTCGGTGTAGTGGTCGTAGAAGACCTTGGGATCGAAAGTGAAGCTCCCGCCCCCGACGGGCTCGAAGAAGCCCGGGCTGCCGGAGTTGTTCAGGCGGTTGAAGAAGGTGAGCGTCCCGGCGCGGGTGTAGAACGCGATGTCCTGGTTGACCGTGACGACGACGTGGTTGGGCCCGACCGCGAGCGTCGGGTCGGGCGGGATCCAGCCCGACTGGCCCAGCGTGTCGAAGCTCGTATCCGTCGGGCGGGCCCGCAGCGCCTCGCCGATCGCGCCCGCCTGGGGCCCCTCCGCAGCCGCGCGCATCTCGGCGGTTGGCGCCTCCTTGGGCGACTGGTGCGGGGGAACGAACCACTTGTTCCGCATGCGCTCGTTGGCCCGCTTCACCGGGCGCGACCAGGGCATCGTGTCGGTGTCCAGGATGACCGGGTCCGCGGTGTGCCACACGCCGGGGCGGTGGGGCGGCTCCTTGACAAACCAGCCCGGGTCGGCATTGGCCGGGCCGAAGGGCGCGGCGGACGCCGGGATGTCGGCGGACCGGGCCGCCCGCGTGTTCTCGGACGGAAGGGAGCAGGCGACGAGCGACAGCGCGCCGGAGGCGAGCGCCGCGCAGGCGACGAGACGGACGACGGACGGACGGATCGACATCGGACCTTGCTCCCCTGCGGATGCTTCGCGACCTGGCGCATGCCCGGTCGAGACCATCCTCCACGCGCGACGGCGTTGGCGCTCTGGCATCGGCTCCCGGCCGGGGCCGGGGGCACTTTATGGGCAATCGTCCAGATAGAGCTGGATGAATCCTGTAATGTCCGCGAAGGTGAGCACGCCCCTGGGCTCGGCGATATCGGCGCGGAGGCTGCCGGCAAAGAAGGCGGCGAGGAAGCCCGTGATGTCGCGGAAATCGAGCTGGCCCCTGGGTTCGGAGAAATCGGCCCGGCACGGATCGCAGGCGTCGAGGACCGCATCACCGTCCGCGTCGAGCGTGCGGTCGACCGTCCGATAAACGACGCGGGGCGTGATCGACGACCCGGGGCAGGTCACCTTGTCGACGAACATCGAGTAGACGAGCTCGATCGGCGCTCCTGCGAGGCGGGCCGCTTCGAATGTACCGGCCGGGATCTGCACGGTCGCCATCGTGGGCTGGCAGTCGACCAGCACCGTGTTGAACGCGGTCGCGACGACCTGGCCCATGATGATGATGTCGACGAACTCGACCGGGCTGGAGAAGTCGCCCGTGGCGCGGAGCTCGAGCGTGACCGACGCCCCCGCGTCCGCGACCGGATCGATCGCCGCTTCCGGCAGGGTCTCGAGAGAAAGCAGCGTCGGGTCGGTGAACCCGATGGGGGAGGCGGTCTCGAAGGTGTGGTCGATGATCGGGCGCGTCTGGCACCAGTCGAGGACGCCGTTGTTGTCGCAATCGAGGTCGGGGTCGAGCGCGATCTCGTCGGCGTCCGGGATCCCGTTGTCGTTGCAGTCCTGGGCGTGCGCGACGCCGGCGCCGAGGAGCAGGGCGAGCGCGATGGCGGTGTGCGTGGTCATCGTGAGGCTCCTCAGGGGCACCCCGCGCTGAACGCGCCGAGGAACGCGGTGATGTCGGCGAAGGTGAACTGGCCGACCGGGTCGGCGAGGTCGGCGGCGGGGTCGGACGCGCTGAAGGCGGCGAGGAAGGCGGCGATATCCGCGAAGGTGAGCTGGCCGAGGGGCGGCGCGAGGTCGGCGGGGTTGCAGTTCTGAGCCCGGGCGTAGAAGATGCGGATGGAGGTGTTGCCCGAGTACCCGGTGACGAGATCGGGCAGTCCGTCGTTGTTCAGGTCGCCGAAGGCGAGCGCGGTGCCGACCTCGGGGGCGTCGTAGGTCCAGCTCGGGGTGGTGCTAAGGGTGCCGTTGTCATTGAGATAGATGTGGGCCCGCCCGTCGCTGAAGTGGATCTCCGCGACATCGAGATCGCCGTCGCCATCGACGTCGAACACCCTGAACTCCTGGGGACCCGCGAACGGCGGGTTCGCCGCCCAGGACTGGGTGAAGACGCCGTTGTCCTGCGTGTAGAGGCGCGAGGGATTGCCCCCGACCAGGAAATCGATGTGGCCATCCCCGTTGATATCGGCGAGGGCGGAGCCCCGGTCGGTCTCGCTGAGCGCTGGATCGGTCCGGGTTTGCGTCTCGAAGAAGGGCGGCTCGACCGGGAGCCCGTCGACGGTCCGGTAGATCGCGCTCTCGAAATTGACCCACTTGGAGACGCCGATGTCCGGGTTGCCGTCGCCATCGAAGTCCCCAACCGAGGCGCCGTTCTGGATGCTCGCCTCGGCGCTCTGCCAGGCGGGGACGGTGGCGAGCCCGGAGCCCAGGTTGCGGTACAGGGCCATCGGGCGGAAGGGATCGGGGCTGAGGCCCTGGTTGGTGGTGAAGACGTCGAGGTCACCATCACCGTCGATATCGAAGACCACCGCCGAGGTGCCCCAACCGCGCGTCCCCCAGGTGGAGACCCAGCTCGCGTTCGACGGGAAGCCAGCCGGGGTGTTGTAGTAGACGCGCAGGTGGTCGGAACGGACGGAGCCCCCGTGCACCGTCACCATGTCGAGCAGCCCGTCCCCGTTGATATCGGCGAGGTGAACATCGGCGGTGTGCGTCTGAAGGCTGGTGAGGTAGCCGGGCGTGGTCTCGATCCCGTTCGGGCCCCCGAAGTAGACCTGGTCGCGGAACTCGTCGTACGGGGGAAAGCTGTTCGAGATGTAGCAGACCGCGACGAGATCATTGAACCCGTCTCCGTTGACATCGCCGATCGCCAGCCCCCCGATCTGACGCCGGAGCGCGATCGAAACATCGGGCTCCGTGGGAAACGGCACGCCGGACTCGACCGCCCAGCCCGTGTTGTCGGTGAAGGAGGGAACCACCTCGATCGTCTCGTGCCCGTCGGCGGAGACCTCGATCACCGGGCGCTCCGCGCCGATGGCCAGGCCGGAAAGGGCGACGACAGCGAAGGCGGACCGCACCGGCATGGTTCTTCCTCCTTGACCTCGGGATCCCCTCTCAGACTACGGGAAGGGGGCCCCGCGAACAACGCCCGCGCGGGAAGTTCCCACGCCGGCGTGCCCGCTCCCAGCGCCCCGGACCGCACCCGGACCCGGACCCGGACCCGGACCCGCCCCGGCCCGGCCTGCCCCGCCCCGGCCCCGCGATCAGGGGCAGCCGGCGCTGAAGGCCGCGAGGAACGCCGAGATGTCCGCGAAGGTCCACGCCCCGATCGGCGCCGCGAGGTCGGCAGCGGGGTCCTGCCCCGTGAAGGCACCAAGGAAGGCCGAGATGTCCGCGAACGTCAGCTGGCCGAACGGGGCGGCGAGGTCCGCGGGGTTGCACCCCGCGGCGGCGATCGTCGCGACGACGGGCACGCGGACCGTCGGGCGGGCGTCGTCGTTGGAGATGATGTCGACGAAGGTGCTGACGGGCCCGGCGGTGAACGCGCCCGCGTCGAGCGTGAAGGTGTAGGTCGGGATCGCGCCGCCCGCATCGTCGGTAAAGAAGCCCGACGGGGCCTCGATGCCCGGGCCGGGGGTGAAGAGCACCTGGGTCTCCTCGATCCCGGCGATGCCCCACCGCGCCGCGTCGCCCGCGCTCCCGACCGCGAGGTCAAAGTCCACCTGCGCCGCGGGCGTGATCGTGCCCAGGTCGACGGGCGTGTCCAGGGCGAAGAGCTTCGCCGGAACGCGCAGGTCGAGGTACACCGGGATGTGCCCGGTGTTGCCGGCGGTCGTGATGATCGCCTGCGCGATGGCGGGCGAGACGTGGGCGTTGCCGGTGGTGCGCAGCACGGTGTCGTAGGTGGTGCCGTCGTTGCCCCACGCCCGGTAGGAGTGGTTCGGGTCGTCCCAGCGCGAGAGATTCCAGGGCGTGCCGAAGCTGCCGATGTAGTCGAGCCCGACATTGTCGACCATCGACCCCGAGAGCAGGATCATGTCGAGCCGGTCGTCCATCTGCCCCGCGGGGTCCTGCGTGTGGATCATGCGGTAGGTCGCGTTGTTGTTCCACGAGCCCGGCGTGCTGATCGGGTCGATGAAGGGCCCCGAGTTGTAAGGCTGACCGACCAGCGCGACGAAGCCCGGCTGCGAGGACCGCTGCGTGTTGAAGTCGCCCCCGAGCACGAAGTGACGCTCGACCGGCAGGTTCGCGAGGTCCGCCACGATCCGCTGCGCCTCGATCAGGCGACGGTTCTGGTCGCTCGTGCTCGAACCGGCCTTCATGTGCGTCGGGTAGAACGCGATCGTCGCCGACTCCGTCGAGTACCCCTTGATCCGCATGTCGTACCGCACGATGTTCCGCGGGTTCGCCGAGGTGGAGCCCGGCGCCACCAGCGTCGTGCCCAACAGATCGAACGCGCTCGACCGGTACACGAGCCCCGTGTTCAAGTTGCTGTTCGTGATGATCGGCGCGCCGACCCAGTCCCCGGGTGAGCCCGGCGCCGTGTTCAGGTGGCCCACGAACAGCGCGATCGCCGAAGCGGAGTTGAACTCCTGCAGCAGGAAGACATCCGGCGCCAGCTGGCGGCCCTCGAAGGTCTCGTAGACCACCGTCTTCACCTGCGACGCGAGCCCGCCCGTGTAGTTGGTGATGTTCCACGCCGCGACGCGGAGCCCATCCGCGGACGCGGAACCCACAAGCCCGCCAAGGGCCCCAGCCGCGACCACGGCGCACAACAACGAACGAATACGCATGATGACCTCTCCTGTGCCCCCGTGGACCGGAACCTTGGCCGCGATGGTAGCGGGACCGCGCGCCCGCCGCACGCCTTAACCCACGACCCGACCGGCACATGCGATCAAAAACGAAACGGGGCCGCCCCTTATCGGAGCGGCCCCGGTGGTTCACTGGTGTCCCGTCGTCGCCCCGCGGGGCGCGACCGCTCCTCAAGCGTTACGGGCAGCCGGCGGAGAAGGCGCCCAGGAACACCGAGATATCGGCGAAGGTGAACTCACCAAAGGGCAGCGCCAGGTCGGCGGCGCGGTCGTTCGCGCTGAACGCTGCCAGGAACGCCGAGACGTCGGCGAAGGTGAGCGCACCGAAGGGCTCCGCGAAGTCGGCGACGTTGCAGGGCCCGCCCGCCTGGGCGCAGAACTGCTCGACGACGCGGATCGCGTCGACGGCGCTCTCCACCGTGTTGTCCGAGCCCAGGTCCTGCGAGATGAACCGCAGGCGGAACTGGCTGGTCAGGCTAACAGCGTCCGAGATCCGCAGCTCGAAGGGGGTCCAGCCACGGGTGTTGCGGTTGGTCAGGACCGTGGTCCAGTTGGCCCCGTTGTTGGAGGAGACCTGGATCGTGAAGTTCTCCGAGCTGCCGGAGGAGAAGTGGAAGTACTGCAGCTTCAGGATCGGGTCGGTGGCGTTGCTGAGGTCCATGGTGGGCGAGACCAGGTTGGTCGAGCCGCCATCGACATCATCGAAGGGCGAGTCCTCACCGGTGAGCCAGCAGGAGCCCGAGCCATCGGCGTCGACCCACGGAGCGCCCTTGCCCGCGGTGCTGGGCACACCGTTGACCCACTGCCCGTTGGTGGCGTTGCCGTTCACGGTCCAGCCGGCGTTGCTCTGGCCATCGAAGGCGTAGAGCTCGTCCTCATCGCTCACCAGCACCTCGAACGCGCCCGCGTCGCCCATCAGGGGCCACTGGAAGCTCTGCCCGTTCGCGCCGTTGGCGGTGAAGTAGTACTTCGCCGTCGCGCCGCACTCCGACGACGGGAAGGTGAAGGTGTAGCGGATGCCGTCGACCGAACTCGGGGCGATCGTCTGGTAGCCCGAGCCGTCGTCGAACCGCATGCGCAGGCTGCTCGCCTGCGGGGGCAGAGCCGTGAAGTCGCGGTCCATGAGCACCGTGACCGTGTCGCCACCCGCGGGACCGATGCGCTCCGGGCGGCTGTCCTCGCCCCGCTCCGACCAGATCACGCCCAGGCCGGGCCCGGTGGCCATGCCCTGCGCCGTTTCGATCGCCACGCGGAAGTTGGAGTTCGCCACCGAGGTGCCCTGGTTGCCGCTCGGGTTTGCGTCGTTCGTCGTGCAGCCGCCGTGGGTGTGCACGCCGATGATCCGGCCCGTGCTGTCGTCGACGACGGGCGAGCCCGAGTTGCCGCCGGATGTGTCCGGGGCGTACCGCAGCGCGGTCCCAAAGTTCGAGACATACGGACCGGTGTGCGTCTTCTGCGCAAGGTCCCACTCGTTCGGCACGGGCTGAGGCGTCGAGTTGCTGCCGAAGCCCGTGATCCGGATCTGCTGGCCAGCCACCGGCGGTACGCTGAGCGCGAGCGTCTGCGTGTCCTTGTACCGCTGCGCCGGCGTGAGCCCCGTGTTCGAGTTCGGGAACACCCCGAAGACCGACCAGTCGTTCCCCACGCCGCCGTTCACGCGACGGACCGAGCCGCCGTCGATCGGGTACTGATGCTCGGGCGGGGGCTGCACCCACGCACCGGTGCTGGTTGAGAGGGGAACATCGAACTGCGCCACGTGCGACCCCGAGGGCGAGCAGTGACCCGCCGTCCCCATCGCGCTCATGCGGTTGTTGAAGGTCCACATCGTGCAGCCCACCGGGAAGTGACGGGCCGTCCGGTTGTCCACCAGGGGCATCCGCTCGTCCCACGAACCGCACTGGCTCCGGGGCTCCACGAACTGCACAGGCGCCTGCACGCCCGCGATATCCACGCGGCTCGCCGCGGCGCCGGGCGTCGTGTACACGTCGATGAACAGGCGGTCACCGTTGAAGTACGCCGAGGTGTTGCCCCACTGCTCGATCGAGACCGCGTCGAGGATCTGGTAGTACCCGTCCGCCGCGGAGGTCACGACGATGTACGCGCCGTCGTTCAGCTCCACCGTGCCGAACTCGAGCCGCAGCCACTCCTTGTCGGGGTACCGCACCTCGGTCGAGTACACGATCTGGTGGTTCGAAGCCTGGCCCGGAGCCTCACCCGCGACCGTGGCCGGCAAGGCAGCCGGCGCCGCGATCGCGCCGCTCTCGATCACAAACTCGTAGCTCGTCCAGTCCGGCACCACCGGGAGGTCCGGCTCAGCCGCGTGAGCGCCGACCGCCAGACCACAGACCGCCACGACAGTCGCGGCGCCAAACACCTTCATCTTCTTCATCGAAATCCCCTTTGCGAAGCACAAGCGAGCATGACGCACGCGGATCGCCACCGCCGCACGCCTTCCCCCGGGAACGACCTGCACCGGTCGACCCGCTTTACCCGCACGAGTCCGGACGAAACCAAATCTACACAGATTGGACCACCCCTGGCCCCCCATTCAGCCCCACCACCCCGGGCATCCACCCCCACCCCACTCCGGGCAGGACGCACCCCAATCACCGTCGGCCACCCCGGCCGACGCGACGCGCCGCGACCTCGACCCGATCCAAGCGTCAACCGAATCCCTTCTCCGCGAAAGCCGACGAAACCACACCGTCCGCGGCCCACCACCATGACGACGGCCCGGGCATCCGCGAATGGCGTGTTCACGATAAGACAAGACGCCATCCGGTCCAAGCGAATCCGGTCAACACGGTCAGAAAGCCGGCGCACAGACACCAAACCCCTTGTTCGAGGCCCCCCAGATGACGGACACGGTCACCGTGCAACGCGTCGGACCAGATTGGGTCCTTGAGACCACACTCTGGCTGCCACGTCCCCGGAATGAGGTATTTGAATTCTTCTCGGACGCCCACAATCTCGAGGAAATCACCCCGCCCATCCTCCGCTTCGAGGTCCTCACCCCCAAGCCCATCCCCATGAAGGCGGGGGCGCTGATCGACTACAAACTCAAAGTCCGAGGCCTGCCCATCCGCTGGCGGACGGAGATCGCGGTCTGGGAGCCGGAGCACCGCTTCGTCGATACCCAGATCCGGGGGCCATACGCAAAGTGGTGGCACGAGCACACCTTCGAGGATCACGAGGGGGGCACGCTCTGCAAGGACCGCGTCGAGTACCGCCCCCCGGGCGGGCCCTTCGCGCCCATCATCAACGCGATCGCGGTCGAGCGCGATGTCCGCGGGATCTTCGCCTTCCGGCGGACGAAGCTGCTCGATCTCTTCCCCGCGCGGGAAGCCCTCGCGGCCCGCGAGCCTGCGCACGCCTGAGCGTCTTCAGTCCGCCATCATCCCCCGCACCGTCACGCGGATGACCTCGGGCTCGTAGAGGGGCCCATGGTTCATGCCCGGGCACCCCCGCGCCGCGCGCTTCCACGCCTCCGGGCTCCGCAGGTTCTCGGGCCAGAAGGGCCAGGTGCGGCACTGGCTCGGGCGGCTCCTGTACACCCGGCACAGCGCCTTCCCGGGCTGGGTCTCCCGGTCCAGGAAGACGCAGTCCTGCCCGAACTCCGTCGTCCGCTCGTTCAGCGAGCGCCCGCCGGGCGTCTCGTGCGTGTAGCGCTCGAAGAACTGGTTGATCGTCACGCCCAGGTCCGCCGCCATCGCCTTCGCCTCGTTCGCGGTGAAGTGCACGAAGCCCGGCGCGCCGGTGCAGCAGTTGCCGCACTGCGTGCACGAGAACCGCAGGCCGACCTCGCCCGTGTCGGTCGCGCCCGAGGGATCGGGTCTGTCGAACCAGTCCCGCCCGCTCACGCCGGCCCCTTCACCCCGTCCACCGGCTCGAGCGTCGGCCCGTCGCTCACGACCGCGAGCCCGCTCGCAGCCGGGCCCCCGTCGAGCCCCGCCTCGACGCCGATGTGCCGGAGGACGACGAGCGTCTGGTCATCCACGCGGCTCATGACGCCGGTGTGGGCGAAGAGGCGTGCGTGAACGGAATCGATGACGCACTCGGGCTCCCCGCTGCAGCCCTTCAGCGCCTCGTCCATGCGTTCGGTGCCGAAGAGCTCGCGATGCGGGTTCATCGCCTCGGTGATGCCGTCGGTGTACATGACGACCGTGTCCATGGGCTCGAGCCTCGCGGAAACGGGCTCGATCTCGAGGTCGTCGATGATGCCCAGGGGGACGCTCGCCGCGCCGTCGACCTCGAAGACGCGGTCGCCCCTCTTGATCCTGGGCGGGTTGTGCCCGCAGCGTGCCCAGCTGAACCGCCCCGTCTCGGGCTCGTAGAGCGCGAAGAACGCGGTGACAAAGCTGCCCTCGAGGTTGCTCCCGCAGAGCTTGCGGTTCGCGTACTCCATCACCTGCCCCGGGCAGGGGTCGTTGTCGCCATAGCAGTGCAGGATCGCGCGGAGCATCGCCATCACCGTCGCCGCCGCGGGGCCATGGCCCGAAACGTCCGCGATCAGGATGCCCCACCGGCGCTCGCCGAAGCGGAAGAAGTCGTAGTAATCCCCGCCCGACTCCTCGCTCGTCAGGTAACTCGTCGCGAGGCGCGCGCCCTCGATGTGCGGGAGGCGCTGGGGCAGGAGCGACCGCTGGATGCTGGCGATCTGCTCGAGCTGCTGCGTCAGGCGCGTGTTGAGTTCATCGCTGCGCCGACGCTCCACGAGATTCTTCGTCGCCATGCCCAGGAGGTTGCTGTCGAGCAGCGTCTGCGGGAGCTGGTCGAGCTTCGGGGGCTCGGGCGTGCGGTAGAACCAGATCGACCAGTTCAGCCCCTCGCCACCGTCGTAGATGGGCACCGCGAGCGCCGACTTCATATCCCGGGCGTAAGCCCCGATGTGCGGATCGTCCGCGAGATCAAGTTCGGTGAAGACCTGCGGGCGGTCGAGGCTCAGGACTTCGCCCACGAACCCGCCCGCCCGGGCCTCGAGCTGCTGCCAGTCTTTCCAGGGGTTCGGGATCGGGCCCACCGAAGCCTGGGCAACGCCCCCCTCCATGAGCCTCGTGATCTTGAATCGGTCCCGGGGCAGCCCCCGGCGTGACGCGGAGATATAGAGATTCCCCGGGCGCTGCGTCCCGAACCATCGCCCGAAATGCCTCAGGAGCTGCGGCGGATCGGTAATGGTGCTCCCCACGCGGAAGAGCTCGGTGAGCTCGCCCACTTTGGGGTCTTCGGTAGGATCGATCCGGCGGAAGTGCATCAGCGCATGGTAGGAACTGCGGGGAGCACGCCCCTGTTCCCGATCCAACGGGCGTTTGCGGTCCGCCGGGCCCGCCCGGTGCCACCACCCGCCGCCCCGCGGCGGGTGGTGCGGTCTATTCGCATGCCCGCTCGATCGTCGCCCGGCGCTGCCTTGCCTCCCCCAACAGCCGCTCGACCTCCGCACGGAGCTCCGCCCGACGCGATTCATCGGCGATCAGCCCGAGGTTCACACGCACATTCCACGCCGCGGCGCCCGCCGCCGCCTCGCCCAGGACCGCTGCGATCGCGAGGTCGCTCGCCAGGTGCGGGTTGGTGATCCCGGGCAGATGCTCCAGTCGGGCGAGCAGATCGCCCGACGCCGCGAGCATCGCCATCGGCGCGCCGATTGCTGCCGCGGTCGCCTCCGCTAGCTCGCTGGGCTTGGCGGGGTCCGTGTCGTCCATCTTCTGCGCCGCCTGGAGCGCCGGAAACGCGAGCGCATCCTCTTCCGCGAGCTCCAGCAGGAGCGACCGGAGCCTCTCGAACCAGGCGAGGTGCTCCCGGAGCGCCCCCTCGTGCTCCGCGAGGCTCTTGCGCCCGATGGAGTAGTTCACGACCATCGACGCCAGCCCGCACGCGATCGCCCCCGCCATCCCCGCAGCCGCCCCGCCCCCGGGCGCGGGCTCCTTGGCAGCAAGCCTCGTCAGCAGATCACCAAACGCAAGGTCGGAGAGCTTCATGGTCATGCCCCAAGCGTAGGGTAAACCACTCCCCGACTCCCCCACTCCGCCGCTCCGCCACTCCCCCACTTCGTCTCTCCGTCTCTCCGTCTCTCCGTCTCTTCACAACACATTGTGCTGCACAATGCACCGCAGCGCCGCCACCCCGTCCCGCCAGCCGATCTTCTTCCCCTCCGCGTAGGTCCGCCCCGCGTAGCTCACCGGCACCTCGTAGATCCGGAGCGCCCGCACGCGCCCCTCGCCCGCCGGCAGGCGCATCTTGGCGAGTTTCGCGATGATCTCAGGCTCGATGCCGAAGCGGTTCTCCTTGAGGTCGAGCCGGCGGAGCACATCGGCGCTGAAGGCCTTGGTGCCGCACTCGATGTCGGTGAGGTTCAGGTTGCTCAGCATGTTGCTGAACTCGGTGATCAGGCGGTTCGCCACGCTGTGCCAGTAGTAGAGGACGCGGTGCGTCTGCCCGATGAAGCGGCTGCCGATCACCGCGTCCGCCCGTCCGTCGAGGATCGGCGCCAGCGCCGCCTGGTGGTCCAGGGGGTCGTACTCGAGGTCCGCGTCCTGCACGATCGCGAGGTCGGCGCCCATCTCGACCGCGCACACGAAGCCGCGGCGGAGCGCAGCGCCCTTGCCCGCGTTCTCCTTCGCGTACAGGCAGGTCACGTCCTCCCGCCCCGCGAGGTGCTCCGCGATCCAGTCCTGCGTGCCATCGGTCGAGCCATCGTCGACGAGCACGACGTGGCGCGTGCAGGCGAGCCCGCCCGGGCCGACGGGCCTCGGCGTCGCGTCGAGCTTCGCCATCAGCCTGGGCAGGTGGTCGCGCTCGTTGTACACCGGGATGACGACCGCGACGATCACAACAGGTGCTCCCCCACGCCCGCATCGATCAGGCGGCGCTGCGGATTGGACAGGCCCCGACCCAGGGCCTCGCCCCGGTTAACCCACTCAGCATCCTCGAACCGGGCCAGGACCGCCTTCGCGCGGGCCCTGCCCACCGGCCCGATCTCCGTCACCTGGAACCGCACATCCCGGTGCGTCGTCGCGAAGCGGAACGCGGGCCCGGGCCTGGGCTCGACCCGCGCCGCGCCCGCGACCTCCGCGATCTCCGGAGGCTGCTCGCTGTCCCGTGTCTCCAGCGTCGGCAGTTCCCAGAGCCCGCCCCACAGCCCGGTCTCGGGTCGGCGGCGCAGCAGCACGCGGTCCCCCGCGTGGATGTGCATCGTCCAGGCGTACAGAGCCTGCCTCGGTGCCCGGGCCTTCGGGCGGGGGATCTCCAACTGGCGGTCAGTACGGGCCGCCTCGCACACGCCCCGCGCCGGGCACGCGTCGCACCGCACGTTCCGGGGCGTGCACACCGTCGCCCCCAGTTCCATCAGCGCCTCGTTCAGCCCCGCCGGGTCGTCGGTCGCCCTGACCAGTTCCGCAGCCCGGGCCCACGCGTGCTCCGACGCTTCGGCCGACCCGTGGGCGTGGTCGACGCCATCGATGCGCAGGAGGACCCGGGTGATGTTCCCGTCGACGATCGGCTCGGGTCGGGCGAAAACGATCGAACTGATCGCCCCCGCGGTGTACCGCCCGATCCCGGGGAGGGCCAGAAGGGCAGCGACCTCCGCCGGGACCGCGCCTTCGTGGCGCCCGACGATCGCCCTCGCACAGGCGTGCAGGTTCCGACCCCGTCTGTAGTACCCCAGGCCCGACCAGTGGGCGAGAACCCGACTTTCGTCCGCCTCCGCGAGGGCCCCGACCGTGGGGAACGCCTTGAGGAAAGGCTCGTACTTCTCCAGCACACGGCTCACCTGCGTCTGCTGGAGCATGACCTCCGCGACCAGAGCGTGGTAGGGATCGCGCCCGGAGGGGGTTGCGCTCGTCGTCGGTCGCCGCCAGGGCAGGTCACGGGCGTGCGAGGCGAACCACTCGATCAGGGCGGTCGCAAGGCGGCGGTCGGTCGAACTGGGAATGGTCGCGGGGCGTGACGGCACGGGCATCATCTATACACGCATGGGCGAAGCAAGAGCGTGCGGGAGCGGTAGCATCGCTGCGGGAGGTGATTCGATGCGGATGCGTGCGTGGGTTCTGGCAGCAGCAGCGATCATCGGGCTCGGGTGCGAGATGCCCGGGGGGCTCGTCCTCTCGAGCGGGGGGACGCGGACGGGGGGGATCGCCGGTCCCGGTGCGGAGACCGGCCCGGGCAGCGGGCCCGGTCGCCCGACGCCCCCACCCTCACCTACCCCCCGGGGGGACTCGGGGGGGAGCCCGGGCGCGGGCCCGGTCGGGGGCGTGCAGCGCGTCTGGGCGTGGTACAACCCGGGGACGAGTTCAGCCAACATCGAGGAGCACCGGGGGATCCGGCTCGATAAGTGGTACAGCATGCTGCGAACCGGGGGCTGGGGGGCGTGGATCGCGGAGAGCCTGGCGCCGCGGGGGAACCCGCCGGTGATCCTGCGGGCGCCCTTTGGCACAAGCTCTTGGGTGAACCCGGAGGGCGAACGCGTCAGCGCGTTCCGGTTCGAGGACGCGATCGATGTGCAGACGGACCCCTCGTGGGCGTGGATTGTGAGCGACCCGAAGTGGGTCGAGCCCTGGGGGCGTTACCCGGCGCCGGTGATCTTTCATGTGGGCACCGCGGACGACCGGGAACTGACGGACCTCGAGATGCAGCTCGGGGTGAAGCCCTTTGTCGAGGTGAAGAAGAAGCGGGACCAACTCGGGAACCGCAACCCGGTGTTCGTCGCCCTGGACCACAGCGCGTGGTTCGATCGGTCGGGGTCGAGCAAGCCCGGGCCCTGGTCGGACCGGGTCGCGAAGCAGACGGCGCGGGTGGTCGAGCTCTTGACGGAGGCGGGGATCGGCGTGCTGACCGAGGCGGTGCCCCAGCAGACCTGGCCCTCCGCGTCGTACTGGCGGGACCACGGGGTGGCCTTCCGCCCGCACCTCGCGGAGCGGACGAGGACGCGCGACCCGATGGATTTGCGGTCGTTCAATGGGCTGGTGCTGGCGTGGCTGACGCCTCAGGACTGGCAGGACTGGCAGGACCTGACGCTGGACCAGCGGATCCGGCGGACGGTCGAGGCGACGGAGAAGTTCGGGAATGTCGCGGTGCCGGTGTACATCTTCGACGACCCGGCGGGGTGGAAGCGGCTCGAGCGCGCGGTGGGGCGGTAGGGGCGGGGCGGCTCGTTGGCCGATTCGCCCGGAGCGCCCTTCGGGCGGTCCGGGGCACCGGGTCGGAACGCACTGGCCGGCGAGCGGCCAGTGGCACCCCGGGCGTTCAGTCTTTCGCTTCGGCGAGGGTGGTCTCGATCGCCTTCTTGATGCGGGGCCAGGGGGCCTGGGGTGTCTTGTTGACCGTGATGAAGCGGGTGTGGATGAGGAGCGTGGTGACGCCCTCGATCCGGAAGAGGGCGCTGGCGAGGGGGTCGTCGGCGGGGTCCACCTGCCCGGCGTTGAAGTAGGAGCGCGGGACCGGGCCCGGGCTGGGCTCGACCATGCACTTGATCGCGTTGGGGTTGGGCGTGGGCTCGAAGCGGGTGATGGTGTATGGCATTGGGGATCGGGGACTGGCCATCGGCCATCTGGGGGAAGGTGCTGCGGAGTTGTAGGGGCGAACGGGGACTCGGGGGCGGTTGGGTGGTGTGGTAGGCTTGGCTGAGCCGATCAGGTGGGGAAGGCGATGCTGTGTGTGGTGTCGCGCGCGTGGTTGGCGGTGAGGAAGGCCGATCGGATTGGGCACGCTCGAGCGCATCCAGGGGCTCGTTGGTCGCTTGGCGACCTACCCGTTGCACGAGGTGCTGCTGGAGCTGGGGATCATCTGGCTGGTGGTCTTCGCGCTCGTGCGGTTCATCCAGGGGACGCGGGCGGCGGGGGCGGTGAAGGGGCTGCTGCTGGTGCTGGCGGTGGGCACGGTCGCGGTGCGGTTCCTCGGGGGTGAGCGGTCGTTCGAGCGGGTGTCGTACCTGTACGACCGGTTCCTGGCGCTGGTGGCGATCGGGCTGGTGGTGATCTTCCAACCCGAGCTGCGGCGCGGGCTGATCCGCCTGGGCGAGGCCCGCCTGTTCCGGCCCAGCCCGAGCGAGGTCGCGGCCCGGGTGGACGAGATCGTGACCGCGTGCGGCTACCTCAGCAAGGCCCGCTTCGGGGCGATCATCGTGGTGGAGCGGAGCGGGGGCCTGAAGGGCCTGCTCGAGGGCGGGACCGCGATGGACGCGGACCTGTCCGCCCGCTTGCTGCAGACGATCTTCTTCCCGGGGTCGGCGCTGCACGACCTGGCGGTGGTGGTGCGGGGGCAGCGGATCATGGCGGCGGGCGTGCAGCTCCCCCTGGCCGACCCCGAGGACATGCCGGACCCCAGCCTTGGCAGCCGGCACCGGGCGGCGGTGGGGCTGACCAAGGAATCGGACGCGCTCGTGGTGGTGGTGAGCGAGGAGACGGGGGCGATCCGCGTGGCCCAGGGGGGGCGGCTGAGCCGCTCGTACACCGCGGACCAGCTCGGCGCCGAGCTGCGCCGCCGGCTCGGGGCGCCCGAATCCGCGAAGTCGGGCTCGGATGGCCGCGACGAGATCGACCGGGGCGAGGGGCTGAGCGACGAGGGAACCCGGGGGGACGCATCGTGAGCGGTCGGGTCGAGACGAAAGACCGGCGGTTCGCCTGGCTCGGGCCGGGCGTCACCCTCCGCACGCTCGGGGTGGTGACGCTGGTGACCGTGCTGACCTGGGTCCTGGCGGAGAGCCAGACGGTGCAGCAGCGGTCGGTGACGGTGGAGGTCAGGTTCGCCGCGGGGGGGGACCAGCGGGCGGTCCGGGTCTCGCCCGATCAGGACTCCGGTTCGCCCCGGTGGACGGGTCTGGTCGAGGTGACGCTGGAAGGAGCGGCGGGTCCGATCGAGAGCGTGCGCCGCTCGCTTCGGTCGGGCGTGACGCTGACCGTCGGGGACGAGGTGTCCGCGGAGCCCGGCGTGCGGGCGGTCGACCTGCGGGAGGCGCTGCGACTCGACGGGGCGCTCGCGGGGAGCGGGGTGTCCATCCGGGAGGTCGGCCCTCCCCGGGTGACGCTCGAGGTGCGGGCGGTGGAGGATCGGACGGCGCCGGTCCGGGCGGTGCTGCCCGAGGGGAGCGATACGGAGGTCATCGCGGTCGACCCCGCGGTCGTCACGGTCCGTGGTCCGACGACGCTCCTGCCTGAGGCGGGGCTGGAGGCGGAAGCGATCGTGCCCCCCGCGGCCCTCGAGGGGCTCCTGCCCGGGCAGACGGTCGACCGGGTCGCGGCGTCGCTGCGCCTGCCCGGTCTGGACGGCGCTTGGGCGGTCCGGGTGAACCCCGAGCGTGTCTCGGTGAGCGTGCGGGCGCGGAGCCGGCTGGAAACTGTGGTTGTGGCGAGCGTTCCGGTGCAGGTGCTGCTGGCGCCCTCGGAGCTGGACCGCTGGTCGATCGAGGTGGCCCCCGAGGACCGGGATATCCGCGATGTGCGGGTGACGGGGCCGGTCGAGCAGGTGGCGCGGGTGTCGAGCGGGGACCTGAGGCTGGTCGCGGTGGTGCGGATCAGCTTTGAAGAGCTGGAACGCGGGGTGGGTGTGAAGGAAGCGACCCTGACGGGGCTGAACGGGACGCTGCCCGGGGGGCTGCGGGCGGAGGCGGACGACCTGTCCGTCCGCCTGACGGTGATCCCGCGGGAGGGCGGGGGGTAACGGGTGGAGCGAGGGGTCGGAGGAGGTGCGCACTGGCGAGCAGCGTGTGGCATCCGAGCGTCGACCCTGATCTTCGCTTCGCGAAGATCAGGCGTCCGGGAGGGGGTGGGGGGGGTGAGGGCGGGCTCGGGGGCGCGGTTGCGGGGCGCTTCGGCATGACTGGGGGGGGTGAGGCCGCTACCGTAGAGGCCCCGCGCGGTGGGTCGCGAACCGGCGTTGGTGGCCGGTGCGTGTTCGGCGTTGCGGGGTGATGCATGGCAGACCGAGGGAGCCCCGGGCGATGAGCCCGAAGGGCGTGTTTGAGGAGCCGACCCGTGAAGATCCGGACCGACGAGATCGCGAGCGTGATTCGTGGTGAGATCGAGCAGTTCGCCAGCGAACTCGAGGTGAGCGAGGTCGGGCGGGTGGTGGAGGTGGGCGACGGGATCGCCCGCGTGTACGGGCTCTCCAACGCCTTGGCGGGCGAGCTCTTGAGCTTTGAGACTTCCGCGGGCAGCGTGATGGGCCAGGTGATGAACCTGGAGCTCGACACGGTGGGCGCGGTCGTGTACGGCGACTACCTCAGCGTGAAGGAGGGCGATCTCGTCAAGAGCACGGGCCGCCTGCTCGAGGTGCCGGTGGGCGAGGAGATGCTCGGTCGCGTGATCGACCCCCTGGGTCGCCCGATCGACGGTGGCGTCTCGATCGACACGGCGCAGTCGCGCAAGGTGGACATCATCGCCCCGGGCATCGCGGACCGTCAGCCGGTGCACGAGCCCCTGCAGACGGGCATCAAGGCGATCGACGCGATGATCCCGGTCGGTCGCGGGCAGCGCGAGCTGATCATCGGCGACCGCAAGACGGGCAAGACCGCGGTCGCGATCGACGCGATCATCAACCAGAAGCAGTACTGGGGCACCGAAGAGGCGGTCGTGTGCGTGTACGTCGCGGTCGGCCAGAAGGAGTCGACGGTGGCGGGCGTCGTGGAGACGCTGCGGAAGAACGGGGCGATGGACTACACCATCGTGGTGAACGCCGCCTCGTCCGACCCGGCCCCGATGCAGTACATCGCGCCCTACTCGGGGGTCTCGATCGGCGAGCACTTCATGTGGTCGGGCAAGGAGCCGGGCAAGAAGCTCAGCAACGGCAAGCCCTACCCCAAGCACGCCCTCCTGGTGTACGACGACCTGAGCAAGCAGGCGGTCGCCTACCGCCAGCTCTCGCTGCTGCTGCGTCGCCCGCCGGGTCGCGAGGCGTACCCCGGTGACGTGTTCTACCTGCACAGCCGCCTGCTGGAGCGTGCGACGAAGCTGAGCAAGGAGAACGGCGCGGGCTCGCTGACGGCGCTGCCGATCATCGAGACGCAGGAGGGCGACGTCTCGGCGTACATCCCGACCAACGTGATCTCGATCACGGACGGCCAGATCTACCTCGAGCCCGACCTCTTCTACAAGGGCGTGCGTCCCGCCATCAACGTCGGTATCTCCGTGTCCCGCGTGGGCGGCAACGCCCAGGTGAAGGCGATGAAGAAGATCGCGGGCTCCTTGCGTCTCGACCTCGCGGCGTTCCGCGAGCTGGAGGCCTTCGCCCAGCTGGGCACCGAGCTCGACCCCGCGACGCAGCGCCAGCTCGAGCGCGGGCGCCGGATGGTCGAGCTGCTGAAGCAGCCCCAGTACAAGCCCTACGACGTGGTGGACCAGATCATCTCGATCTACGCCGGCACGAAGGGCTTCCTGGACAAGGTCGCGCTGAACAAGGTGCTCGACTACGAGACGGGGATGCTGGACTACTTCCGCACCCAGGCCCGCGCGACGCGCGACGAGCTGGAGCAGAAGAAGGCCCTGGACGACGGGCTGGTCGCGAAGATTGAAGAGGCGATCAGGGCGTACGCGGCGGGGTGGAAGGGCTAAGCTCGCCCGCTCAGACCGAATGCTGACCAGCGGCCCCCTCAGACGGGGCCGCTTTGCTGCGCGGGGCTACCGGTCGGCCGGGGCGTGCACGATCGCTTGTCGGCCTGTGTTCGCAACGCTTTGCGAATCAACTCGAGATTCGAGCCTTTGGCGCGTGGAGGTGGTGTGGTATGTTCGCTGGATTGGTGACTGTGCGCCGCGCGCATGGGCGCGATGCGCTGTCCCCATCAGATCGAGGAGCGGGCGATGCCGACTTGTGCCGTGGATATGAACTGGCCGGCCGCGTTCGTCGTGGCGGGGCTCTGCGCGGGGGCGGCGTTTGGGCAGCCGCTCGTGGAGGACCAGAAGCTGCTCGCGGGCGACGGCGCGACGAACGCGCAGTTCGGAGCCGAGATCGCGATCGACGACTCGCTCGCGGTGATCGGGGCGCCGCGTGACTCGGAGAACGGGACATTCGCCGGCGCGGCGTATGTCTTCGACCTGAACACGGGCGCCGAGCTGTTCAAGTTGCTCCCGAGCGATGCGGGGAATCCGTTCGCGTTCTTCGGGCGCGGGGTGGCGATCGATTCGGGGGTGATCGCGGTGGGATCGCCGGGGGATGCGACGCTGGGAACCGCCGCGGGCGCGGTGTACCTGTTCGACGCGGCGACGGGCGTTCAACTGATGCGTGTGACCGCGGCGGACGCGATGGTGGGCGACGAGCTGGGCACCTCGGTCGCGCTCTCGGGCGGGGTGCTGGCGGCGGGTGCGCCGTTCGACGAGGACGGCCCCGCGCTCTCGACGGGATCGGCGTATCTGTTCGATGTCGCGACGGGCGTGCAGCTCCACAAGCTTCTGGCGAGCGACGGGGCCGAGCTGGATACTTTGGGTGATTCGATCGCGCTCGGGGGTGGGAGCGTGGTGGTCGGCTCCCTTCGGGACGACGGGGGACGCGGGAGCGCCTATGTCTTCGATATCGCGACCGGCGTCGAACGCTTCAAGCTGACGGCGGCTGACAGCGACATCTCCGATGCTTTCGGCACCGATATCGCTGTCGACGGGTCGATCATCGCGGTGAGCGCTCGGAACGGCGATGGCGCCGTGATGAATACGGGGACGGTGTACCTGTTCGACTTAGGCACCGGGGCTCAGCTCGACGAGATCTTCCTCGTGGACGGCGTCGCGTCGGACAACTTCGGGCAGCAGATCGCGCTGTCGGACGGCGTGCTCGTCGTGGGGGCTGGGCAGCGCGACATCGGCGGAATCAGCAACACCGGTGCGGCGTTCGTGTTCGACCTCGCGACGGGGGATCTGCTCGAGACGCTCGTCGCGAGCGATGGGCTGGCCAACGACTTCCTCGGTCGCGGGCTGGGCTACGCCGAGGGCGTTGTCATCGCGGGCGCTCCCGGCGACGACACGCTGGGCTCGTTCGCGGGCTCCGCCTACATCTTCAGGCTCGACCCGGCGGATACCCCGTGCAACTCGGCCGACCTCGCGCCGCCTTTCGGCGGGTTGACCTTCGCCGACATCTCCCTGTTCCTCGGGGCGTTCAGCATGGCGGATCCGGTCGCGGACCTCGCTGCGCCCTTCGGCGCGTTCACCTTCGCGGACATCTCCGCGTTCCTCGGAGCGTTCGCGTCGGGGTGTCCCTGAGGGGCGAGCGATGCGGCTGCGGGCTCCGGATCGGGGGTGCACCCCGAGTCACCCCCACGCCGGGAGTGTTTTCGGGCAGAATCCGGTTTGGTCCTGCGACGCCGGCAGCGGTTCGGCGTGCTGAACCCGACGACCCAGACCGGAGACGCCCATGACCACCACCACCCCTTCCTTCGCGACCGTGCTCGTCGCGATGGCGTTCACCTGCGGGACCGCCACCGCCCAGCTCGTGATCACGACGCCCGACCGGGCGTGGCCCTCCGACACCACCGCCTCCGTCGTGCTCGACGCGGGCGATCCTGACGTTCCGGTGCTGGTACTGCGGCAGGACGCGAGCGCATCGAGCCAGAATGTGCAGTGCGTGGGTCGGCCCGGGATCCTGGTGACGCGGGTGGACTCGTGGCGGGCGGGCGGGACGGGTCTGCGGTTCACGGGCCTTGAGACCCGGGGCGACACGGTGGGCACGGGGTCGATCTTCAACAACGAGGCCCTGCTGTACACCGCCCGGGTGACGCAATCGGTGCTGGCGCCGTGCGGGTCGTTCGCCCCCACCGACAGCGGTCTCTTCGACGACGCGGACCCGAGCCCCTTCCTGGCGACGCACCAGCTCGGGACGCGGTTCATCGGTCTGGAGCTGACGATCGACGGCGCGATCCACTACGGGTGGATGGAGGTCGAGGCGACGGAGACGCGGAGCTTCGTGCTGCGGCGGGTGGCGTACGAGCGGACGCCGGCGGCGAGCGTGAGCATCCCCACGATCGACGGCCCGGTCTGCGTCGCGGACTTCACCGCCCCCTTCGGCGAGTTGACCTTCGCCGATATCGCCGCGTTCCTCGGCGCGTTCGGTGCCCAGCAGCCCGCTGCGGACCTCGCGGCGCCGATCGGCGCCTTCACCTTCGCCGACGTCGCGGCCTACGCCGCGGCCTTCAGCGCCGGCTGCCCCTGACGTCCCCCAGCCCCGGGGGACGTGCTTCCTTTGCCTCGCCTGGTGCCGCTGCGCGGGATCAGGCGAGTTCCGTCCGGTGGTCTGTCGGGCTCCGCTCGTGCCGCGCCACCGGGACAACCATGTGCCCGCACCATGCATCCAGCGAACCCCGCGGCCCGCAGCGCCGTGCGCCGCGCGCGGTGAGCCCGTCCTCATCGCTTTCGTGTAGCTTGTTGGCTTCGGTACAACGCTTGAGGTCCGTTCGGCCTCGCGCGGGCGCTGGCGGAATGACCGCCCAGCCACCGGAGATCGGGAGGATTGATGATGAAGAAGAGCATGACCAGGGTCGCGGGCGTGTCGATGGTCGCGATGGCGGCGGGGCTCGCGCAGGGCCAGGTGTTCTCGAACACGCTCGGGCAGCCGGGGTTCACGGGGTCGTATGTCGCGGGCTTCGCGGCGTGGGACGACGGCACGGGCGAGGCGTTGTACGCCACCGGTTCGTTCACCGTGCCCGGCGTTGCGGGCACGCAGAACCTGGCCAGGTGGAACGGCGCCTCGTGGGAATCGGTGGGCGGCGGGCTTATCGACCAGTTCTCGAACACCCTCGCGGTCTTCCAGGGGGACCTGATCGCGGGCGGGTACTTCAACTCTGCCGGCGGCGTGGCGGACACGCAGAAACTCGCCCGCTTCGACGGGACGCAGTGGAACTCGATGGACGCGCAGTCCTCAAGCTTCCTGAACTCGGTGTGGGACCTCGTCGTGTGGGACGACGGCGTCACCGGTGAGCAGCTCTACATCGCGGGCAACTACCTCGACCTGAACGGGCAGGCGCCCCTTGACCACATCGCCAAGTGGGACGGCACCACCTACAGCGCCGTCGGGGGCACGATCGGCGGCGCCGTCCCCCTCATCATCCTCGACCTGCAGGTCGCGGACCTGGGCGATGGGGAGAAGCTCTATGCAGGCGGGCGATTCCTCAACATCGGTGGCGTGCCCGCGAACAACATCGCGGTCTGGGACGGCACCGCCTGGGCCCCGCTCGGCGGAGGGCTTACCCAGCAGCTTGGCACCGCGCAGGTGATCACCATGACGGTCTTCGACGACGGGACCGGGCCCGCGCTCTACGCGGGGGGGACCTTCCAATCGGCCGGCGGGACGCCGGCGCTCCGCGTGGCGAAGTGGGACGGTGCCGCCTGGGACGCCGTCGGCGAGGGCTTCAGCTCGACTGTGCAGGAACTCACCGTCTTCGACGACGGCTCCGGACCCGCGCTCTACGCCTTCGGCAACTTCGGCCTTTCCGGCAGCACGCCGATCGCCCGCATGGCGAAGTGGAACGGCACCGCGTGGGAGCAACTGGGCGACGGGGCCGACGGCAATGTCTTCGGCGCCTTCGCGTACGACGCCGGCGAGGGACCCGCCCTGCACATCGGCGGCAGCTTCTCCAACGCCGGCGGGCTCCCGAGCAACCGCGTCGTGTCGTACCTCGCCGCGGGCGGCGGGTGCAACCCCGCGGACCTCGCCGAGCCCTTCGGCTCCCTGACCTTCGCCGACATCACCGCGTTCCTCGGCGCGTTCAACGCATCCGACCCCTCGGCCGACCTGGCCGAGCCCTTCGGCTCCTTCACCTTCGCGGATATCACCGCGTTCCTCGCCGCTTTCAGCGCCGGCTGCCCGTAAAGCGTTGAAGACCGACGCATGACTCCCATGAGGGCCTGCGGCTTCGGTCGCGGGTCCTTTTTTTGCGGGTGCCTCCGGTGCGTGAATCACGATCGCGTGCCACGCGAACTCCGCTGCGAACGGTAGCGACGCACCGGCTCCATCTTCGACTCGATTCTCCTTGGCTCCGGGCGTCCCGTGCGGTACCCTGCCCGTCGAGGAGGGTCGGACATGCGGAAGATGCTCAGTGCAGGTGCGGCGGCGAGCGCGACGCTGGTTGCTTCGGCGGGAACCATTCATGTCCCGGGCGATGCGCCGACGATCCAAGCGGCGCTGGCCTCTGCCATCGCGGGTGATGAGATCGTGCTGGCAGCCGGGCAGTACAACATCGGCACCGGGCTCACCTTCCCGAGCGACGGCGTCACCCTCCGCGGCGCGACGGGCGATGCCGCCGATGTTGTGCTGCGCGGCAACGGGGCCCAGAGCCCGATCTTCCTCACCGCCCGCAGCGGCCTCGTTTTCGCCGATCTCACGATGACCGACTGCGTCAACGCCATCCGAGCCTCGCAGAGCGATCTGCGGCTCGAGCGGTGCGTCTTCTTTCGGAACACGTCCTCCGCCTCATTCGTCGCGAGCGCCGTGCTCGGCACACGCTCCGACATCACGGTCATCGACTGTCGCTTCGCGAACAACACCTCCGCGAGCGACGGCACAACGGGCGCGATCATCGTCGCCGGTGGGCGCCTGGTGGTCGAGGGCTCCGCCTTTGTCAGCAACACCGCCGGGCCCGGTCCCGTTACTCCCTCGGCCTTCGGCGCCGCGATCTCCGCGATCGTCTTCTTCAACGCCCCGGCCGCGATCGTCGAGATCAGCGACTCTGAGTTCATCAACAACACCTCGGACTTCGGCGCCGCGATATCGGCCGACGACGCCCTCGTCACGATCGATCGCTGCCGCTTCCTGGGCAACACCGCGACGCTCGGCGGGGCCATCTTCATCCGCGACGCGGACCTCACGTCGCCGCCCGTGACCGCGTCCGTCACCGTGACCAACTCCGCCTTCAGCGGCAACCACGCCCGCCGCTCGAACGGGCTCAACGGGTTCGGCGGGGCCGCGGCGGGCACGGACGGCGCGACGGTCAAGTTCATCAACTCCACCCTGTGGAACAACACCGCGGAGGCCCTGGCAGCGGGCGCCTGGTCCGGCGACGCCGGCGGGCTCACCGTCCACAACTCCATCCTCGCCGGCGCGGTGCCGCAGACGCTCGTCGCCCCGGGCGGCGCGATCACCGCCTCGAACCTCAGCGCATCGAGCGCCAACGGCGCCGGGCTCGTCGACCCCGACGGGCCCGACGGCCTCGCCGGTACAGCGGACGACGACCTGCGCCTCGCGCCGGCCTCCCCCGCCATCGACGCGGGTGACAACGCCCTGCTCGCCCCGGCCTTCACCCTCGACCTCGCGGGCCTCCCCCGCCGCACGGACGACCCCGCAACCCCCGACACGGGGCCGGGCAGCGGACCGGGCACCGGGCCGGTCATCGACATCGGCGCCTACGAGTTCCAGCCCGCCGGGCCCTGCAGCCCCGCCGACCTCGCCCCGCCCTTCGGCCAACTCACCTTCGCCGACATCTCCGCGTTTCTCGCGGCGTTCGCAAGCCAGGACCCTGTCGCCGACCTCGCATCGCCCGCGGGTCAGTTCACCTTCGCCGATATCACAGCCTTCCTCGCCGCGTTCAACGCCGGCTGCCCCTAACGCGTTGAACATCGACGCATGAAGTCCATCACGGCCCGCGGCCTCGGTCGCGGACCTTTCTATTTGGTAGACGCGGTCAAGGCCGAGGCCTCGCCGCGCGCCGGCTATTCGGGATGACTCGCTCCTCAGTGATCCGCGTGCAGCCGTCTGAAGTTGCTCGCAAGTTCTTAATCATAGTTTTGACCAAATCCCAGCGGGATCTTGTCGCGTCCTTGATCCGCACGCTGACGGTGCTCTGTAGCATTCTCGGACCGTGGTCATTGTGACCGTGGCCTGTACCGACACGAACCCGGAGCCAGAGCATGACTCGTTTCACCAGAGCCCTTTCGCCGCTGGCAATGTTCCTTGCCCTCGGCCTTGCCGTCCCCGCCCAGGCGGCGAGCGCCGAATTCCGCGTGCTGCCGTATCAATTGACGCCGACCGAGGACGGCATCACCATCACGTGGTTCAGCAGTGACCCGATGCCGGGCACGCTGACCGTGACCGGTCCCGGGCTTGACCAGCCCGCGGTGTTCGCCAGCCAGCCCGAGCTGGTCGAGGTGCTGGATTATCAGGTGGCCGCGGAGTTGAACGCACAGGGTGAGTTCCCCTTCGCGACAACGGCGATCTTCGATGCCGACGGAAACCCCGCCCGCAACTACCGACATCGCATCGTGCTGACCGGTCTGCGGACCGACAGCCTGTACGCCTACGAGGCGGCGCAAGGTGTGAGCACCTATGCCAATACCTTCCGCACCGCGCCGGATCGGCAGACGGATCGCACCATGCGGTTCGCGGTGCTGTCCGACAGCGAGACGCTCGTGCGCGGTCGGACGCGGTTCCGCGAGTGGGCCCGCACGACGCCTCAGGCGCTGGGCAGCACGGGACGGCCCGACGGCTCCGGGCGGGGGCGGGATCAGTACTTCCTGTCCGAAACCGTCGGGTATCAGGAGAACATCCGTCAGATCAAGGGGCGCAATCCCGACCTGATCATCATGCCAGGCGACATCGTGGAGGGCACCGGCAACGAGCAGCAGCGCCGCTGGGACGAGTTCTGGCGTCACAACGCGGGGCAGTACGACGACCTGCTGTCGGGGCGTCCGCTGGTGGCGGCCATCGGCAACAACTGCATCTTCGCCGGCGTCGGCGCGGGCGAGACCGGCAGCGGCGGGCCGCTGACCAACGAGCTGATCTCCTACGCCCGCCAGCAGTTCTCGGCCTATCTCTCGTACCCGTCCAACGGCAACGCCGCGTTCCAGGATCTGTACCACCGGCAGGACTACGGCCCGGTGACCATCATCACGCTGTGCTCGGTCAAGGCGACGGACGAGGCCAACAGCCGCGTGGCCCCGCCGGTCGGGCAGGGGATCAGCGTGAACTTCCCGCAGAACTTGGACACGAACCGTGCGTGGTTCAGCACGCCCTACGCGCCGGGCGACATCCCGGACTTCAATCAGGGCACCGAGCAGTGGGACTGGGCGATGGCCGAGATGGCCGCCGCACGCGATGCGGGGCAGATCATCTTCGTGCAGTTCCACCACACGCCTTTCAGCCGCGGCATCCACGGCAGCAGCGTGACCAGCAACCAGTCGGGCGAGGCCATGCGGATCTACGCCCCGATGATGGAGCAGTACCGCGTGGCGGGCGTGTTCGCCGGGCACAGCGAGGTCTCCGAGATGAGCTTCTTCGACACCGACGGCGACGGCTATGGCGTCCACCTGTGGGATGTGGGCGCCGCCGGCGACGGCCTGCGCGGGGTCGAGGACGCCGCGGGCTTCGTCAACAACAACATCGTCAACTGGCGGGCCAACCCGTTGAACACCGATGGCCAGGCGTGGGTCGCCAACCCGTTCCATGTGTGGGCCGCGGATCAGAACGAGGCGGAGCTGTGGAACGGCAACCAACTCGTCAGCGGCGGGAAGCACTACGGATTCCTCGAGGTGGACGTGGAGCCCCGGGGCGATGACCGCTTCCGCATCGCGTTCCGATATCTGCATAACTTCCCGCTCAACGCCGGCGATGTCGACTTCACGGTGACCGGGTACGAGCTGCGTCCGTACCAGAACCGGGTCACGCTGGAAGGCCCCGCGGACAACCTCCGGCCCGTTCCCGCCTGCAGCGCCGCCGATCTGGCCACGCCCTACGGCGTGCTGACCTTCGCCGATGTTGCTACGTTCCTCGATGCCTACGACGCCCAGGATCCGGCGGCCGACCTGGCCAGTCCGATCGGCGTGTTCAGCTTCTCCGATGTAGCGGCGTTCCTCGCCGCCTTCAGCGCCGGCTGCCCGTAATCATCCCCTAGCACACCCCGGGCGCGGACCCAGCGGCCGCGCCCGGGCTTTCCAGGAGTCTCCTTCTGCGGGTCACCGCCTCCGCTTGTCCGGCGGGATCATCCCCGACTCGAGCCACTGCGCGATCGCCTCGATCACCTCGGGTGCCGGCGCCATCCCCGCCCGGGCGTACTCGCCGATCAGCCCCGTCGACGCGTTCTGGAACAGGTGGTTCTTGGTCGGGAAGACCACCACCCGCGACGCGGGATGACCGACGCGCTTCAGCCCGTCCGCCATCGCGGTCGCGCTCAGGTCGTCGGACACCTGCAGGTCCACCCCGCCATACAGCGCCAGCGTCGCCACCGTGATCTTCTCGATCGTCGGGCGGGTGTCGAACGACGCGAACTCCCGCACCCAGGGGCTCGTCGCCTGCTGCATCGCCTGCGGGATCGCCCGCGCCAGGATGTCCGCCGTCGGGGGGCGATCGAACTGGCTCGCGTACTGCGCCGTCACCAGCTCCTCCGCCGCGGCGCGGATCACGTCTTCCTCCGCCCGTGACTTCACGAGATCGATCAGCGCCCGCTGCTTGATCACCACCCCCTCCGCCACCTCCGGGTCCGTGCCCGCAGCGATGAGCAACTGGCGCTGCTGGTCCGCGAGCAGGTCGGCCCCGAGAGCCGCCGGCGTCGCCATCAGGACCAAGGCCCCGGGCACCTTCCCCGCCGCCGCCAGGCGCATGCCCACGATCCCCCCCTCGGAGTGCCCGACGAGCGCGACGCCCCCCTCCTCCACCATCGGGTGCTCCGCCAAGAATCGCAGCGCCCCCTCCGCGTCCTCGGTGAAGTCGCTCGTCGTCGCCGAAGCGTGGTCGCCCGTCGACTGCCCCACGCCCCGGTCGTCGAACCGCAGCGTGACGAACCCCATCGCGGTCAGCGCCTGGGCCAGGTTCCGAAAGATCGGCTGCCCGTACACCACCGAGTCCCGGTCCTGCGGGCCCGACCCGCTCACGAAGACCACCGCCGGGAAGGGCCCCTCGCCCGAGGGGATCAGGAGCGTCCCCGCCAGCGTCACCCCGTCCTCGAGGCTCGCGAAGGTCACCTCCTGGGCCGTCGGCGCCACCACCTCCACCTGCGGATCGACCGCCTCCGGCTGAGCGACCGGCTGGGCGACGGGCTGCTCAACCGGCTGGGCGAGCCCGCTCGCCCCGAACAGGCACGACGCGACGAGAGCCAGACCAACACCGTTCCGTGCGGGCGCGAATGCAGCGCGGGGCATGCGATGACCTCCGATGACTTCCGACAGGCGTTGACACCACCGCCGCACACGCCCACGCGCCGCGACGGACCCCGACAGGGTACGGGCCCGGACCGGGACCGGATCGACCCGATCAGGTGTGCTTGCGGGCATCGGTCCGCCCGATGATGTCGCTCACGCCCGTCTGGTTGAACCCCTTGAACCCGTCGTTCCGCTCCAGGTTCTCCAGGTGGCTCCCGAGGGCGCCCGTCGTCCGGAACGCCTCCGCCTGCTCGCCCGTGATCCACCCGTTCGAGACCGCGACCGACAGGCGCTCCTCGCCCACGATCCACCGCTCACCCTCGGTGAACGCCTGGCGCAGGAAGGGGAACGTCGTGAACGGGTCCATCGTCTTGATCCCCGACTCCGCCTCGAGCTGCTCCACCAGCGCCGCGTGGTCGAACTGGCACTCCAGGTGGTGCATCCCCGCCTCGAACAGGCTCTCCCCGTGCAGGGCGCACCACAGCCCGATCGTCCCCACGTCCGCCTTCGGGCTGAACCCCTCGTGCGCGAAGTCGCCCTGCACTTCCTCCGCGGTCATGTCCACGTCCGCGAAGATCGTCACGCCCGTCACCGGGTGCTCCAGCACCTGCGCACCCCACCCCGCCTCGCCACCCGCGTAGAACCGCTCGCGGCAATAGAACCCCAGCTTCTCGAAGATCGAGATCACCTGGGTGTAGTGCTCGCGCCCGTTGCGATAGGTGTGGTGGTCGTGGTTCGCCCACCCGAGCCCCAGACGCTGCTGGCGAGCGTACTGCACACGACCCGCGGTGTTCCGGTTCATCCAGTAGTCCCGCTCCGCCTTGAAGAACAGGTCGCACGCCCAGTCGCGACCGATCTCCTCGACAGCCGCGTCCAGCATCCGGTGCAGGTCGTTGAACCCCTCCGCCTGATCGTCGAACCGCCGGGGCCTGGCCCGGAAACGCTCGAGGAAGTGCTGCGCCGCGATCCGCGTGTCCGGCAGGTCGTCCGTCAGACCGAACGCCCGGTACCCGTGACGCTCCATCACCCACAGCGCCGCCCGGTCACCGTCCGCCACCTTCGCCCACCGCGCCCGGCACAGGGGCTCGCCCTCTGTCCGCTCGATCCCCGGGATCTGCTGCGCCTGGAAGAAGTCCGCGACGCTCTCCACCTTCACGCCCACGCTCATCCGGTCCGACTCGGTCAGCAGGATCGGCGGGAAGAGTCCCTTGCGGCACTCGAACGCGAACTGGATGTCCGCGTCGCTGAACTCCGTCGTGATCGGCTCGAACCCCGTCTCCTCGAGGCGTGCCCGGATCGCCGGCGTGTCCGGAGCCAGGATCACCCCCACCCAGTCCTTGAACCGCGTGCCCGTCTCGTTCCGCATCCGTTCCGCCAGACGCACCGCGTCCGGGCAGCGACTCGAAAACTCCAGCAGCAACTCGTCGATCAACTTCTGCGCCGCCGGCTGGGGCTCCCAATGCCAGTTCCCGGAAGTCGGATCGAAAGGCGAGGACGCGGGCGTGGTCGAGGGCGCGGTCGTCATGGGCATCTCCCCTGGATAGCCGCGGGCGAACCCGAGGCGAGGCGTCGCAACCCACTGCCCATCGACAAGGGACCAAGGGGCGGTGAGTCCGGGTTCATTCTTCCCCGCCCAAAGCCGCCGGGCGCGTCGCGCACCGCCACGACTCAAACCCCGCAAACACCCACGGTTTCCCGACTTGACACCCACCGCCCGCAGGGGGCGCACCACAGTTCCCCCGCACCAACGGGGAACCGCGAAATGACTCCGTGAGCATCCGGAACCCGACCGATCAGCCCAGCGCCGCGGCGCCCGAGACGATCTCGTTCAGCTCCGTCGTGATCTGGGCCTGGCGGGCGCGGTTGTACTTCCGCTTGAGCGCCTTGCCCATCTTCTGAGCGTTGTCCGTCGCCGCCTTCATCGCCACCATGCGTGCCACGTGCTCGGACACCACCGCGTCGTTGAACGCTTGGAACAGGACCGCCTTCACCGCAGCGGGGAGCAACTCGTCCAGCAGCGCCGCCGGGTCCGGCGTGAACTCCGGCGCCGTCTCGCGATAGCCGGACCGCGTCGTCGCCTCGTCCCCGCTCGCCTGCGCGATCTCGCCGGCGCTGAACGGGAGCAGCTGCATCACCGTCGGCGCCTGCCGGCCCGCGGAGTAGTACTTCATGTACACCACCCGCACCGCCGACACGCGCCCTGCGCTGTACGCCTCGATGTACTCCCGGGCCAGCGCCTCCACCGGCGCGTAGCTCGGGGCATCGCCGAACTGCTCGTGGAAACGCGAGACCTCGACGCCCGCGAACTTCAGAACCGTCAGGCCCTTCTTGCCCACCAGCTCGATCTCGCCCGCCTTGGCACGCTCGTTCGAGCGGATGTGCGACAACGCGGTCTTCAGCACGTTCCCGTTGTAGGGACCGCACAGGCCTCGGTTCGAGGTCAGGATCAGCGTGAGCTCGGGCGAGCCCGCGTCCCCACCACCCCCACCACCCCCACCGCCCGACAGCAAGGGGTGATCAAGCCCCTCGCCCGCGTCGGCCAGCTTCGCCACCAGGTCGAACAGGCCCTCGGTGTAGGGCTTGCTCGACACCGCGGCCGACTGGGCCCTGGAGAACTTGCTCGTGGCGATCATTTGCATCGTGCGCGTGATGCGCCGGATGTTGCCGACCGCCTTGATACGACCCTTGATCTCGCGTGACTTGCCCATAGGGCCCGGAGCATAGGTCACCCACCCGCCCCCGGGCCAGACCGCCGGGCCGCTCTCCCGATCCCCCGCCCAGGCGATGGCCCCGCCCCCCGGCCCAGCCCACCCAGAATCCGATCGATCAGGCCGACTGGGCGAGCACGCCCTCCTCGCCCCGCTCCCGGTCCCACTCCTCCTCCTCCGAACTCCGCATCAGGGGGAAGGGGAAGGTCAGCGCCGTCCGGCCGGGCTGGTCCTCCCAACGCACCTCGGGGAGCGCGTCCGCGGAACCATCCAGATCCGTCCGGTCAAAGCTGTGCGCCATGGCTCGCTCCTGCCTGAGGGCCCGGCACCCCGCTCCACGCGGGGCTCACCAGGCGTCCAAGGGTGCCCGAGCCCTCCGGAGGCCCGATCGGCTGACAGTGCGAAACCATCGACGCCCACGCCACCATTCCCGCGCGACCACAGATGACTTCGCACCGATCAGCGGACGACCAGCCCGTCATACGCCAACCGCACCCCCGCCGGAAGGTCCCTTTCGACCCCCGCGTGGCTCACCTCCTGGCTCATGTGCACGAAGAAGGTCCGATCAGCACCCACCCCTTCCGCCACCACCACCGCCTCGTCGATCGTCAGGTGTGTTGGGTGCCGGCGATGACGCAGGGCATCGAGCACCAGCACACGCAGCCCCCGCAGCCAGGCCCAGCTCTCCGGGGGCACCGCGCTCACATCCGTCGCGTACACCAGGGGCAGCACCCCACCCCCGCCCCCGCCCCCACCGCCGCCCTCCTCACCGCCCCCACCACCCCGCACCTCGAACCGATACCCCAGCACCGGCAGCTTCCCGTGCAGGAAGGGCACCCCCGTCACCCGCAGCCCGAAGAGGTCAAACGACCTCAGGGGCTCGATCTCCCGGGGGATCAGCGTCGCCACGAACGACCTCTGAAAGTTCCGGTGCGCCTCGAAGACATGCTCGTACACCCGGCGCGTGAACGCCATCGTCTTCGCGTCCGCGTACAGGTCGATCGGGGCGTCCATCAGCACGTTGAAACGGCGCACCTCGTCCAGCCCGAAGGTGTGGTCCACGTGCCCGTGCGTCAGCAGGATCGCGTCCACCCGGCGCAGCCCCGCCGCGAGCGCCTGCGAACGCAGGTCCGGCCCCGCGTCGATCAGGATCACCCGCTCCTGGCCCGTCCCGTCGATGAACTCCAGCACCGCGCTCGTCCGGGTCCGCCGATCCCTCGGATCCGCCGATCCGAACGGGCCCGCCTCCGTCCACCCCGCCACCCCGCCGATCGCCGGCACCCCCGCGCTCGTCCCCGTACCCAGGAACCGCAGACGAACCCCGCGCGGGGAACCAGAGCCCGGGGACCCCACCCGCCTACTCCTCGTCGAAGCCGCGGTGCACCAGCTTCGCCAGCTCCGCGATGCACGCCTCTGCGTCCGGCCCCTCCGCCACCACCTCCAGCACCGTCCCCTTGGTCGCCGCGAGCATCATCATCTCCATGATGCTCTTCCCGTCGACCTCGAGGCCCTCCTTGCGCACCTTCACGCCCGAGTGGTACGCCGAAGCGGTATCGACGAACGACATCGCGGGCCGGGCGTGCAGGCCCAGCCGGTTCGTGATCGTCACCTTGGCACTCGCCCGCTGCGACACCCGTACAACCCCTCACCGCGGCCCGTCCGCCGCCCCCGCCCCACCCGTGCCCGCCGGTTCCCGTCCGAAGTTCCGCCCGAGCCAGACCCGGCCCCGGCCACGCTCCGCCCAGCCCTCAGCCCGCCCGACCCTCAGCCCGCCAGGTGCTGCGCGTCCGCCTCTTCGAGGAGCGTCTTCACCTCGTCCGCGCTCGTCGCCTGACGCAGGAATCGCCGGAAGGTGTCCTTGCTCAGATTCTTGAAGATCACCTCCATCGCCTGAAGGTGCTCCTCCGGCCGGTCCTCCGGGCTCAGAAGCAGGAACACGCTGTACACAGGCTGCTTGTCCAGCGCCGTGAACTCCACCCCGCTCCGGCTCAGGCCCACCGCAGCCGCGATCCGCTTCACCGAAGCGTGCTTCACGTGGGGAACCGCGACGCCACGCCCGAACCCGGTCGAGCCCTTCCGCTCCCGGTTCAGCAGGCGCTCGATCAGCACCGCACGGTCGCTCTTGTCCGCGGCGCCCGCCTCGAGCAGCGCGTCCACGAGCTCGCCGATCACCTCGTCCCGTTCCTGGCTCTTCAAGTCCGGGACGATCGCATCCGGAACCACGATTTCGGTCAGCTTCATCGCGTGCGGTCTTCCTGACAGAGGCCTGCCCGTACGTATCCCGGCGGACCCCGCCGGCGCAACCACGGAGCATACGGCCCCAACCCCCCAAAAGCCCGACCCCCCGCGCCTTGGCGGATTCCCTCCGCCCGGACGGGCCCGGCCCGGCACCCCAACTCCCCCACCACCCCTTGCCGATCAACCCTCCCGACCGGCCGCCTCCAGCTTGGCCCGGTCCGAAGCGCTCAGCGCTGCCATGCCCTCGCGCCCGTTGACCTCGGGCTTGCCCGACCCGGGCGTCACGTTCTCCGGCGTCAACACGCCCGCGGTGATCACGAACCGCAGCGCCTGGTCGACCGTCATGTCGAGCTTCTTCGTGTCATCACGGCGCACATTGATCACGAACCCCGTAAAGGGCGTCGGGCTCGTCGGCACGAAAATGCTCACCACCTCGCCCCCCGCCGCGTCCTCCACCTCGACGAACGACGACCCCGTCACCAGCCCCACCGTCCAGATCCCCTTGCGGGGGTATTCAACGAGCACCACCTCGTTGAACGCCTTCATCGTCGGGTTCTCGCCGAAAATCAGGTCCACCACCTGCTTCACGTGCGGGTACACCTGCTTGAACCCGGGCATCTTCGCGATCAACTGCTCCACCCGCGCGTACACCCGCCGCCCCACGTAATTCCCGAGCAACAGACCCGCGAAGTAGATCAGCAGGATCGCGACCAAAAACCCCGTGAAGTTCAGGTACCAGTGCGACGACCAGAACTCCCGGAACGAACGCTGGCGGATCTCCGCCCGCAGCGCCGAGTCCGACAACGCCGAGCGGCCCGCGGACTCCCGATTCGCCCGCGCCCGCGCCAACTGGTCCTCCGTCACCACGAACCAAGTCGGGAGCTCAGCAGCATCCTCCACCAACCGAGGCGTCACCCAAAGCACCGCACCCCGCAGCCCACGGTTGATCGGCTCCGCCACATTCGCGTACACGAAGGCCAAAGCCTGCCAGAGCAGCCACAGCGTCACGATCGAGGGCAGCAGGATCGCGAGCCCCCGCCCGAAGAACTGCTTGAAATCCGTCCAAAAAGTCCGCCGTTTGGTCACGCCCATCTCCGGCTAGCCCCCACCCACCGCGCCGCCCGTACACAGTACGCGCCCAACTACAGCCAGAACCCAAGCCCGGTTCGCGCCACCGCGCCGCAATCGACAGCAACAAAGCACCCCACCAACCCCACCGACCCCACCAACCCCACTCCGCCCGACCGCTCCCC
Source organism: Phycisphaerales bacterium (assembly GCA_036788215.1). Lineage (GTDB taxonomy): Bacteria > Planctomycetota > Phycisphaerae > Phycisphaerales > UBA1924 > DAIQNV01. The sequence goes on along the minus strand of DAIQNV010000006.1, from coordinate 5,943 downwards.
ACCGGTGCCCACCGCCCCCCGTCGCTCCCCGCGATCACCGGGAGCGAGCAAATGGGCCTAGGAGGACTCGAACCTCCGACCTCACCCTTATCAGGGGTGCGCTCTAACCAACTGAGCTATAGGCCCTCGGATGTCACCGCCCATCGGAAACCGACACGCGGGGGACGAGTATACGACGCTCCCCCGCCCGGAAAAGCCCCCTCACGCCCCCGTTTCCGCCCCACACTCAACCCATCCCCACCCCACCCCGCCCCACCCGCCAAAATCGGCGGGCATCCCTCCCAAAGGGAGATAGGTTTGACACATCGCCTTCCGCGTGTCCCGCATGTTCCGTGGCCACTCTTCATGCGTAACTCAGCGGTCTCCACAGACGCTCAAACGTCGAACGCCGTAGATCAAGACATCTCGACTTTCGACCCCACCCCTGACCCCTGTTCCGGGTCGTCCGAGGTGTACCGGACCTTGACCGGCGTTCTTTGGGCACTCGCCGCCTGACGCGTCGATAACCCCTTGACCCCCGGCTGCCCTGCGCGACCCTCGGCCCGCAGCCACGCCACGCGGAAACCTCACACATGGGCTGGTTCCTCAACAAACACAAATCCGCTGCACGCAAACCCGCCCGCAAACGCCGACACCGCAAGCTAGGCCCCACGTGGGACCCCAAACGCACCCTCGCGGGCCTCAAGGTCCTCGGCATCATCGCCGCCCTCGTCGCCGCCGCCGTCGGCTGGCGCATCACCGAGTCCGCCCTTGTCCGCTACGCCAAGGACACCCGCGCCACGCCCCTGACCTCCTACGACGTGACCCTCCAAAACGCCCCCGACCTCTGGGACGACGCCACCCGCAAACGCCTCCAACAGACCGTCGCCGCCTGCCTCACGAGCGACCCCTTCGACGATGCGGGCCTCCAGCGCGCCGCCCAAGCCCTCGCCAACGACCCCTGGGTCGCGGATGTCACGCAGGTCCGCCGGACGCCCACCGGCATCCTCGTCGAAGCCAGCTACCGCTCGCCCTTCGCCGCCGTCATGGCCCGCGACGGCTTCCACGTCATCGCCACCGACGGCACCCGCCTTGCCGGCCCCATGCGACTCACCAGCGTCAGCCCCTCCAACCTCCCACTCCTCCGAGGCGTCACCTCCGCACCGCCCGCCCTGGGCGAACGCTGGCGCGACCGGGAACTCCAAGCCGGCATCGAACTGGTCCACCTCCTCGCCCCCCAGCCCTACGCCGGCCAGATCGTCGCCTACGACGTCGGCCGACGCGACGAACACACCGGCACGCCCGCCCTGGTCCTCATCACCGACGAGGGCGAAGTCGTCTGGGGCCGATCGCCCAGCGACGAATGGGCCGTCACCGAAACCAGCGTCGACGAAAAACTCCAACGCCTCCAATGGCTCGCCCACAACTACCGCGACCTCGACGGCGGAGGCCGACGCATCCGCATCCACGGAGCCGGCATCGAGTTCGACCACCGACCTGACTTCCAAACCCAAACCACCGGCGGGTAACCCGATCCGCCACCGTTCAACTCCCATCAGCACCGATGGCTGCGGATCAAAAAAATAGTCAGCCGCAGATGGACGCGGATGAACGCAGATGTCGGACAGGGAAGAGGGAATGAAGTTACAGACATTTTTTGTTTCAACTTCTATGCCTTACAAAATCCCCATTCTTTCTCTTGATCTGCGTCCATCTGCGGTAAAAAACTCTTCGCTCCCGTCTGCTCTGCGTCCTCTGCGCCTCTGCGGTTCAAATCAACACCGTGAAAATCATCACCGCACCAAGCCAGGACGTGACCGATGCCTTTGATGAAACGAACCCCGCCGGAGCCCGCGCCGACGCCGCCCAAGTCGGCGTTTGATCTGTTCCGTGTGTCGCTGGTCGGGCGGAAGACCGGCGCGAAGCCGGGCATGTCGATCGCCGACCTGCGCGCCATGAAGCCCAGCGACGAGGGCGTCAGCGTCTCGCGCATCGACTTCGGCCCCACGTGCTGCGAGTGCGTCACGCTCACCGACATCGCCTCGCTCAACGACCCAATCCCAGACGCGGCCGTCTGCCGGTGGATCAACGTCAACGGCCTGACCGACCCGCACTGGCTCGCGGCTCTGTCCGAACGCTACGACCTGCACCCCCTCGCCATGGAAGACGTGCTGCACACCACGCAACGCCCCAAGGTCGAGCGCTACGGCCCGCCCCTCCCCGGCAGGCCGCGCGACTTCCTCGCCGCTCGCATGATCTACCTCCGAAACGGCGACGGCCCCAGCGACGAGCAGATCGCCATCTTCTTCGGCCCCGACACCGTCATCACCATCCAGGAACGAGCCGGCGACGTGTGGGACCCGCTCCGACAACGCCTCAAGACCGACGGCAGCAAGCTCCGCTGCAACGACGCGGGCTTCCTCGTCTACGCACTGCTCGATGCCCTCATCGACGGCGTGTTCCCCGTCCTCGAAGAGTTCTCCGATGAGCTGGAAGAACTGGAAGACTCGATCATCGACTCGCCCAACCCCGAGGACCTGCAGGCCGTCTACCGCATCCGAAGAGAGCTACTGCTGATCCGCCGCGACCTCTCGCCGATGCGCGAGATGATCGCCGCCTTGCGCAGCGGCACCGTCGTGGACCTCGGCGAGCCGGCCAGGACCTACATGCGCGACGTGTCCGACCACGCCTTCCAGGTGCTCGACCTCGTGGACACCTCCCGCGAACTCGCCGCGGGCCTGGTCGAGATCTGGCTGTCCGCCTCGAGCC
>DAIQNV010000006.1:0-3185 GCA_036788215.1 Phycisphaerales bacterium | reverse complement strand
CATCAACGAGGTGATGAAGACCCTGACCCTCATCGCCGCGATCTTCATCCCCCTGTCCTTCCTCGCCGGCGTCTTCGGCATGAACTTCGACAACGTCCCGGGCCTCCACCACCCCCTCGCCTTCGCCTTCTTCTGCATCGCCTGCGTGTCCCTGGGCTTTGGGATGGTGGGGTACTTCAAGTTCAAGCGGTGGTTGTGACACCGCCCGATTTTCGTGAGGTTTCCTTGATCCGGCGACTCGACAACTCACGGCCTCTGTTCGGGTGGCATTGTCAAAGGGGGAACGATGGTGGAGGACACAGAAGTCAAGGTCTGGCGCTGAACATCCTTAATCCACCGCAACCGCTAACAACAGATCAACGATGTGTCTTTGTCAGGGTGAGAATGACTTGTCGACCAACCCCACGCCGCTGAGCACCGTTGGCTTCGTCGGGGATGATTGATTCGAAGCGGTGATGTGAAGCGCCGTCATGCGCTGCCGCTGTTGACGAGGCGGGCGATGGGGGTGAGGAGGTCGGGGACGAGTTTTTCGGTGGCGAGGGCTTCGGCGTGTCGTGCGAGGTGGCGGAGCCAGCCGTTGAGGTGTTTAAGTTCGTCGAGGGGGCCGTACTTGCGGAGGGTGAGGAAGAGGGTGATGGGTTCGTGGGCGTAGCGTTCGGTTCGGCCGCGTCGGGACTTGTGTCGGGTTTTGACTTCGAAGTAGGCCTGGGTGTCACCATTGTCGGAGAGGGCGACGCCGAAGACGGGTTGGACGTCGAGGGGTCGGCTGCCGGGGATGTTGATGAGGTCGCCCAGGGCGCTGCCGGCGTAGAGGGCTTCGTGGACGACGGCGTCGTGGTCGCGTTCGCACTCGAGGTCGAAGCCGTAGGTGATCTCGAGGTGGTCGACGTCGAGGGGGCTGATGGTGAGGTGGAAGGGGGCCTGCTCGAGGATGAGCTGGTGGAAGCGGAAGGCCTGGTCCATGGTCTCGGGGTTGACGGTGCCTGTGCGGATGGAGTTTCGGCGTAGGGCGAGCCACTGGTACGAGGCGTCTTTGCGGGGCGACTCGAGGGCGAGCTCGCCTTCGTACCGGCGAAAGCGCGACATGGCCGGCGCGGCCTTGCGGACGCGGTCGAAGAAGTGCAGGACGGTCTCGCGTTCGATGGGCAGGTCCATCTTCAGCGCCAGCTTCTGATTGATGTAGAAGTCGTTGCAGAGCGCGCCGTAGCTGGTGGCCATCTGAGTCCCTTGCAAAAAGGTTGCTGTCCGTGGGGCAATGCCGGGGCTCGCGCCGCGGTCCTGTTGACCCATCGCATCATATCAGCCCCGGAACGTGTCTTTGAATGCGGTTGCAGGCAGACACGCGACCCATGACGGCCCGGCTGCGGGGCACATCACGGTTGCACATCTACGGTTGCTCAGACGCCAACCGCGGTGCTCGGTTTTTTATTCCCGGGACTTGTCAAAAATCTCCAAAGACCCACCCCTGCTCGCGCAGCACCGACGAGAGCGTCGCGTCTTCTTCGCCGTGGCCTGCGGTGGGCGGAGCGAACATCTCGGCCAGCGTGCCGGCGTGGTCGCGTCGGCGGGCCCAGTCGCACCACGCGTGGACCTGTGCGCGGTCGCGGACCCAACCGTGCGCTTGCTGCAAGGCCCGGACGGCTTCGCCCAGGAGAGACGGGAACGCCTCGACCAGCCGGGCCCCGCCGGGGGTGTCGGCGTCGGGCGCGGTGCCCCAGCCCGTCTGCATCGGCCAGAGGCGCAGCTGGCCCACCAGCGCTGGCGCGTGCATCAGACGCCAGAGCCCGGCGATGCCCAGGAGCGACTGGCTGCCGACGCTGCCGACGCCCGCGAGCTTCCAGACCTCTTGCACACCAGGGCATCGGCAGTCGACGGTCCGCAGCCGGTCCAGCGTCCTGCCGTCGGGCAGCAGCACCGGCCAGCCGAAGTGGCGCTTGCTCTGCAGCCAAGGCCCGGCAGCAGCGGGCGGGCAGCCCCACATCGGACCAGCGCCGCAGCCGAGCGTGCGGTTGATCTCGGCAGCGATTTCAAAACGGTTGTTGCGGTTGTCGGGGTGGTCCTCGACGCGCTCGTCCAGCCACTGCCAGACGTGTTGCCAATGCGCATCGGGCCGGCCGGTGAGCGCGGCAGCGAACCCGGCGGGGTACCCCAAGGCAAAGTCGACGCCGACGAGCACCCGCCGACCGTGCGCAAACTCGCTGGCCAGCCAGTCTTCCAAAGCGCTCCAAAGTTCTGAGCGGGTGCGGAAGTAGTCGGACGCGACGGGGCCTACCGATTGACACCAGCCCAGCCAGAGGGCGTCGGCAACGGGCGCGGCGGGCGAGGGAGTCGAGCGGGCGCTGAAGTCCACGAGCGCGTAGGCGTCGAACAGGGGCATGGGGGATGGTAAGGGCGGGTGTTGGGAGCGGGGGGAGCGGGGGAGCCAGACCCTTCGCTGCACTTCGGGTCGGCCTATGAGGTGAGGGCGAAGGGGGGCTAAGAGGATTACTTGACCTGTTTGTCCGGAATAGGGATACTCCATGGGGGTGTGGCACGAAAGGAACCGGTCAGTCATGGCGGATCGCAACGGGAGCGCGGGGTCGGGCGGGGTGGTGGGCGGGTCGGCCGGCCGGGGGTTTGTCACGCTGGACGCGAACGAGGCGGTGGCGGACGTGGCGTACCGGTTGACGGAGGCGTCGATCATCTATCCCATCACGCCTTCGAGCGCGATGGGCGAGTGGGCGGACGAGTGGTCGGCCAGGGGCCGGGCGAACCTGTGGGGGCTGGTCCCGCAGGTCACGCAGATGCAGAGCGAGGCGGGGGCGGCGGGCACGGTGCACGGCGTGTTGCAGGCCGGGGCGCTTGTCACGACGTACACCGCGTCGCAGGGGCTGCTGCTCATGATCCCCAACCTCTACAAGATCGCCGGCGAGCAGTGGCCGATGGTCGTGCACGTCGCGGCGCGCACGGTCGCGTCGCACGCGCTGTCGATCTTCGGCGACCACCAGGACGTGATGGCCTGTCGGCAGTGTGGGCTCATCATGCTCGCGTCCAACAGCGTGCAGGAGGCGCACGACATGGCGGCGATCAGCCACGCGGCGACGCTCGAGGCGTCGCTGCCGGTCATGCATTTCTTCGACGGCTTCCGCACCAGCCACGAGGTCAACAAGATCGAGCGCATCAGCGACGACACGCTGCGGGCGCTC
>DAIQNV010000005.1:67244-73784 GCA_036788215.1 Phycisphaerales bacterium | reverse complement strand
CCGATCTGCGGCGCGAAGGTGAACACGCTCACCGTCGCGCCGGTCACCGGCGCGGGCGCGATCGGGGCATCGCCCTCGTCCGCGCGCAGGCGGCTCACCGTCATTTCGGTCGCGCTCAGCCTCGCGAGCACCTCGTACCCCGTTCCCCCGATCAGCACCACATGCCCGGCGCCGACCCCCGCATCATCGAGCCCCGCGTCCGCCTGGGTCAGCGTCAGCGTCGTGCCCGAGACGGTTCCCGTCCCCGCCACCAGGCGCTGCCCCACCCAGTTGACCTCTCCAAACAACCCCGGCTCCAGCACCAGCAAATCCCGATCCTTCGCGAACATCCCCCACCCCCTTTCCAAGAGCGACCGGGCCCGTCTCCGAACCCGATCGCCCACCCCATCACCCAGCCTTTCACTCCGTCTCTTCGTCTCTGCGTCTCTCCGTCTCTGCCATCACACAGCGAGCCCCGAAATCACCCCATGCGCATTCTCATTCTTGAACTCCAGCGTGTACTCCCCCACCACCTGCCCGTTGATCGCGTCGCCGGTCGACGCCAGGGGCTGGTAGTGGAAGCTGCGGCCCTGCAGGGGCATCACCGAGATGCGGCTCGAATCCAAGAGCAGCACAGTCCCCGGGGGCGTCCAGCGGCTCAGGATCACGCGGCAGACGCCGAAGTCGCTCTCGTACACGCTCACCAGGTCGCGGTAGGTCGTGTCCTCGGGCAGGTAGGCCCGGCCCTGCGTCGCGAAGGCGTTGATGCGGCGCTTCTGGGCGCCGCCGCACACGATGGTGTCGACGGTGCCCGAGCTCTGGTCCCAGATGGCCTTGAGAGCCGCGTTGAGGACGGGCTCGGTCAGCCCGTCGGCGCCCGCGCCGTCGCCATCGGGGATCGGGCCGGTGCCGGGGACGAAGTAGTTGGTCGAGATCGACCGCAGGATCCCGTTCATGCTGCGGCGCACAGTCGATGAGCCCTGCGGGTTGGCGGTGGGCGCGACGCCATTGATGACCGTGTTCTCGAGGTCCCGCAGCAATTCGCGCATCCGCTCCTGCTTCTGGTAGTCGACCTCGTCCGCCACCCCGTAGGCGCGGGCGGCCTGCAGCGTGCCCGAGACCTCGAGGGCGGCGGAGAAGATCTGGCAGAAGTTGCTCCGGCGCACGCGGTTCGTGAAGCGGGCGGCCCCGGCGTCGGCCCCCTCGAGCGCCGCGTTGCCGATGATCGTGATGGGCATCCCGTTCACGAGCGTGGCGGGCGTCGTGCCCCCGTAGCCCCGCGCGACCACGATCGCGTTGCTCGCCCCGTCGACGCTGGTGACGAGCGCCACCTCGCCGGTCGTGCCGAAGCGGATCAGGTCGCCCGGGCGGAACGCCGACGCGTCCGCGAGGGTCATCGAGGTGTCCCCGCCCGCGATGCCCGGGTCGCTGATCTGCCCCGTGTTCGGCACGAGCGCATCCTCGATCCACTCGTGCACCGTGCTCATCGCGGGGCGCTTCGCGTCGCCCAGGTGATCCAGGAGCGGCGTCTCATGCGGGCTCACGATCCCGATGATGTCGCTCACGTCCTCCGCCAACTCCGGCAGCGTCGAACCCGCCGAATACGTCGCCTTTCCCGTAAACGCCATGACTCACCCCTTCCGGCGCCCTGCGCCATGCCTACTGCCTTCGTGCCTTCGTGCCTTCGTGCCTTCGTGCCTTCGTGCCTGATCCCCTACATCCCCCGCCTCGCCCGCAGGTACCGCAGGAGTTCCCGCCGGTCGCCCGTCGCGCGGGCGCCGTCGGCCATGTCCTCGAGGTCCGCCTGTCGCCCGGCGCCCGGGGCGCCCGGGGCGCCCGCCATCGCGCTCGGTGCGCGACGCCCGGCCCCCTGCGGGCGCTCTTCCGCGAAGAGGAAGGGCTTGCGGACGCGGAGCCTCGAAGCGGCGCGTTCCGCGTCGGGCTCGTCCCCGTTGTCGAGGATCGCTTCCGTCAGCGCCACGCCGATCTCGAGGTCGACGATGCCCAGGTCGGTCAGCTCGCGCTCGAGGGTGGCGCGCCGGTCGCGCCGGGCCAGTTCTTGCTGCGCCGCATCGAGCGCCGACTCGAGCTCCGCCACGCGGGCGATCAGCTCCGTTTCGCGGGGCCCGGCGCTCGTGTTGTCGTCCCGATCAAGGGCGTCGGGACGCACGGGCCCGCGCTCGTTGCTGGTGGCGGGCTGATCGGCGGGGGCATCCCCGCCCGGCTGGCTCCCGCCGGACCCCGACTCCCCGCCACCGGGCGTCACGCGCCCACCTCCGCCGCTCTTCGTTTCGCTCATGTTGCGCTCCTTTCTCGTTCGTTTCTCAGGACACCCCGGCGTCCGCGGGCCCGTACCCCAGTTCCGCCAGGACCCGCTCCTCGGGCACGCCGATCGCTGCCTTCTCTCGGGCGACGCGGACCTCGTCCGCGGGGTCGAGGGGCGTCGGCTCGGGCCAGGCGATGCGCAGGCCCCGTTCCTCGGGCCGGGTCCGGACGATCCCCGCGGCGTCGAGCGCCGCGAGCGCCATGCGGCTGATCTCGGTGATGCCCCGCCCGTAGGCGATGCGCTTGCGCGCGGTTTTGCTGAGCAGGCTCAGCAGCGTGACGCGCAAGGCGTTGGCGCTGCTGAGGTTGCCGATCCGGGCCCGGACGACGCCCCCGGCGAGAGGCGGCACGGCGCTGGCCTTGTCGAGGGCTTCCCTGATCTCTCCGATGTGCTCGGTCTCCGAGGGGCAGGTCGCGTCGCCCCCGAAGGCGGTGATGGAGGCCTCGGGGTCGTCGGTCGTCCAGACCTGCCCGGGGCCCACGCCGAGCTCGGCGATCCCGTCGAGGCGCTTGGCGAGGTACATGCGGAAGCTCTGCAGCGTGACGCGGTTGGCCCGGTCGCTGAGGCGGGTGTTGAGTTCGTCCTGCAGCGGGATGAGGGGCTCGACCTCGCTCAGACCCTCGTAGCGGAAGGGCTGGCTGAGGTTCTGCACGTGCACGACCGGCACGACGCCCGGCAGGAGCGCGCTGCGGTCGCGCTCGATGATCTCGCCCCCCTCGTAGAGCCGGCGGACGCCTGGGCCGAAGACCTCGAGGACCTCGACGCGCCGGCGCTTGCCGGGAGTGTGACGCTCCGGCGTGGGCTTCCAGCCCGTCGTCTTCACATCCTTTCGCCCGAAGAGCCTGGCGACGCGGTGCGACCGCTCGGCGTGCTGCGGCTCGTCCACCTCGTTCAGCTCGCGCTCGAAGGCGAGGACGTAGGCGTCGAGGTCGCGGTAGTCGGCGTCGGAGACGACCGGCACGCCCCTCGTCGGGGCGATGGGCTCGATGCGGACGAGTTCGGCGAGCCTGTCGAAGTCGCCGGCACCGGCCCGGCTGCGGAGCCTCGGCGCGGCGTCGATCAGGGCGGGCTCGTCGAGCCTGAGCAGGAGGTCGACGTATCCGTGCACATGGCCCAGGAGGGCCGCGTCCTGCAGCATGCTGAGCCCGCCCGAGGCTTCCCAGACCGCGTCGAGGAGGCGCTCGACCTGAGCGCGGGTGTCGGCGTCCTCCGCGGTGCTGACGATCCTGGGGGGCTTGCCCAGCAGGAAGTCGATCATGGTCTGGATGCGCCAGGCGATGTCGTTCTCGACAACGACCTCGCGCCGGACGCCCCCGCGCCGGCCCGTGATGCGATTGGGCAGGCCCTCCTCCTGGGCGGCCCGCCAGCGGGGGGGCTCCAAGGCGTGGCCCGCGAGGGGCTGGGCGGGCGAAACGCCGATGCCGACCGGCTCGAGCGGATTCCGGAAGTACCTCCACAGGGTCTCGAGCCGTGGGAGGCGCTCGCGCCGGTGCTCGGCGATGAGCGTCTCCAGCAGTCGCTCCGACAGGCCAGTTTCGGAGATTCCCTCGAGCCGATCGGTCATCGTGCGTTCCCCCATTCCCAGACACCCCACCCCACCCCACCCCACCCCACCCCACCCCACCCATGCCCCGCGCCGCCCGTCCACCGGTCGCGGGGCCCCGCGTTCCCGCCCGCCACGTGGCCGGGCTCTCATCTGGGCCTGCCGGGGGGCGGGTTTGTGCGCACGCAGCGGCTGCGCGCGGGGAGGCGTGTTGGGCTAAGTGACTTTGTGGCAGCGGGATAGAAAATCTGGTGATTTTTGGGAAGGGGGTCGCGGGGGCTCGCCGGGCGCGCGCACAGACGCGGTGGCGTGCGGGGGTGCGGGGGAGCGGGCGGGCGTGGCGTGGGCCGGCGGCGCGGAGACCTCAGCTTGGGGGGGGTTCACCTCGAGGGGACCCGGGCGAACCGGGTGGCGGGATGAAGGCTCGTGAGGGGGAGCGATGGAGGGGAGTGCCTCGCTTGCGCTTCGGGCTCGTTAAACGCGGGAGGGGGGAAGACCCTCGCTCGCGCTTCGGGCTCGTCGAAGGCGGAAGGGGGGAAGACCCTCGCTGGCGCTTCGGGCTCGTCAAAGGCGAGGGCGGGGCCTGGGCTCAGGCGGGCTTGGCGTAGCCGCTGGCGGGCTCGACGTGGGTGTACTGGTCGAGGTTGCAGACGACGACCTCGCCATCGTCTTTCTTGAGTTCGACGCGGTCGAGCCAGAGCTTCTTGTCCTTGGAGTGGGCGAACCAGGAGCCGGTCTTGGACTGGCCGAAGGCGGTGACGATGCCCTCGACCGCGATCGTGCCCGTCCCGCTGAGGCGGGGGAGCTGCTGGACGATGCGGACGCGGTGACCGATCTCGAAGTCGAAGTGGAGTTCCATGGCGTCGCCATGGTAGCCGATCGGGGGCGGGGGATTCCGGCGGCGTTCCGGCCCGGGGCGTCCCGATCTTGGCTATTCTGCCTCGCTTGCCATGGCCCTGGAACTCGCGATCGCCAACCTGCTGAGCCCGCCGGTCCTCTTCTTCGCGGTGGGCACGCTGGCGGTCCTGCTGCGGTCGGACCTGGAGATCCCGCACCCGATCCCCCGCCTGTTCAGCCTGTACCTGCTGTGGGCGATCGGCTACAAGGGGGGCGTGAAGCTGAATGAGGCGGGGCTGGACCCCGGGGTGCTCATGACCCTCGGCGCATCGCTCGCCCTGAGCGCCCTCACCCCCTTGTGGGTGAACCCGCTGCTGCGGCTGCGGTTCAACACGCACGACGCGGCGGCGTGCGCTGCGGCGTTCGGGTCGGTGTCGGCGGTGACCTTCATCACGGCGGTGAACTTTCTGGAGTCGCAGGCGATCCCGTATGGGGGGCATCTTGTCGCGGCGCTGGCGCTGATGGAGGCGCCGGCGGTGGTGGTCGCGGTGCTGCTGCACCGGCACGCGGCCCAGGCGGCGGCGCTGGCGGACCCCGACAGCCCGGTGACGGACGACACCAAGCACTCGGTGGTGACGCTGCTGCGGGAGGCGGTCTTGTCGGGGCCGGTGTTCTTGCTTTTGGGGTCGCTGTTGGTGGGCGTGCTGGCGGGGGAGCGGGGGTACGAGAAGCTGCGCCCGTTTACGGAGGATGTGTTCTACGGGATGCTGGTGTTGTTCCTGCTGGACGCTGGGATGACCGCGGCGAAGCGGCTGGGGGGGCTGAAGGAGGTCGGGGTGTTCGCGGTGGGCGTGTCGATCGGCATCCCGCTGGTGAACGCGGCGATCGGGTGGGGCGTGTCGTATGTGCTCGGGCTGTCGGCGGGGGATGCGTTCCTGTTCATGATCCTGGCGGCGAGCGCGAGCTACATCGCGGTGCCGGCGACGATGCAACTGGCGATCCCGGAGGCGAACGCGAGCGTGTACCTGCCCATGGCGCTCGGGGTGACCTTTCCGTTCAATATCATTTTGGGGATTCCGTTGTATCTGGCGATGGCGAATGCGTTGCACGGGGGGTAGGGGAGGGGATGTCGTGTTCCGAGATCGTCGGTTCGTGGCCTACCCCGCTGGCGCGGGGTTGACCACGGCACCCGGCGTTTTCGGTTGGCCAGCCCACTCGCTTACGCTCGGGGCTCCATGTTTGTGGCTTTGCCACTTTGCCACTTCGCCACTTTGCTATTTGCCCGCGATGACGCCCTTGACTTCCGCGAGGATTTCCGCGGCCAGCGCTTCGGTGGGCGCCTCGCAGATCAGGCGCATGATGGGCTCGGTGTTGCTGGCGCGGACATGGACCCAGCAGCCGGCGCGGGGGCCTGAGAAATCGATGCGGACGCCGTCCTGGGTGTCGACGCGTTCGGATGCGTAGGCCTTCTCGACGGCGTCGCAGGCGGGCTGGGCGTCGGCCTTGGTCGCGATCTCGGTCTTCTCTTTGACGATGCAGTAGCCCTTTGTCCCTTCGGAGTACGAATCGATCCGGTCGACGATGCCGGAGACGGTGAGGCCGGTGCGGGCCATGAGGCTGAGGGTGAGGGCCATGGCGGAGAGGGAGTCGCGGACGAAGCAGACCTCGGGCCAGATGACGCCCCCGTTGCCCTCGCCGCCAAGGATGACCTCGCGGCCCTCGCCCATGAGCTTCTTCATGCGTTCGACGACATTGGCCTCTCCGACGGGGGTGCGGACGACCTCGGCGCCCCATTCGGCGGCGACATCGTCGATCATGCGGGAGGTGGAGAGGTTGACGACGATGACGGGCTTGG
>DAIQNV010000005.1:65476-67144 GCA_036788215.1 Phycisphaerales bacterium | reverse complement strand
CCTGGGACGGCGTCGCAGAGGCCTCCCGCGCCGGAGAGGTTTTCGGCGGTGGGTTCGGGGGTGTGGGGGAAGATGCCGGAGCCGTCGCCGAAGAGTTGCACGGCGTGGCAATTGCATCGGTTCAGCAACGCATTCGCGACCTCCGCGCCACCGCAGTTCAAACTGTCGAGCACCACCCGTTTACGCGAGCCGCCACGCCACTGCAAACCGGGATCACTCGACATTGCGCGAACAACGGTGTCGACATGCCACAAAGCGACTTCGCCGGAGCCGTAGTCTCTTCCGAGATGATCCCATGTCACCCAACTCGCTTGCCCAGCCTCGAAGGCCATCGCGATGCGATCAGCGAGTGCCTTCGGCGGCGCACATGTCCGGGCTGGCTCCGCTTGATCATCGCGAAGGAGCACCTTGATGCCATTCCAGTCTTGGGGATTGTGGCTTGCGGTCAGCATGATCCCAGCGTCGAAGTACTGTTGGTCGACCGCCACCGCGAGCCCCGGTGTGCTGCAAACGCCGGCGTTTTCGACTGAGACACCGCTCGCACGCAGGGCCGCCGAGACCATCGAGTGCAACACCGACCCGCCGGCACGCCCATCATGCCCGACGATGACATCGGACGGACCGCCCGTCCGGTCGTTGAGCCACCCCCCGAACGCCCCCGCGAACCGGACCGCCACCTCGGGGGTCAGGCTCTCCCCCACGATCCCCCGGAGTCCCGAAACACCCACGATCAGCGGCGCATCACCCATTCCGGTCACTCCGTCTCTTCGTCTCTCGGTCTCTTCGTCTCTGCCGATTCCGCCCTACCCTATCCCTGCATGTACACCCTCGAAATCAACCACGAGTTCTGCGCGGCGCACGCCCTGACGATCGCGGGCGTCGCGGAGCCCCTCCATGGGCATAACTTCCATGTGACGGTGACGCTGACCGGGGAGACCCTGGACGGGGACGGGCTGCTGTGCGACTTTCACACGGCGCACGAGCACCTGGTCGAGGTCTGCCAGCCCTTCCACAACGCCGACCTGTCGGTGGTCCGGCCCTTTGACAGCATCAACCCGTCGGCGGAGCACATCGCACGGCACATCGCGGAGGCGCTGGCGGACCGGCTCGACCCCCACCTGGCCCCGAACGCCCGGGTGGCGAGTGCGCGGGTGACGGAGTCGCCGGGGTGTGCCGCGACCTACAGCCGGTAACCCGGCTTGGCTGGCCTCGGGATTCCTCCCACTTTGCCAGTCTGCCAGCCGGTCACTTTGCCACTTCCCCTCGGCGCGCCAACGATGTGGCCCCGGGGTCCTTGGAACAGTTCTAAATCACGACCCCGCGGTCAGTTAAACGCACCGGAGGCGCCCCATGCCCCACATCATCGCTGAGCCCTGCATCGGCACGAAGGACACCTCCTGTGTCGATGCCTGCCCTGTCGACTGCATCCACCCGACGAAGGACGAGCCGGACTTCGAGACCGCCAAGCAGCTTTTCATCGACCCGGACACCTGCATCGACTGCGGGCTGTGCGTGGACGAGTGCCCGGTGCAGGCGATCTACCAGGACGAGGACCTGCCCCGGGAGTGGTCGCAGTATGTGCAGTTGAATATTGACTATTACGCGAACAAGTAGGGGGAGCGGTCAGGGGCAGCAAGGGGTGGCACGCCCACTCGCAGCGCGGGCGTG
>DAIQNV010000005.1:26454-65376 GCA_036788215.1 Phycisphaerales bacterium | reverse complement strand
GAACCGGCGCTCGAAGTTCTCCGGGCGGACATCCGAGGGCGTATCGGGGCGCTCGCGCCAGTCGTCCGCGTTGCGCAGGTTCAGTTCGCTCGCCTGCACCTTGCGGTAGCCCAGCAGGCGGACGACCTCGAGGACATCGGTCCACTTGGGGAACATGACGCCATTGGACTTCTTGAAGGCGTCGATGGCCGCGAGGAACAGGTACTGCTCCGTGGTCATCTCGCCCTCTTCGGCGGCTTTCAGGAAGTCGGACCTTCGGCGCCCGGGCCCGCGCCCGCGCTCGAGGCCCATGCGCCGGTCGGCGACGGTTCCCTCCAGCTCGGGCTCCCACTCGCGGTCGGGGTCCGCGACGGCGCCGTCCTGTGGACGCTCGCTCTGGTCGAAGGTACCCGGATCAGGGGATTTGTTCTCTGCTTCGTGACGCCGACGAGCCATGGCTGCCTCCCGTATCTGCGCCCCGATGGCGGGCGCACGCCCCGAGGGGCGCTTCACGGGAGAGCATCGGCCTTAGAGCTCTTCATCATCATCGTCGTCGGCATCGGCCTCCAACTCGTCCTCGTCCTCGTCCTCGAACTCGTCGAAGTCGTCAAACTCGTCCTCGTCGTCGTCGACCTCGTCCTCGCCCTCGAAGTAGGCCTCGTCCTCGTCCTTGTCGTCCGACGCGGCGCACAGGGAGGCCCCGGCGTCCGCGTACCACAGGTCGGACCCACCCCAACCGGCGGAGAGCCCGGACACCCGGGACGATCCGCCCAGGCCCGTCCCCGCCATCCCCGGCCCACCCACGTTGCCCGCCACGTTCAGAAGTTCAGTCGCAGCCATCATCGCAAGTCCCTCGGCTTCCGTTCACGTCCGGCCCGCCCCGGTCCCACCCGGGGGCCACCGTCGCGCCGCAGGGTACGCATCGGCCAGCCCGTGTCAACGCCTTCTTGACCAAGTCCCTTGCGCATTCATTCCTCTTCACCGGGCGATGGTGCCGGGCCCCGCCGGCGACCGACCCGGCCGGGCCCCCCCGGCTAAACTCGCCCGCCCCATGCCCGATGCCCCAGCACACCCGCCCGCTTCCGCCACGACCGCCTCGAAGGGGCGGATCGACATCGTCGCGGGCGTGCTCGCGGTCGTGCTGCCCGGTCTCGGGCACCTGTACCTGGGTCAGAGGAAGCGGGCGGCCTACGCGGCGATCGGGATCCTCGGGCTCTTCTTCGGGGGGCTCTTCATCGGGGGGATCGACACGGTCGACGCGCGGGAGGACCGGTGGTGGTTCGTGGGCCAGGCCCTGGTGGGCCCGATCGCCCTGGGCACCAACTGGGTGCACCAGAACCACTTCAAGCTGTACGACCTGCCCCAGCCCGGGGCGGGCCCGACGCCGACCGGGCTGTCGGTGTACGCGGACGAATTGCCCTTCCGCTACCGCTCCGCCTACCCGGGCGAGATGCGGGTGCTCTCCGGGGTGACGGTCGTCGACCGGAACTCGGGGATCCGCAGCGAGGCGACCCTGCCCGTCGCCCGGCCCGCGAGCGAGGGTGCGGGCCCGCCCAACACGCGGTCGATCGCCAAGGTGAACGAGATCGGGACGCTCTACGGGCTGTGCGCCGGGATGCTGAACCTGATCGTCATCCTCGACGCCCTCATCCCGACGCGGGCCCCGGGGCACGACCAGCGCCTCGCGGCTGCCCGGCTCGTCGCCCGACGCGAGGGCTCGGGCGCCAACGAGGAGCCCGCCAAGTGACCCTCGCCTACACGCCCTTCATCGATCCGATCAACATCCACGCGGCGTGGTTCCTGCTGCTCCCCCCGCTGGCGCTGCTCATCGCGATCGCGTACAAGGCGGTCCGCATCCCGGACCTCTCCGTGTACTGGAAGCAGGTCGCATGGTTCACCTTCCAGATCATCGCGGGGATCGTGGGGCTCTACATCCTCGCGATCCTGCTCGTGCGCTACGCACTGCCGACGCTGCTGTAGTCGATCTCGGACACGCGTGGTCGAGTTCGCCTGCATCTCGCGAGACCACGGCACCCGGCTTCGCTTGTCTGCCAGCCCGCTCGCTCACGCTCGGGGCTCCATCGGATGCCCCCGGCTCACCGTGCCCGCCCCACCCTGATCGCTCCCCGCGCTGTCGACCCGTCGACCGGCTTGCCTTTCTGCAGGATGACCGCCTCACCCCGGGCGACCATCCGGCGGGCGGCGGACCGGGCGTGCTCCATCAGGTCGCGCCATCCGTCGGGATCGACGGCGCGGGCCGCTTCGCTCGGGCAGATGGTCGCACCCGGCGCCCGTTCGGCGAGCAGGCGCCCGATCGTCGCTTCCAGTTCGAGGTCCACCGGGCGGACCCCACGCCTCCGGCAGGCGTCCGAGCAGTACTTCACGCTCTCCCAGTCGCGCTCCCACTTTTTCCGCCAGGTGAAGCGGCGTCCGCAGGAGGCGCAGCGTTTCTCGGGGAGGTCCGGCATGGTTCGATGGTTCGCACGATCCGCGGAGTCGGATGCGCGGTGGAGTGCAGTTTCAGAGTCTTGCGTTCGTGGTCTAGCTCGCCTGCGGCTCGCGAGACCACGGCACCCGGCTCATGCGAGGTTGACCACGGCACCCGGCGCTCTTGTCACTCCGCCACTTCCCCGCCCTACACGCCCACCGTCTGCCCGAGCAGACGCCCCGCGACCGCGGCTCCGGAGAGGTAGGCCCCCTCGACGCGGGCGCCGTGGGCCCAGTCGCCGCAGGCGCCGATGGCGAGTTCGGCGTCGAAGACGCACCCCTCAGCGAGGGGGGCGGCGGGGAGGGCGAACCGCCAGCGGTGCGCCTTGGCGAAGATCGGCTCGCGCCTTTCGACGCCCACCGCGTCGAAGAAGGCGTCGAGCAGCTTGTGGGGGACCTGGTCCTTGTCGAGCTCGAGGTTCCTGGCGGACCATCGGTGGTCCGCGTGGGCGACCCACGAGGCGCCGGCGGGCCTGCCGGGCTTGGAGGAGTCCCGCGCGACCCAGGTCAGCATCCCGTCGAAGGCTTCGGACTGGCGGTTGATGAACGCGCCGTCGAAGCCCGCGTCGAGCGGCGCGTCGAAGGCGAGCATGACCGCCCAGTTGGGACGCATGTCGACGCGGGCGCAGCGGGCCCGCACGTCCGGCACATCGGTGAGCAGCTCGGCTGCCTGGGGCGCGGGGACCGCCACGATCACCGCGTCGAACTCGCCCAGGTTCGCGCCATCCTCGCCGGAGAGGCGCCAGTGCCCGCCCCACTGCCCCGCCTGGCCGCTGGCGTTGCCGATGCGGCGCAGGGCGCCGACCCGCGTGGCGAAGCGGACGGTCGCGTTGTCGGGCAGCGTCTCGGCGAGGTGCTTCACGATCTCGTTCATCCCGGGCACGCCCACGTAGCGCACCGGCCCGCAGACCTTGGGGACGACCTGTCGCTCGCCCTCGGGCCCGCGCTCGATGGAGACCAGCGAGCAGTCCCACGGCGCGACGACGCCATCCTCCACCCAGCTCTCGACGACGCGGACGAACCGCTCGTCGCGGGCGGTGAAGTACTGGGCCCCGTGGTCGAAGTGCAGCTCGGTCCCGTCCGCCAGCGTCTCGCGCCTCTGGGCGGCCCGCCCGCCCGGGCCCCGGCCCTTGTCGAAGACGCTGACCCGCCAGCCCGCGTCCGCGAGCGTGCGGGCCGCGACGAGCCCTGAGATGCCGCCTCCGATGACCCCCACGTGCATGACTGACCCCCGGATCTGTGCCGGCGGCGAAGCCGGCTGTTGGTTATCACCCCCCGGGGTCGCCCCCTTCAGCGCCGCGGGTTGTGTCACCAGGTCCTGATATCGAACGATGTCGAGTCTCTCTGCGTGATCATCCGTGAATCGGGGACGGATGGTTCCGAGGACCGCCCTCTCCGGGGGAAATGGTCGGTCAAAGACCCCCAGGCACCAAAGAAGACCCCCATAACTGTTGGCGTCGTTCCCGTCGAGCGCGAAGCGGTGGTTCAGGTCGATGAGCCGGTCGAGCGTGTGCTGGGCCCCGCGCGACCACCCGATAAGGGCTTTGCCCCAGGTCATTCTCAGGTTGTTGTGCAGCTCCCCGTGGCGGACGAGCGAGCGCTGCGCGAGGTCCCACAGTCGGTCGCCGGTTCGCCCCCTTGCCAGGGTCTCCCAGCTCAACACCGGGCGCGGGTCGTCCGCGTGCTGCGCGAGTGTCTGGCGGGCCCAGTCGGGCAGGACGCTCGTCGACTCGACCTCGCGCCATCTGTGGAAGCACAGATTGTGCGCGAGCTCCCGCCACACCCACAGTTCATCGAGGAACTTCGACGCGCCCTCCCCCGCCCCCCGCGAGGGCGGGGCGTCGATGAGCGCGAGCGTCTCCCGCGCGATGCGGAAGGGGCTGATGTGCCCATGGTGCAGGTAGGGGCTCAGGCGGCTGACGCCCAGGGCCTCGCGGTCGATCGATGCGTCGTTGCGCCGCTGGTGGTAGCGGGGCAGGCCGACTTCCTTGAACCGCTCCCAGCGCGCGTACCCGGCGGTGCTGCCTCCCCTCGTGTGGGGCACGGGCGCGATGGTGTGGTCGATCCGGCACCGCGCGATCATGTCCGGGATCGGCTCGCGCCAGTCGACCGGGGTGAAGGGCAGGTCGATCGCCCAGGCGCTGTCATCCTTGCTGATGGGGCGGGCGTCGTGGGGGTCATCCCGGCGGGCGCGGGCGAGGAGGAGCTTCTCCGTCTTCGAGCGGAACTTGAACGCGCGGTCGATGGGCTTGTCGAGCAGCTGCATGGGCACGACGCAGCAGCAGTCGACCGCCCACCACGCGCCGCCCGCGCGCTCGACCAGGCGCTCGGTCCAGAGGGGCATGGGGGGCGCGGGGAAGTCTTCGGTCACCACGAGGGCGGCCCGCTGCGCCAGTTCGCGCAGGGGCGAGGGCTCGGCGGGGTCCTCGGGCAGGTGCATCGCGTGACGCAGGCCCCGGGCCTCGAACTCCGCTGCGGCGTCGCGGGTGCCCTCGAGGATGAAGGCGTGGTGCCGATCGGAGTTGAACCGGTGCCGACCCGCGAGGCCCTGGTAGACGAGGACGGGCAGGCCCAGCGCCTCCGCGGCGTACGTTGCGGCGTCGATCGCGGGGTTCTCGTGCCCCCGGACCGCGTGGTGGAGCCAGACGAGGATGAACTCCCCCGGTCCGGGCGTCGCGTCGGACAGGACGCGCGTGCGCTCCGCGAGATACTGGGGCAGGTCGGCCGCGATGTCGGAGAGGAGATTCACGCCCGGGGCTTCGACGGGGCGGGTCGGGTCGATGCTTCGGGCAGGTTGCGGTCCTCGGGGCCACCGCGGTAGGGCGGGTCGGTGGGGCGGCGCCGGGAGCCATGCTTGAGGTAGACGCGCTTCGACTCGGCGCGGGCGGCGGGGGTCTTGCGGACGCTGAAGAGGCGTTGCTGGGCGTGTTTGTACGCCTGCGCGTGGTCGACGATGGGCGGTGGGTAGGGGGAGCCCGGGCCCAGGGCGCCCGAGTCCGGGGGTGTTGGTGCGGGGTCATCGAGGGCGAAGAGGGAGCCGGGATCGGCGGGGGCGAGGTGCTTCCAGGGTTCGTGGATGTCGCCGGGCGGGAGGTGCCGGAGTTCGGGCACCCAGCGTCGGATGAAGAGGCCGGCGGGGTCCTGGTCCTTGCCCTGCTTGATGGGGTTGTAGATGCGGACGGTGTTGATGCCCGTGGTGCCCGATTGCATCTGGAACTGGCTGAAGTGGATGCCGGGCTCGAAGTCGAGGAAGTGGCGGGCGAGGAAGATCGCGGTCGGTCGCCAGTGCAGCCAGAGGTGGTGGCTGGCGAAACTGACGAGCATGGAGCGCATGCGGAAGTTCATCCACCCCTCGGCGTGCAGGGCCCGCATGCAGGCGTCGACGAAGGGGTATCCGGTGCGCCCGGTCGCCCAGGCGTGGAAGCGGAGGCGTTCTTCGTCGGACCAGAGCGATTCGTCCTCGGTGCGGAGGTGGTCGTAGGCGCGGTGCATGTTGCGGAACTCGATGGCGGGCTCGTCCTCGAGCTTCTGGATGAAGTGGCAGTGCCAACGCAGGCGGCCCTGGAAGCTGCGGAGGGAGTCGACCCATCGCTTGCGGGTCTCGCCCCGGGGCAGGTCCGATGCGCGGGCGAGGGCGTGCTGCTGGGCGTGGTGGACGGTGCGGATGGAGATGGAGCCCCAGGCGAGGTGGGCGCTCAGGCGGCTGCAGCCCGCGTGGCCCGTGATGGGGCTGGCCATGTCGGCCCGGTAGTTCTGGCCTCGGACGGCGAGAAAGGAGTCGAGGACGCGTCGGGCCTCGCCTTCGCCCCCGGGCTGGATGGTCTTGGTTGTCTCGGGCAGGCCCAAGTCGGGGTTGGTCGGGATCGAGCCGAAGTCGAGCCCGGGCGCGACGGTGGAGACGCAGCGGATGCGGGCGGGCGCGGGCGTCTCGGGCTCGTTCATGCGCTTCGCCCAGCGCGCCGCCCAGCCCTCGCGGGACCTCAGGGGGCGGATGACCCCGTGGTTCGGGAGTTCGGTCCAGGGGACCGCGTTCGCGGCGCACCACCCTTTGACGCGCTTGTCGCGCTCGAAGGTGAGGGCGTTGCCGGTTTCCTCGTGGCTCCAGAGGTGCGCAATCCGGTGCGGGGCGAGTACGCGGGCGAGCCTGTCCAGGACCTGCGGGAAGTCGGCGACGCGGGTGAGCAGGTGGGAGCCCCGGGCGCGGAGGGCGGCGTCGAGGTCGACCAGGCAAGCCCGGATGAAGGCGGAGTGGGAGGGGTCCCACTCGGGGCTGGTCAGCAGTTCGGGCTCGTGGGCGTAGAGACAGAGGACGGGCTCGCCCGTGCTCGCGGCGCGGGCGAGGCACGCATGGTCGTGGAGGCGCAGGTCGCGCTTGAACCAGACCACGTGGACACCTTGCGCGAGAACACCCCCGGCCATGGGCGAGGATTCGCGGGCCGGGGGCGTCCGGATGTGGGTCGGTCGGGGCGTTCGGGTCGGTGTCAGAAAAGGATCTGGACCATGACCCGTGCGTTCCACTGGCTGTCATCCGAGGCGAGGACGCCCTGGCGGGCGCTGGCGGGGGCGATGCTGTCCGACTGGCCGGTGGGGAAGTAGCTGAGTTCCCCGACGATGCGGAAGGCGTGGCTTTCGGGGACGAGGAAATGGTTGACGCCGACGGTGAAGTCGTGGAAGACGTCGTCGTTGTTGCGGTCGGAGTCGGGGATGATGACGCCGTAGCGCGCGTAGGCCTCGGTGCTTTCGCTGAAGAAGTAGCCGCCCTGGAGGACGAAGCCATAGTCGGTGGGCGTGGTGCTGCCCGAGGTGGCGTGGTTGAGGTAGAAGGCGGCGTGGATGTTGGCGCCGCTGGTCTCGTAGCTGACATCGGCGGTGACGCGGAGGAGGTCATCGCGCCCCGCCTGGTCGTCATCGAAGTGGACCGCGGCGCCGACCAGCAGGGCGTCCTCGTTGCCGACCCAGCTGCTGAAGTCGCTGAACTGCTTGAAGGAGTTGCCGATGAGGAGGTGCTCGTACCGCGCGGTGAGCCCGTAGTTGGCTTCGGCGGCGCTGTTGAATGTGGTGTTCTTGGAGTTGGCGCCGTCGGAGAAGGCCAGGTGCAAGCGCGAGGATTCCCTGGTGACCTGGAGGTGGATCATCTGGGCGCGGTCGGCGGTGAAGGTCTTGTTGACGATGGAGCGGTCGACGCCCTGCTGGCAGAAGATGGAGGCCATGAACTCGCGGGAGAAGGGCAGTCGCTGCTGACCGATGCGGAGCATGACGCCCTCGGCGAGCGTCAGGTCCATCCACGCGTCGAGGAGCTTGAAGGTCTCGGAACTGGCGTCGAACTGGACCGCGGTGCGGACCCTCTCCGTGGGCTTGAAGTCGAAGACGAGGCGGGCCCGGATGGACTCGAACCCCGTGGTGGTCGCGTCGGTGGGCTGCCCGTCGGTGTGGTTGGCCTGAAAGAGCGTCTGCAGGGTGCCCGCGATATCGAGCTTCGACTCGTCCCAGCCCTCCGTGAGGGGGCTCTGCACGCGGAGCTTCGCGGCCTCCACCTCGCTCTGGCGGGCGAGACGGAGCTGCTCGGAGGCGTTGTTCTCCGCTGCGAGCGTCGCGGCGTCGGCCATCGCGAGACGGGGACTGGTATCCAGGCGCGGTGTCGGCGCCCCGGCTGGGCTCTGCGCGTGGGCGGGGGCGCCCGCGGCGAGAGCGGTGAGCGCGACAAGGGTGAGCGGGCTGTTCATGCGCGACTCCGATTCCGTGCGGACCGATCGCGCAGCGGGCAACACCCCGGCACGAGCGGCTGTGCGAACTGGCGGGCTCGCGCCCTGTGCGCGGCGGCCGGGCGGTGAGTCGGCGCGCAGGGACCGCCGTGCGGCTTGGAATGAGGTCAAATGGGTCGATAGGCGGTACTGACCTCAGCGTCCGGAATGGCAAGTCACCTCTATGGGGTGATGCATAACCCGAGCAACTGGTCCTGTTGCATCAGAAGGCGAGCTGAAATTGGGCCCGGGCTGCGTACTGGGCGTCGGTGGAGGAGATCAGCGCGACGCGGGCGGACGGGGAAACGATGGAGTCGTCCTGGTCGTAGGGGTAGGCGATGAGCTCGAGGGTGAGCTTGAGGGCGTGGCTCTCGGGGATGAAGAAGTGGTTGAGCCCGAGGGTGAACTCGTGGAAGTCGCCATCGAGGGCGCGGTCCCCGTCGGGCACGAGGACCGACCATCGGGCGAAGAGCTCGGTCTTCTCGGAGACGAAGTGCCCACCCTGGAGGATGAAGCCCAGGTCGGTGGGTTCGCCCGGAGTGGTGCGATCGTTCACGACGTGGAAGGCACCGAAGAGGTTGGCGCCGTCGGTTTCGAAGCTGAGGTCGCCCGTGACACGGATGATGTCGGGGCGCCCGCTGGCATCGTCCTCGTAGTTGATGGCGAAACCGGCCATGAGGCTGTCGGGCGTGCCCGGTTGGCCCGAGAAGTCGCGGAACGGTCGGAAGCTGTCCCCCATAAGAAGGTGCTCGGCGCGTGCGATGAGGCTGACATTGGCCTCCGCGGGGCTGTTGAAGGGCGTGCTTTGCGAGCCGACGCCATCGGCGATGAAGAACTCGAAGCGCGTGCGGTCCCCATGGAGGCGGAGGTTGATGAACTCGCCGCGTCGGACGCCCAGGGCGCGGTCGACGACGGTGCGGTCCATGCCGAGTTGGCGGGCGATGCCGACGGAGTACTCGCGTGAGTAGTAGATGCGTCCCTGTCCGAAGCGGACGGAGACGCCATCGGCGATCTGGTACTCCGCGAGCATGTCGAGGAGCGTGACCTCGGTGGTGCCGCTGCCGGCGTCGAGCTGGATCTGGGCCTGGAACCGCTCGGTGGGGTTCCAGCGTGTGCGGAGGCGGATGCGGGGGTTCTCGAACCCGCCGGTGTACCCGTCGGTGGGCTGTCCGTTGGTGATGTTGGCCTGGTAGCGGGTCTGGATGAGCCCGTCGAAGCGGAGGCTGGCGGCATCCCAGGTCAGGGGCGTGGTCGCGGACGCATCGTCATAGATGTCCTGCGCGGAATCGTCCGGCGCGGGCTGGGCCCGGGCGAAGTGCAGGGCGGACATTTGGAGATCAAGATCCGCGAGTGCGGTCGGAGAGAGGAGGGCCAGGGCACCCAGCAAGGTTGTGTGCATGCGCATGGAACAAACATACAGGATCGGACGATCCGTGTCGGCTCGAGGCCCCGCACAGTCACGGGCGTATCCAGTGCTTTTCCCAGCCAACACCCGCGCGGGTGAAGCGGGCGCGGGCGTGGCCCTTTGCGCCGAGGCGCAGCCAGTCGATGGTGTGGATGCGGGTGACGATGATCGCGAAGTGCCGGCGGCCCAGTTCGGCCCGGACGGGATCGGGGTTGTGTTCGACCAGGTCGTCGGGCAGGTTCGGGTCGGGCCCGGCGGCGCTCTCCGCAGGGGAGCCCGGGGCGTGGGGCGCGAGGTAGCAGCGCCTGGAGAACAGGCGGGTGTCGGCCCAGGCGCTGTCGACCTCGGGCCCCTCGGTGAGGGCGTGGGTCTCGCCTGTGATGCGGAGCTGGACGCGGGCCCTTGGGTCATAGAAGAGCCACGCGGCGCGGGGCGTGCGGAGGAGGTGGGCCAGCTTGGGCGAGCGGGCGTCGGTGTGGCAGCGCAGCGTCGAGGCGTCGGGGTCGACGGCGCGGAGCACGACCGTCCGCGCATCGGGAAAGCCCTCGGTATCAGTGGTCGCGAGCACCGGCTGGTGATAGGGGTGCCGGCGGTCCTGTTTGCCCCGGACCAGCGTGTCGAAGGCGCCGACCAGGATCCGCTCGAGGTCGAGGGGGTCGGCGTCGTGTTGGTCGGGCGCGCTGCCCGGAGCAGGCGGGTTCATGGTGTGATCGATCTGTCGGATATCCCCATCCTTATGTAACTCCTGGGGTGCGCGCCGATTGCGTTGAAGGAAGACGTCGGTCCGATCGATAGGGGCGCTACAGTCGCGCCCGCGGAGGGTGTGCCGTCCGAGAATATCCCGCGGATCCCCGGTGTGCGGGGGACGCGGCGGCAAGACGAGGCCAAAGTGGCCCGCGGCAGCGCCCGTGGGGCGTGGGAGGTCGGGCAGTGCTGCTGGGCTCGGTGATCGTACTTGCGGCTCTCTCGATCGTTGCCCCGTTCGTGCAGCGGGCGCTCGGTCGCTGGGCCGGGGTGGTGCTGGCGGCGGGCCCGGCGGGCGTGTTCGCGTGGCTCTCGACGCAGCTGGGGACGGTCGCGTCGGGCGTGGCGGTGACACAGAGCGTGGAGTGGGTGCCCGGGCTGGGGATGGAGCTTTCGTTCCAGCTCGACGGGCTGGCGTTGCTGTTCGGGCTGCTGATCTCGGGCATCGGGACGCTGATCGTTCTGTACGCGAGCGGGTACCTGAAGGGGCACCCGCTTCAGGGGCGTTTCTACAGCTACCTGCTCGCGTTCATGATGAGCATGCTGGGGCTGGTGACCGCGGACAACGTGCTGCTGCTCTTCGTGTTCTGGGAGCTGACGAGCATCACCAGTTACCTCCTGATCGGCTTCGACCACGCCAAGCCCGAGGCGCGGAAGAGCGCGCTGCAGGCGCTGGTGATCACGGGGATCGGCGGGCTCTCGCTGATGGCGGGGGTGATCCTGCTCGCGATCATGGCGGGCGGAGAGTGGAACCTCAGCGCGATCTTGGCGACCGAGGGGCTCACGGAGCATCACCTGTGGCCCGCGGCGATGGCCTGCCTGGTCGCGGCGGCGGTGACGAAGAGCGCGCAGTTCCCGTTCCACTTTTGGCTGCCCAACGCGATGGCGGCACCGACGCCGGTCTCGGCGTACCTGCACAGCTCGACGATGGTGAAGGCGGGCGTCTACCTCGTGATGAGGCTGAACCCCGCGGTGCTGGACGATCCCCTCTGGAGCTGGACGCTGGCGGGCTTCGGCGGGACCACGATGGTGGTGGGGGCGCTCCTCGCGACGCGGGAGACGCAGTTCAAGAAGGTCCTGGCGTACTCGACGGTGTCGAGCCTTGGGATCATGGTGCTGTTCACCGGGCTGTCGAGCAGCGACGGGGAGTACGGTCGCTACGCGGCGGTCGCGGGCGTGTCGTACCTCTTCGCGCACGCCCTGTTCAAGGCCTGCCTGTTCCTCGTGGCGGGCACGGTGACGCACGAGACGGGCGTGAAGGATGTCGAGAAGCTCGGGGGCCTGTTCGACAGCATGAAGCTGACGGCGGTCTGCGGGCTGGTGGGCGGGCTGAGCATGGCGGGCTTCCCCCCGCTGATGGGCTTCGTGGGCAAGGAATACACGCTGAAGGCCTCGGGGCACCCGATGGGCATCGGCGAGGGGTACGCGGGCCTGGTGACCGCTGCGGTGTTCATCTCCGCGGCGCTCACCGTGATGGTCAGCCTGATGGTGGGGTGGCGGCCCTTCTTCAGCCCGAAGTCGCCCGAAGCGGAAGAGGTGCACGGGCACGAGCCGGGCTGGCTGATGCGCCTGGGCCCCGCGGTGCTGGCGGGCCTGACGCTGATGCTGCCCTGGACGCCCGGGCTCTTCCCCAACGACCTGGTGGGTTCGGCAGTGACGAGCGTCGCGGGCGCGGCCCAGCACGCGGAGGGGTACGGGGAGCAGGCCCTGGCGGGCTCGGGCGTCGTGACGCTGGCGGCGGAGGGCGGTGACGCCCCGGCGGGCGCCGGCAAGACGGGCGATCACGGGGGCGTGCACCTCGGCATCCTCGATGTGTTCGATCCGTCGGCGCTGGCCTTCTGGCTGAGCCTCCTGGCGCTGGGCCTGGGCGCAGCGCTCTACGCGAACCGCGCGTGGTGGCGGGCGGGCTGCCTGCGGGTGACGGGGCTGATCCACCCGATCGGCCCGGAGCGGAACTACGAGCGCCTGTTCGCGGGGACGATGTCGTTCGCGGACTGGCAGACGCGGATGCTGCAGAACGGCCTGCTGCGCGTGTACATCAAGGTGACGCTCCTGGCGACGACGGTGCTGCTGGGGGCGACGCTGTGGCGGGCGTGGAGCGAGGGGCACTTCAGCCTCGAGGGCGTGGCGACGAACGACTTCGCGTTCCTCGAGTTCGTGCTGCTGGGCATCACCGGCGTGGCGGCGATCATCTGCACGCAGTACCGCTCGCGCCTCGCGACGGTGGCGGCGCTGGGCGTGGTGGGCTACGGGGTGGCGCTGATCTTTGTCCTCCTGGGCATCCCCGACATCGCGATGACCCAGTTCTCCATCGAGACGCTGACGGTCGTCATCTTCGTGCTCGTTGTCTACCACCTGCCCCGGTTCAACATGTACAGCTCGGGCGCGATGCGCCTGGCCGACGCCGCGACGGCGCTCGCCTTCGGAACGGCGGCGGCGCTGGTCGTGCTGCTGGCGGCGGGCGAAGAGGTGCCCTTCGAGCGCATCTCGAAGTGGATGGGCGAGAACGCCTACACCGAGGCGTACGGGCGGAACGTGGTGAACGTGATCCTGGTGGACTTCCGCGGGATGGACACGATGGGCGAGATCGCGGTGCTCGGCATCGCGGCGCTCGGCGTGTACACCCTCCTGAGGCTCCGCCGGGGTGAGGTGACGCCGGCGGGGACCTCCCCGAAGCCCGACGCGGCGAACTTCGAGGATGTCGTCGGCAGGGGGGACAAGGCGTGAACTCGTCGATCATCTTCCGCACAGCCGCCCGCCTCCTGCTGCCCCTGATGACGCTGTTCAGCGTGGTGGTGCTGCTGCGTGGGCACAACGAACCGGGCGGGGGCTTCGTGGGTGGCCTGCTGATCGCGGCGGCGTTCGCCCTGTACTCGATGGCGTTCGGCGTCGCGGAGGCGAGGTCGATGCTCCGCTGGCCCTGGGGTCCTCCGCTGACGCTCCCCGCGGTGATCGCGACGGGCCTGATCTGCGCCCTGGCCTCGGGGTGCGTCGGGCTGCTGCTGGGGAACGCGCCCTTCGAGGCGTGGTGGTTCAACGGGGGCGAGGGCTGGGACCTCTCGGCGGTCGAGCTCGGCACGCTGAAGTTCGGCACGGTGCTCCTGTTCGACATCGGCGTCTACCTGACGGTGCTCGGGGTGGTGCTGACGTTTATCTTTGAGCTCGAGGAGTCGAACCTATGACCCTGCTGCTGGCGGTCATCATCGGGCTGCTCTTCGCGGCCGGTGCGTACATGATGCTTCGGCGCAGCTTCGTGAAGCTGATCATCGGGCTGGGTCTCCTGGGCCACGCGGCGAACCTGCTGATCATCACGAGCGCGGGCGTCTTCAGCGACATCACCGGTGCCCGCGGGACGCCCCCACTGATCCGCATCGGGGACAAGACGCTGGAGGCGGGGTCCGCGGACCCCCTGCCCGGCGCCCTGATCCTGACCGCGATCGTGATCAGCTTCGCGATCGTGAGCTTCACAATCGTCCTCGTGAAGCGGACCTACCAGGAAGCCGCGACGGACGACCTGGACCAGATGAGGACGACGGACATGCCGGAAGGTGAGGGATCATGAACGGTCTGGTCTTTGCGCCGATCCTGATCCCCTTCGCGACGGCGCTCGCGTGCCTGGCGTGCTACCGGTCGCTGCGCGTCCAGCGCGTGCTGAGCGTGACGGGCGCGGTGGGGCTGCTGGCCTCCGCGGTGGCGCTGCTGCTGGCGCATACGGAGGGCGAGATCTCCCCGGTGTACCTCGGCGGGTGGGAGGCGCCGTACGGGATCACGCTGGTCTGCGACGGCTTCAGCGCCATCATGGTGCTGCTGAACGGGATCACCGGGCTCGCCTGCGTGATCTACGGGCTGGGGGCGACGGACTCGGTCCGCGAGCGCCACGGGTACCACTTCACGACGCACACGCTGCTGACCGCGGTGTCGGGGGCGTTCCTCGCGGGCGACCTGTTCAACCTCTTCGTGTGGTTCGAGGTGATGCTGATCAGCTCGTTCGTGCTGATCACGCTGGGCGGGACGCGGGGGCAGCTCGAGGGCGGCATCAAGTACGTCACGCTCAACCTCATCGCCTCGACCATCTTCCTGAGCGCCTGCGGGCTGGTCTACGGCGTCGCCGGCACGCTGAACATGGCGGACCTGGCCTTCAAGCTCCGGGTGTACGACAACCCGGGCGTGGTGAGCGCCATCGCGATCCTGTTCGTCGTCTGCTTCGGGATCAAGGCGGGCACCTTCCCGTTCTTCTTCTGGCTGCCGGCGAGCTACCACACGCCGCCCTTCGCGGTCTCGGCCCTCTTCAGCGGGCTGCTGACCAAGGTCGGCGTCTACGCGATGGTGCGGGTGTTCACGACGGTCTTCGGCACGACCGACTCGTTCATCAGCGAGGTCTTGATCTGGACCGCGGGGCTGACGATGCTGACCGGCGTCCTCGGGGCGGCGGCGCAGTACGAGGTGCGCCGGATCCTGAGTTTCCACATCATCAGCCAGATCGGCTACATGGTGATGGGCCTCGCGGTCGCGGGCGTCGCCATGAACCGGGCGATCATGGCGGAGAGCGCGGGCAACCTGGCGGACGCGGAGCTGATGCGGGCCGCGGCGGCGATCAGCCTGGTGGGCGCGGTGTTCTACATCCTGCACCACATCATCGTGAAGACGAACCTCTTCCTGATCGCGGGCATCATCCATAAGCTGAAGGGCTCGAACGAGCTGAAGAAGATCGGCGGGCTGTACCGCAGCCACCCGATGCTCGGCCTCCTGTTCCTGATCCCGGCGCTCAGCCTCTCGGGCATCCCGATCCTGTCGGGGTTCTGGAGCAAGCTGGTGCTGGTGCGTGGCGGGCTCGAGGCCGAGACCTACGGGATCGTCGCGACGAGCCTCGTCGTCAGCGTGCTGACGCTGTACAGCATGACCAAGATCTGGGCGGAGGCGTTCTGGAAGAACGACCCCCGGAGCGAGGCCGAGCAGGCCGAAGCGGTCGAGCGGGCCAACCAGGGCGAGTTCGGCTTCAAGCCTCGGACCCGCCTGGCGCTCATGGTCGGCCCGGCGATCGGGCTGGCGTCCCTGACGCTGGTGATCGGGTTCGGCGCGGGCCCGGCGTTCGAGCTGAGCGAGCGGGCGGCGCTGCAGCTGCTCGATCCCGAGCAGTACATCGAGGCGGTCCTGCCCCCCGAGTACCTGGCCAACCTGCGTGAGCTGGAGACCGCGATCCGGCTCGAGCGGGGCGAGATGGGCCCGATCATGCTCGACTACGCGTCGTTCACGGGCGCCGCCGGGCCCGCCCCGCAGGCCTGGCCGGCCGGTCCCGGGCCGGGGTCGGGGCCGGAGTGGGGGCCGGACGGGTACGCTTCGGTAACGGAGGTGCTGCCTTGAGCCTGCTTCTGGCGAATGTGCTGCTGGCCCTGATGTGGAGCCTGATGATCGGGTCGTTCACGCCCGCGAACTTCCTCGTGGGGTTCGTGCTGGGCTACATCGTGCTGAGGCTGGCGTCGCTGCGGGGTAACCGGAGCCCCTACTTCCGCAAGGTGGGCACGACCATCAGCCTGGTCATCTACTTCGTGATCGAGATGATCAAGGCCAACGTCCAGATGGCGATCTGGACGCTCACGCCCCTCGGGAAGCTCCGCCCCGCCATCGTGGGCATCCCGCTCGAAGAGGGCATGTCCGACCTTGAGCTGACCACGCTCGCGAACGTCATCACCCTGACGCCCGGCACGCTCAGCCTCGATATCTCCGAGGACCGCTCGATGCTCTTCGTACACTTCATGCACGTCGACGACCCCGAGGCGGCGATACGCGATGTCAAGCAAGGCTTCGAACGACGCATCCTCCAGGTGACGCGCTAGGACACCACACCACACGGGCTCGGGCCCGGGGAAGAACCAGAAGTGCTCACGCCCGAAATCCACAACCCGGTGCTGCAGCTGATCCTGATGATCTCGGCGATCGCCCTGGGACTCAGCATGCTGGGCGCGTTCATCAGGCTCTGGCGCGGGCCCAGCCTCCCCGACCGCGTCGTCGCCCTTGACCTCATCGGGTTCTTCGGCGTCGGCGTCATCTGCATCTTCTCCGTCGCGGTCGGGCGGCCGGTGCTGCTCAGCGTCGGGCTGGTCATGGCCCTGATCCTGTTCCTGGGCACCGCGGCCTTCGCCCTCTTGCTCGAGCGGAGGGCCCGCCCGTGATCAGCGTCTCCGAAGCCATCCTGTCGACGGTCCTCGCCGCCCCGGCGGGGGGTGCCGGCGTCGCGCAGGCATCGCCCCACCCCGAGACCTTCGCTGAGGGCATCGCGGCTCTCGGCATCGGCGACTGGATCGCCATCGTCCTGCTGCTCGGGGGCGTCTCGCTCTGCACGCTCTCCGCGGTCGGCATCCTCCGCATGCCCGACCTCTACACCCGCATGCAGGCCTCGGCCAAGGCCGGCACGCTGGGCGTCGCGTGCATCGCCCTCGCCACAGCGTTCCACTTCGGGTCGATCGGCGTCGCGGTGGAAGTGCTGATGATCACGGTCTTCATCTTCCTCACCTCGCCGACCGCCGCCTACCTCATCGCGCGGGCGTCCTACTTCGTCGAGGTGCCCATCTGGAAGCAGACCCAGTACGACGACCTGCACGGGGGCTACAGCGACGACCACCGGCTCATCAATCTCCCCGGCACCACCGGGCCCCGGCGCCCGTCGGTCGCCCGCGTCGAGGGCGAGCCGGAGGCCAAGGACGCGCAGCAAACGCCCGCCCCGCGCCGCGCGACCGGCTGACGCACCCGCGCTTTCAGCGTTCGATCCGCAGGCTGAAGCCGGTCCAGCTCGAGGCCCCCGCGTCCTCGATCACCACCGTGCTCCGGCCCCTGGGCAGGTCGATCTTCTCGGGCAGACCGTGCGGATCGCCCCCCGCCAGGATCTCCAGACGCACCGGGTCGAAGGGATCGATCCCCCGCGCCGACCACTCGACCGCCGACATCGGCGCGACGGTTCCCGCGCCGAGGGTCCGCTCTTGGCTCAGCAGCGGGTGGTGCACCATCCGTGCGCGGACGGAGCGGGAGCCATCGTTGCGGACCTCAACCTCGTAGGTCGCGCCGCACCCCGCGAATGCCACGCACAGGCCCCCGAGAAGGCCCGCGCCCCCGCGGGAACGGATCAGCGTGTTCTTCATGCGTGCGCGTGCTCCGCGTGCGGGCCATCGGTCGGTGCATCAGCAGCGCCGCCTCCGCGCGACGCGAGGGCATCGTACCCGCGCTTCGCGAGCGCCCCGAGCAGGAGCGCCGCCAGCACAGCGCCCCCCACCCCCGCAGCGATCGACACCGCCCCGTGGTCGTGGGCCGCGTGCGTCTCGGCGACCGCGGCTCGGATGACATCAAGCGCCAAGGCATCGAGCAGCAGCCCCGCCCCGAGGGCGACGCCCGCGATCGATGCGAGATAGATCACCGTCGCCTTGACACCGAGGTCGCGGATCGCCCAGGCCATGGTGGCGAAGTTCGTCGCGGGACCCGCCAGCAGCAGCACCAGGGCCGCCCCCGGGCTCAGGCCGGCCGCGACCAGCGTGTAGACGAGGGGGGTCGAGCTCGTCGCGCAGATGTAGAGGGGCAACCCGACGACCAGCATCGCCAGCATGGGCACGATCCCCGTCCCGATGTTCGACGCGATCCACCCGTCGGGGACACCCGCCGCCACGAGGGCGGACAGCAGAAAACCGACCGCCAGCCAGGGGGCGAGGTCCACGGGAAGCGTCACCAGCCCGTACCGCAGCGTCGACGCCAGCTTCGCCCCGATCCCCGCCTTCGCGGGCGCTGCGGGCTCGTGCGAGCAGCACGTGTGCGCCTTGGCGGGCTCAGGAGCGGGCACCGCCTCCGCCTTCTGCCCCCCGCCCCCGCAGCAGCTCGCCACCCCGAGGCTCACCGTTTTCGGCGCCGGCGCGACCGCCTGCCCACCCCCACAGCACGCCTTGGGCCCGTCCCCCGCGGGAGCCATCGTCCCGGTGGTTTTCTTGGCGCCGTCCTCGCCCAGGGCGTCGATCAGCACGCCCGCGACCACGCCAGTCAGGATCGCGACGATCGGGCGGACGATCGCGAAGACCGGCCCGAGCAGGGCCCAGGTCAGGGGGATCGATTCCTCACCCGTCTGCGGGGTCGAGATCGCGAACGCCGCGGAAGCCCCCTTGCTCGCCCCACCCCGCCGGAGCCCCGCGGCGACCGGGATCACCGAGCAGGAGCACAGGGGCATGAGGATCCCCGAAAGGGACGCCTTGGCGACCGAGCCGATGCCCCGCTTGCCCAGGTGCTTGCTGAGCCACCCGGTCGGGACGAAGGCGTGCACCGCCCCCGCGAAGAGCAGGCCCGCCAGCAGCCACCAGCCGGTATCGACCAGCAGCGACCACAACGCCTCGATGTACCGGACAAGGAAGTCCATGGCAGACTGTACGGTCGATGGGCCTTTCGGGGTCGGCCCCGCCCCCGCCC
This sequence comes from Phycisphaerales bacterium, assembly GCA_036788215.1. Taxonomy (GTDB): domain Bacteria; phylum Planctomycetota; class Phycisphaerae; order Phycisphaerales; family UBA1924; genus DAIQNV01. Next base: position 46,584 of record DAIQNV010000005.1, on the reverse strand, counting down.
TGCGTCCGGCGGGGCGAACCGCGAGAACCCATGCCCGGGGGCCCCGGACCCTCTACCATTCCGCCCAAACGACGGGATCAAACGCATGCCTTACACGCTGAAGCCGGACGAGGGGTACACCACCGACGTCGAGACGACGGGGTACCTGAAGCAGCATGTCGACACGGGCGACCGCTGGGTGCTCAACTTCGGCCCCCAGCACCCCGCGACGCACACCACGCTCCGGCTCGTCCTTGAACTCGACGGCGAGCGCATCGCCCGCTGCACCCCGCACATCGGCTACCTGCACTCGGGCTTCGAGAAGCTGGGCGAGCACCTCGACTACAACCAGTATGTCACGATCGTCAGCCGGATGAACTATCTGAGCCCGATCGCCAACGACATCACCTGGCACCACGCGGTCGAGACGCTCTTCGGCATCGAGATCACGCCCCGCTGCAAGGTCGTCCGCACCATCATGGCCGAGCTGGCCCGCATCCAGGACCACCTGCTCTGCCTGGGCGCCGCGGCGCTCGACCTCGGCGCCTTTACCGGCTTCCTCTATGGCTTCAACCCCCGCGAGAAGATCTACGACATCTGCGACTACATCTCGGGGCAGCGCTACCACCCCGACTGGTCGCGCGTGGGCGGCGCCAGCCAGGACCTGCCCGACGAGGAGACCTTCCGGAAGCTCATCAAGAACTTCCTGCACGACGACCTCTCGGTCGCCCTGAAGGACATCGACGGGCTGCTGAGCCGCAACCGCATCTTCATCGACCGCACCCAGGGCGTCGGCGTCCTGACCCACGAGAACGCGATCGGCTGGGGCTCCACCGGCCCCATCGCCCGCGCGTCGGGCGTGAAGCGCGATGTCCGCAAGGACGAGCCCTACCTCTGCTACGCGGAGAACTGGGACGGGGACGGCGCCGAGGCGGTCAAGTTCGGCGTGCCCATCGCCCACGAGGGCGACGTCTACGCCCGCTTCCAGGTCCGCCTCGAAGAGGCCAAGCAGTCCATCCGCATCATCGAGCAGCTCATCGACAAGATCCCGGGCGGGCCCATGGATGTCTTCGCCGACTCCAAGATGGTCAAGCCCAAGAAGGGCGATGTCTATGGCTCCATCGAGGGCCTTATCCAGCACTTCGAGCTCATCATGAGCAACCGGGGCTGGGAACCCCCGATCGCGGAGGCCTACGGCGCGAACGAGACCGCCAACGGCGAATTGGGCTACTACATCGTCTCCGACGGGGGCCCCCGCGCCTGGCGCGTCAAGACCCGCCCGCCGAGCTTCATCAACTACCAGCTCATGCCCCAGCTGATCGAGGGCCACATGCTCGCCGACATCGTCGCGGTGCTGGGCTCCTTGAACATCGTCGCGGCTGAACTGGACCGCTGAACCGACGCGCGGGGTTTCTCCCCGGTCGCGGGGGTGCCCGGCCGGCCTTGCCGGTGCCCTGGCGCGGCCCGCGCTCGTTCCGGGTGCATCGGTCGTGACCCGTGCGTGGGGTGTTCCACCCTTTCGCAGCGCCGCCCCGAAGCCCGATGCTCCGCTCGCCGATGCCATCGCGGGTTCAACATGCGCGGCCCTCGATGGCCGGCTGGAGACTTCGACATGTCGTGGACCATCCGTGCCCGCCTGCTCGCGGGCTTCAGCTTTTTGATCGTCACGTGCGCCACCATCGGCGGCGCCTCCGTCTTCGGGCTCGTTCGCAGCTCCACAGCCACGCAGCACCTGAGCGAGATGAGCAACGACCTCGTTGTCGGTGCCGACAGCATGGAGGCGATGCTGCTCGCCCGCATGACGGTCAAGGACTTCCTGATCAGCAACGACCCGGCCGACGCCAGGGCGTTCTCGGAGGAAGCAGCGCACTTCCGGGAGGCGATCCGCTCATCCGAGGAGAGCTTTGAGAATCCGCACCGCCGCGAACTCGTCTCCCGGATCGCCGGTGGCTTCGACGAGTACGACGGAGCGTTCACGCGCGTGAAGGGCATCATCAACCAGCGCAACGCGCACATCTCCGCGATGAACGAGGCGGGCAAGGCGACCCGCACGCTGCTCACCGGCGTCATGGCCAGTGCCCTCGAGGCGAACGACATCACCGGCCTCGCCCTCGCCGCCGAGGCGCAGCAGAACCTCATGCTCGCACGCCTCTACGGCCTCGCCTACGCGAAGACCTCCGAGCCCGAAGACGCCGGAGAGACGCTCCGCTGGATCACCGCCCTCGACGAGGTCCTCGCGGACAGGCCATCGTCCGGTCCGCACGCCGCCGACTTCGCCGAGGCGGCGCGACACCGCGACACCTTCGAGAGCGAGTTTGCTCTCGTCCGCTCCCTCGTCGAAGAGCGGAACACGCTGGTGCTCGAAACGCTCGATGTCCTTGGCCCGGAGATCATGGCCCTTGGCGACGAGGTGCAGCAGTCGCTGATCGACGATACCCACAGCGTGCAGGAGGAAGCCACAGGCCTCGCCTCATCCATCAGGCAGAGCGTCCTGGCGCTCTCCGCGACGGGCATGTTCGTCGGTGTCCTCGTCGCCTTGTTTCTCTCCCGCAACATCGTCCGGTCCATTATGAGCGTGGTCGAACGCCTCCGCGAGATCGCGGACGGCGACGGCGACCTGACCGTTCGCCTGCGCGACAAGGGCAAGGACGAGTTCGCGGAACTGGGACGCTGCTTCAATCGCTTCGTCGTCAAGCTCAGCGAGGTGATCTCGTCGGCCAAGGACGTCAGCCTCTCCGTCGCCAGCCCCTCCCAGCAGGTCGCCGCCTCGGCTCACGAGATCGCGGCCAATCTCGATCGGCAGGAGGCGCAGGCGATGCAGATCTCCTCCGCCGCCGAGGAGATGAGCCACACCGTCACCGATGTCGCGAAGAACGCCGCCAACGCGTCCGACGCGAGCGCCCGAAACAAGGACACCGCTGCCAAGGGCGGGGACGTCGTCAACTCCACCGTCCGCGAGATGCAGGCGATCGCCAGCGAGGTGCAGAGCACCGCCGAGATCGTCTCCAAGCTCGGCGACCGCGGGGAACAGATCGGCGAGATCATCGGCGTCATCAACGACATCGCGGAGCAGACCAACCTCCTCGCGCTCAACGCCGCCATCGAGGCAGCCCGCGCCGGCGACCATGGCCGGGGCTTCGCCGTCGTGGCCGACGAGGTCCGCAAGCTCGCCGAACGCACCACGAGCGCGACCCGGCAGGTCGCCCAGAGCATCGGCGAGATCCAGCGCGACACCAAAGTCGCGGTCGAACGCATCGAGTCCGGCTCCGCACGGGCCACGCAGGGCGTCTCACTCGCCACGGAGGCCGGCGCGTCGCTCAGCAGCGTCCTCGAGTCGAGCGAGAGCGTCCGCGACATGGTCACCTCCATCGCCGCCGCGACGGAGGAGCAGTCCGCCACCAGCCAGGAGATCGCCCGTGTCATCTCCGAGATGTCGCAGATGTCCCGCGAAACCTCCGCCGGTGCCCGCCAGTCGAGCGAAGCCGCCGCCTTGCTGAGTCAGCAGGCCGAACTGCTCCAATCCACCGTGTCGCGGTTCCGACTGGAGTAAGGCTCGCGGGCGACTTCAACGTCCACGCCCCTACTCCCCCACCACGACGACGTACCCCGTCCGCGCCTCCAGCCGCTCGATCGGCGTCCACGCCCGCCCGCTCCGCGTCTTGACCGTCGCGCCGTGCAGGCGCTCGACGCCCCCCGCCCGGCGGGGCACGCCCACCGCGTCGATCGAGTACCCCTCGACCGCCTCGCCGGAGAGGTTCAGCACCACCAGCACACGCTGACCATCCAGCGTTCTTAGGAAAGCGCCGACCTCGGACCGGTCCGTCTCCAGCACCCGCAGGTCACCCCGCCTCAGCGACGGAAGCTCGTCGCGGAGCCGGATCAGCCTGCGGTACAGGCTCAGCAGCGAATCCGGATCGGCCGACTGCGTCTCGATATTGACCGTCTCCACATCGCCCATCGCGCCGCGCCACGGCGCCCCCGTCGTGAAGCCCACGCCGGGCAACTCCGAGGACCACTGCAGCGGGCGACGGATATTCGGGTCGGGCTTCGTGCCCTGCTGGCCGATCTCCTCGCCGTAGTAGATGAACGGGATGCCGGGCATCGTCAGGAGCGCCGTCGCCGCGATCGCGCACTTGTCGAGGTCCCCCCCGAAGTGCGACGCGGGCCGGTCCTGGTCGTGGTTCTGCAGAAAGCTGCTCCACGTCCCGCGCGGGCGGAAGACACGCCAGGTCTCACCCAACTGCTCCATCAGCCCGCCCGCGTCGCCCGCGTTCACCGCGGCGATCGTGGCGTACCCCAGGTCGAACTCGAAGACCGAGTCGCACGCATCCGGCACATACTTCGAGGCCTCGGCGCTGTCGATCCACACCTCGCCGACGGTGAACATGTCGGGCTTGACCGACTTCAGGTACCGCTGCCAGCGCCGCAGCCACGCGATCGTCTCGGGGGTGCTCTCCTGCACCGCCCCGTCCTCGATCAGGTGCTTGATCGCGTCGAGCCGGAAGCCATCGACGCCCACCTCCGTCAGCCAGAACTCCGCGATATCGTACAGCTCTCGCGTCACCTCGGGGTTCCGCAGGTTCAGGTCGGGCATGCCGTGATAGAAGCAGCCGTAGTAGTAAAGCCCGTTGCGGTCCCGCACCTCGTCATGCCAGACCTCCTGCCCCCACGGACCGCGCCAGCCGGGGTCCTCCGCCGACCAGATGAACCAGTCGTGCTTCGGGCTCGCCGGGTCGATCGCCTCCTGGAACCAGGGGTGCTCGTCCGCGCAGTGGTTGATCACGAGGTCGGGGATCACGCGGATCCCCCGCGCACGGCACGCCTCCAGCAGCTCGCGCATGTCCTCCATCGTGCCGTACTCGTCATCGATCGCGCGGTAATCGACGACGTCGTACCCGTGGTAGCTCGGGCTCTCCGCGATCGGCATGAGCCAGATCGCGGTCACGCCCAGGTCGGTGTCGGTCTCGGGGTCGCCATCGTTCAGGTAGTCGAGCCGCTCGATCAGCCCGCGCAGGTCACCCACGCCATCGCCCGCGAGCGGGCCCTCGGTCGAATCCGCGAAGGACCGCACGAAGACCTCGTAGAACACCGCGTCCCGCCACCAGTCGTCCGATTGCGCCGCGCCACCGGACGCGAGCGCGAGCGTGCACGCCAGCGCCGCCCGGATCACGACTGGCCGTCCATCCGGGCCACCGCCTCCGCCGCGAGCCGGGCGCCGAAGCCGGTCGGGCCCGCGATGAAGGGGCCCTTGTCCTTCTCCGTCGCGTGCGTGCCGGCGATATCGATGTGGGCCCACGGGACGCCCTCGGCGCAGAAGTAGCTCAGGAACGCGGCGCCCTGGATCGGGTGCGCCTCCCGCACCGGCGCGGAGTTTACGATGTCCGCGATCGGGCTCTTCATCATGTCGCGGTACGCCGGGTCATGGGGAAGTCGCCAGACGCGTTCGCCGGTCTCCTGGCCCGCCGCCTCGATGGTGCCCCGCAGCTCATCATCATCGCACCACAGCCCCGCGAAGACCGACCCGAGCGCCACCACCACGCCACCCGTCAGCGTCGCCAGGTCGATCATGCAGGCCGGGTCCTCCTTGTCGCACGCCCAGCACATCGCGTCGGCCAGCACGAGCCGCCCCTCCGCGTCGGTGTTCGTCACCTCCACCGTCACCCCGTTGCGGAAGGTGATGACATCGTCGGGCCGGTACGCCTCGTCCGAGATCGAGTTCTCCGCGCAACTCAGGAGCGCGACGACCGGGAAGCGGGGCTTGATCACCTTCCCGATGATCTCCATCGCCCCGAACACCCCGCACCCGCCGTCCTTGTCCCGCTTCATCCCCTTCATCCCGCCGCCGACCTTGATCGACAGCCCGCCCGAGTCGTAGGTCATCGTCTTGCCGATGAGCACCACCGGCTTGTCCTTCGCCCGCGCCCCCTTGCCGGTGGGCGTGTAGCTCAGGCGGATCAAACAAGGCTCGTTCTCGCTCGCCTTGCCGACATTGATCAGCCCCTGCAAGCCCTCGCTCTCCAGCCTCGACCCCTTGATCACCTCGCACTTCAGGCCCGCCTTACGGGCCATCTTCTGCGCCTCCGCCGCGATCCACATAGGCGTCGCGATGTTCGGGGGCGTCTGGCTCAGCGTCCGCGCCGTGTTGCACCCCTCCGCAAACCCCAGCCCCCGCTGGATGCCCGCCGAGAGCCCCTTGTCATCCACCCTGAGCGCGAGCGTCCCCCGCTCGGCCTCGGGCGTCGCCGACCCCCGCAGCGTGTCGTAGTTCCACGAGATCAGCCCCAGCCCCTCCCCGATCGCCCGCCCGCACGACTCGGCGCTGAACACGCCCTTCCCGTACCCCGCGAGTGACTTGAGCGCATCCGTAATCGCCAACTGCACCGCGTCGATCTTCGCCCCCGCGCAGTACCGCCCCAGCCCCGCCGCCGCGGCACGCAACGCCCCCGAGCCGAAGCTCTCCCGCGCCCCGAGCCCCAAGATCAGCACCCGCTCCGGCCCCTCCGGGCAGTAGACCGAGACGACCTTCCCCGCGTCCCCCGTCGCCTCCGCCTGCGTCGCCGCCCAGGCCGCCCAGTTGGCCGGGTCGACCGCGCCCGAGCGGGCGTCGAGCCCCTCGTCCTTGAACTGGCCGACGACGATGGTCCGGGGAGTGCTACGCGCCGAAAGAGTGATCGATGTGAACATGCGACAAGCGTAGCGAGCCACGCCGAAGCCGTCCGCACATGAGTCACAGCATCGAGGCGATCAGCGTCAGACCGGCACCGGCAAACTCAGGCGCACGCGAGGCTCAGCCCTCGTCCACCTTGGCGATCTGCCACTCCTCGAGCTCGATCGGCGCCTGGCGACCGAAGATCGTCACCAGCACCCGCACCAGGCCCTTGTCCGGCAGCAGCTCGTCGACCGTGCCCTCGTAGTTCTCGAACGGGCCTTCCTTGATGACCACGTTCTCGCCGCGCTCGAAGGTCATCTTGACGATCGGCTCTTCCTCGGGGCGCTTCGAGTCGCGGAGCATCTTCTCGATCTCGTGCTCCGCCATGGGCGTCGGACGCCCGGCGGTGCCCACGAAGTCGCCCACGCCCGTCGTCTCCTTGATCAGGAAGAAGACGTCCTGCGGGATCCGCCCGTCGTCCTCGAGCCGCATCTCGACGAAGACATAGCCCGGGTAGAGCTTCGTCTCGGTGATCTTCTGCTTGCCGCCCTTGATCGTCTTGGTTTTCTCGGTCGGCACCAGGATGCGCGACACGAGGTGCTGCATGTTCTCGATCTGCACCTTGCGGAGCAGGGTCGCCTGCACGCTCGACTCCTTGTTCGAAGCCACGCGCAAGACGAACCAGTTCATCCCCTCCTGGCGCACCGTGTCGGTGTCGTCGAGGATGTCCACCTTCTCGTTCGGCCGCCCGTCCATCGCGTCCGTCGACACCTCGACCGGCTCCTCGGGGATCGGGGCGCCCGTGTGGGCGGTCTCCTGGGCGGCGTCGTTGCTCGTGTGCTCTTCAGTCATGCTGGGGCTCCGCCTGCTGGTGTTGCCCGGGAATGGGCCGCCGAACGATTCAGACCTCGAGGACGCCGATGAAACTGAAGAACTGCTTGAAGACGATGTCGATCCCGAACAGGATCGCCGCGATCAGGAACGCCGCCACCACCACCACCTGCGTGTTATTGATGATCTCCCGACGCGTCGACCAGTTCACCTTCTTCATCTCGCCGTCGGTCGCGATCAGGAAGTCCACGCTCTTGCGGTTGATCCCGACGAACCAGTACAAGAGCACCGCCCCCGCGAGGATCAGCACCCCCGCCACGCCCGCCTGGACATAGATCAGCGGGACCACCGGGTTCGCCCGTCGCGAACGCACCTGGGCGCTGAACAGCTCGCCCCCGCCCCCCGCCAGACCCTGCGCCCGCACCCCCACGATGTCGCCCTCGTCGAACCCCGCAGCGGTCACCACCACCGAGCCGACCGTCAGGTCCCCCGCGGTCTGGCTCAGCGCCGAGTACGCCTCGACCACCGCGTCGCCGATATCGATGGGCGTCTCCGCCTCGTCCTTGGTGATGCTCATCAGGTCGACCGCCTGGCCCACCGAAGGCGCCGGGCCTCGGGCCGCCCCGAGCCCCAGCGTGTACGACGACGCCGGGAGCTGCACAGCCCCAGCCTGGTTCCAGCCCCAGGCCGCCGCCGCGAGGAACACAGCCCCCGCCAGCACAGCGGTCAGCGACCGAACCCAATACCCCTGGCTCGCCTTGTAGATGCCGACATTCATCGGAAGACCGCCCCGCCCTCTCGGGCATCGCTCTCGCCGACCGGGCTGCGCCGATGCGCCCGTCCCCGATCGACTCGGCCGGGAAAGACCCGGCCCCTCCGCACGCGAGCGGGCCCGCTGGCCCGCCGGCGGGCGACGCACGCGCCACCCGCATCAAGCACGCCAGGAGGGACTCGAACCCCCAACCTGCGGATTTGGAATCCGCTGCTCTACCAATTGAGCTACTGGCGTATCCGCGGCCAGGCCGCCAATCCCAAAGCAAGGAACCCGGGCCCGCTCACCCTCCACCGCGGTCCCCCGCCGATGGCCAGTGGCCGATCCCCGGTCCCCTCTTCGCTTACTTCCGCTTGATCTTGTGGAGCGTGTGCTTGCGAAGGCGGGGGCAGTACTTCTGGAAGCCCTCCTTCACCTTGTCATCCACGCCGCCCTTCACGTTGATCGAAGTCCGGTAGTTCAGATCGCCCGTCTCGCTGCACTGCAGCCAGACATATTCACGGGCAGCCGCTTTCTTCTTGGCCATGAATCAGTCTCCGCCTCGACCGGTGATCTCGATCGCCGGCATGAGGTCGTTGTTCTCCTCGATCCGCAGCATCCGGATATCCCGCACACTCGCCTCGAACCACGAGTACTTCCGGGTGAGCTCTTGGACGACAAGCACGCAGCGCACCGCGTCCACGGTCTCCCCCCCGAAGTAGACACTGCCCTGCTGCCACTCGAACCCGCGCGACTCGAGGTGCCGCCGGATATCCGCGTACGCGTTGTTGTACGACTCCGCGTGATACGTGTCCTTCAGAACCGTCGTGTCCAGATCGAAAGAAATCGCATAGGTCATACGACGACCCTCGAAGGCTCGACCGGGACCGGAGGACCGCTTGCTACCGACGCTCGCTGCTGTCGCCATCGGATCCTCCTTCCAAAACGCCGCCCGGGGTCTCCCCGCGAGCGGCCTTCATTCACTCGATGATCTCGGTCACGGTGCCCGAGCCGATCGTCCGGCCGCCCTCGCGGACCGCGAAACGAAGACCCGGCTCCATCGCCACCGGCTTGCCCATCAGGTCGACCTCGACCTCGATGTTGTCGCCCGGCATGCACATCTCGGCCCCGCCCAGGAGCTTGATCGACCCCGTCACGTCCGTCGTGCGGAAGTAGAACTGAGGGCGGTAGTTGTTGAAGAACGGCGTGTGGCGGCCGCCCTCCTCCTTGCTCAGCACGTAGACCTGGCCCTTGAACCGCAGGTGAGGCTTGATCGAGCCCGGCTTGCAGATGACCTGCCCGCGCTGCACCTGCTCCTTCTCGATGCCGCGGACGAGGATGCCCACGTTGTCGCCGGCCTGGCCCTGGTCCAGAGTCTTGTTGAACATCTCGACGCCCGTGATGGTCGTCGAGAGGTTCTCCTTCTTCAGGCCCACGATCTCGGCCGGGTCGCCGACCTTGACCACGCCACGCTCGATACGACCCGTCGCGACCGTGCCGCGACCCTTGATGCTGAACACGTCCTCGACCGAAACGAGGAAGGGCTTGTCGATCTCGCGCTCGGGCTCCGGGATCGCCGAGTCCAGCGCCGCGAAGAGCTCATCGATGCTCTTGCACTTCTCGTCGTCCTTCGGGTTCTCGAGCGCGACGTTGGCCTGACCCTTGATCACCGGGATGTCGTCGCCCGGGAAGTCGTACTTGCTCAGGAGTTCGCGGACCTCCATCTCGACGAGCTCCAGGAGCTCCTCGTCGTCCACGAGGTCCACCTTGTTCATGAACACCACGATGTGGGGAACGCCCACCTGGCGGGCCAGCAGCACGTGCTCACGCGTCTGGGGCATCGGGCCGTCGGCCGCAGACACCACCAGGATCGCGCCGTCCATCTGGGCGGCGCCCGTGATCATGTTCTTCACGAAGTCGGCGTGCCCAGGGCAGTCCACGTGGGCGTAGTGACGGGCGTCCGTCTCGTACTCCACATGGCTCGACGCGATCGTCACCGTCTTGTTGGCGTCACGAACCGTGCCGCCCTTGGTGATCTCCGCGTAGCTCTTGATCTCGCCGCCGAAGCGAGCGGCCGAACGAGCCACGAGAGCAGCCGTCAGCGTGCTCTTCCCGTGGTCGATGTGACCGATCGTCCCGGTGTTCACATGCGGCTTGGTCCGCTCGAAAGTACCCTTCGCCATCTCGCAACCCTTCTGACCAGTCCGCCCGACCCGACGAATCTCGCGGGCCGAAGGCGATGCTCCGGACTTCGCCGGGCCCCCGGGGGCACGGGGCACGCACCCCGCAGCCGGACGACCCTGGCCACTCGTTCCGATCGGCCCAGGCTCGCGGGACCTCCGCGTGGACCGAAACACAGCAATACAACCCGGTACCGTCCGCCCTCCCTCAGGCCGAACGGACCGGACCAACTCTAGACGCCCCGAAAGACACGCTCCCAGAAGAAGCGAACCCAATCGGGGCGAAACAGCCGCTGGCGGGATTTGAACCCGCGACCTCACCCTTACCAAGGGTGCGCTCTACCACTGAGCTACAGCGGCACAAATCCATACCAAGACGCGCCCGGACCAAACCGGAAACCGGGTTAGCCGGCCCAGCCCACGAACCAGCCCAGACGCGACAACCGCCCGGCGCTATCGCCGAGCGGGGTCGAGATGGTAGACCCCCCCACCACAAGGTCAATGCCCGCCGCGTCCTTCCCGTCCCCCGCGCCGCACCCCCTCCCCCATCCAGCCCCCCACCCCAGCCCCGCACCCAACCCAGACCCCCCAGCCCGCACCTAGATACCCCCAATCCCAGCCCCCGCGCGCCCCCCGCCGGCATTCCCTCTTGGGCCAAACACCCACATCCGGTACCCTGCCCCCTCACGGAGGACCACGACCATGCCCACCAGCCGCCCCCGCCCCGTTGCCGGGACCCGTTCATCGTTCGCCTTCCGGGCCCTCGCCCTGGCCACCCTCGCCGGAGCCGCAGCCCCCGCCTCCGCCACCTGGTCCATCCTCATCGCCGACACCCGCACAGGCGAGATCGCGGTCGGGTCCGCCACCTGCCTCACCAACATCGACCTCCGCGAGAACACCCCCGTCCTCATCACCGGCCGCGGCGCCCTCACCGCCCAGTCCGCGGTCGACACCGAGGGCTTCAACCGAGGACTCGCCCGCGACCTCATCCTCGATGGGCTCACCCCCGACGACATCCTGCTCGAACTCGAGAACTTCGACCCGAACCACCAGACCCGCCAGTATGGCTTCGTCGACGCAAGGGGACTCGCCGCCACCTTCTCCGGTCTCCAGGCCTCCGAGTGGAAGGGGGGCGTCACCGGGCGCATCGAGCGCGGACGCCCGGGCCCCGAAGACGACATCGTCTACGCGGTCCAGGGCAACATCCTGACCGGCGCCCCCGTCGTCCTCATGGCGGAGCAGGCCATCATCCACGCCCTCCCCGCCTCCACTGACCAGGGCGACCTCGCCCTGGCCCTCATGCTCTCCATGGAAGCCGCCTACGACTTCGGGGGCGACGGACGCTGCTCCTGCGACCAGGGCGCCACCGCCTGCGGCTCACCCCCCGTCGGCTTCGACCCCCTCACCGACAAGACCGCCGATGTCGGCTACATGCTCGTCGGACGCCCGGGCGACGTCGAGGGCGGGACGATCCGCATCCCCACCATCGACCGCTCCCGCGCCATCGACGCCTCCGACCTTGACAACGACGGGAGGCTCGACCTCGTCGTGGGCCTGCAGAACGCCGGCGACATCCTCCTCTTCCGGAACACCACCGAGCCCGCGCCCCGGGGCAGGGGCTTCACCGAGCTCGACCCCGCCGGCACCATCCGCGCCGGCTACCGCATCAACGCCCTCTTCCTCGCCGACACCAACGACGACGGACTCCAGGACATCATCTCCGTCGGACGCACCGCCACCGCCACCGTCTTCCCGGGCCTGGGCGACTTCGCCTTCGGACCCGGGCTCAACTTCCCCATCGTCAACGACGCCTTCGACGCGGTCCTCGCCGACGCCTTCCCCGGGAACCCCGGCCCCGAACTGATCGTCATCGGACGCAACACCCGCACCGCCCAGGTCTACACCCTGAACCCCACCCCCGCGCCCCTGGGCTCCCCGATCACCCTCCCGGGCGCAGGCCAGAACGCCAAGAAGGTTCCGGGCCCCCTGGGCGAAGGCTTCGTCGCCGCCTCGGAATCCACCAACGAACTCGTCTGGTACGCCTCCGATGGCTTCAGCCTCACCCTCGCCGCCACCATCCCCACCGTCCCCGCCCCCCGGGGCGTCGCCTCCGCCGACTTCAACAACGATGGCCTCCCCGACTTCGCCGCCGCGTCATTCAACGCGGGCCAGGTCGCCATCCACCTCCAGATCCCGGGCTCGAACCCCCCCGCCTTCACCACCACCATCATCCCGACCGGCCTCCCGGGCTACGACATCGTCGCGACCGACCTCGACGGGGACGGGGACCAGGACCTCGCGGTCGCGGTGGGCGAGGAAGCCCGGGACGCCCGCGACATGCTCGCCCTCTACAACGACGGCGCCGGCGCCTTCCCCGACATCCAGCGCCGCGCCGCCACCCGCGACGCCCGGCGCTACTTCCCCATCGACACCACCGGCGATGGCCTCCCCGACATCGTGGGCGGGGGCATCAACGTCCTCTCAGTCGGAGACAACCGCGGCACCGGCCCCAACCCCGAGCCGGGCTTCGCGGGGGGCGACTACCACCTCGCGTTCAACGTCGCCTTCGTCAACGCCGCCGACCCCGACCCCGTCCTCACGCTCCGCGATCAGTACGACGCCTGGCGCGCCGCGAACGCCGGCGTCCCCGACGCCATCCGGTCCACGCTCCAGCTCCCCCCGATCCTCACCGCCGGCGCCAGCTTCACCATCGAACTCACCGCCCGCGACCTCGACAACAACCCCGCGACCATCGACCCCTCCGTCGTCGACCTCATCATCGATGGCCCCGACGCCAACCCCATCCCGGGCCTCGTCAGCCTCACCGCCGTCACCCCCACCCCCACCGGCGTCACCCTCCAACTCACCGCCGGCAACACCTTCGGCCAGCACCCCGCCCGCATCCGCATCGCCCGCGCCGGCGAGCGCGATATCGAGCTCCTCCCCAGCCCCACCATCCGCGTGGGCCTGAACGCCGCCGACTACAACCTCGACGGCGTCAACACCTTCAACGACATCGCCCTCTTCCTCAACCTCTTCATCGCCAACGATCCCGCCGCGGACATCACCGCTGACGGCCAGCTCACCTTCGCCGACATCACCGCGTTCCTCACCGCCTTCCAGCCCTGAGGCCGACACCGACCCCATCGCAACACTCCATCCCCTCGTGGCGCGGGCGTCCCGCCCGTGTCTCTCCGCCTGACCCCCGCCCTCTGCATCCGATCAAAATTTAAACAAGACCCTTGGGCCCCCCTCCCGCCTGAGTTACGCTGGACCCGACCGGGTTCTCGGCCCAGGCCGCCGCACCGTGGGCCGGCGGCCCCAACGGAGGTTCCCCCGATGCGCTCGCTCGCCGCGCTCTCGCTCTGCCTCCCCCTCACCGTCCACGCCCAGCCAGAACAGGCTGCCCAACACGAGGCGGAACAGCCGCAGCACGACCCCTACGCCACGAACGACGACGAGACCATCGGCTCCACCTCTCGCGAGATCCTGGGCTGGAGCCTGACCCCCGTCGTCGACGCCAAGGGTCGCATCGCCGCCCTCTTCGGCGAGTTCGACCAGGACCGCGCCGTCGGCGCCAACATCCGCCTCCTCCACCTCGAGCGCACCGCCGACCGCAATCACTGGAAGCTCTCGGGCTGGCCCGCCGCCACCGACCGCGACGCCGCCGCCTCGTGGGTTGCCGATCGACATGGCGACACCAGCCTCCGCTTCCATCATGACGCGGAGGACATCGACACCAACCACACGAACCCGCCCGACCCCGCGCCGATCCGTGGAGTCCTGTTCGCAACGGACCCCATCGCCGCCAATCTGGAAACCGCCGAGGGACGCCACGACATCGCCCAGGCCCTCGCCACCATGGGCTACCCCATCGCCCCCGATCTCATCCTCTTCAACGCCGGCCCCCTCCGCGTCCGCGACAACATCCACCCCGATTCCGACCCCGAGGGCGAGGACCTCTCCGTCTTGGGCGACAATATCTCGCTCAACGACCCGATCACCATCTCCATGATCGCCAACCACATCGTCTCGACCAGCGAGCCCGTCCTCATCCGCAGCACCGAGCACGCCGCGCGCCCGTAGACGCGCCGGGCGTCCGCGACACGATCTGGGTGGCATGCCCACGCGCAGCGCGGGCATGGACCGCCCAAGCTCACCCCAACACGCCCGCGCTCCGCGTGGGCGTGCCACCCGGAACAACCTCACTCCGCAGGCACGCACCGATCCCGTGCCCACGCCCGCAGCTCCGCCACCTTCTCCGCCATCGTCACGCTCAAGGGCGGGCTCCCCGCCAGGGCCGCCTCGATCGAGTCCGTCGTGGGCTCCCCCTTCGCGCTGAACGCACCGTGCAGCGCCGCGATCACCGCCTGCTCGATCTCCGCCCCGCTGTACCCCGCGCTCGCCCCCGCCAGGCGTCCGAGGTCAAAGTTCTTCGGGTCCCGCTTCCGCTTCTTCAGGTGAATCTCGAAGATCCGCGCCCGCGCCCCAGCCCCGGGCAGGTCGACAAAGAAGATCTCGTCGAACCGCCCTTTCCGTAGCAACTCAGGGGGCAACGCCCCGATGTTGTTCGCCGTCGCCACCAGGAACACCGGCGCCGCATGATCCTGCATCCACGTTAGAAGCGCGCCGAACATCCGCTGGCTCAGACCCCCGTCCGTGCTCTGCGCCGCGGCACTCGCGAACCCCTTCTCGATCTCGTCGATCCACAGCACGATCGGCGCCATCGCCTCCGCCTGGCGGAACGCCCCCCGCAGCCTCCGCTCGCTCTCCCCGACATACCGGTCGTACAGCACCCCCGGATCGAGCCGCAGCAGAGGCCGGCCCCACGCGGTCGCGATCGCCTTCGCGCACAGGCTCTTGCCCGCCCCCTGCACGCCCAGCAGCAGCACCCCTCTCGGGGGCGTCAGCCCGTACGCCACCGCGTCGTCGTCGAAGGCCCGCTCACGCTGGCGCAGCCACCCCTTCAGGCTGTCGAGGCCCCCCACCTCGTCGAGGTTGGCCGGGCTCTCGACATACTCGAGCACGCCCTCGCCCGACACGATCCGGCGCTTCAGCGCCAGGATGTGATTCAGATCGTCCCCCGTGAACCGGCGGTCCTCGCTCACGACATCGCGGATCACCTGCTCCGCCTGACGCTTAGGAAGCCCACCGAGGTTCTTGATGATCAGCCGGTAATCGCTGCTCCGCAGGTCGATCTCGATCGGCGCGACGCGGTGCAGCTCCCTCAGCGTCCGCCGGATGATCGCCTCCAGCTCCGCGTCCGTCGGGAAGCTCAACTCGAACGGGGTGGCGTGCGCCCGGATCACACCCGGTTTCGGCTGGGCGTGATCGACCATCACGACGCACGCGTGCGCCCCCGACGCCTTGTCGATCAGCTTCCGCAGCGCCCTGAGCGCGTGAGGGTCCTCCAGGTGCGCCGCCGCGTCGAACAACAGATAGATCGCGGGCAATCCCTGCTGGCTCAGCCAGTACCACGCCCCCGCAGCGTGCTCGGTGTTGTCGATCGGGTCCATGGCGGGGTTGCCCGCGTCCCGCACGCCCTCCACCGCCGACCAGGTCCAGACGTGCGAGCCGTCCTCCGCCGCGACGCCCATGACCAGTTCCCGCGCGTCCGCCTCCTCCGTCGTCACGATCGAGATCAACCGGTGGCCCGCCCTCAGCAACCGGCGGAACCGGTCCGCGTCCGACATCGCAGCGTTCCCGTCCGCCATCGTGCGCCCTCCGGATTGCCCGCGCAGAACGCGGTCCGAGATTTCCCCGCCGGGCCAGATCCGTCCGGGCGGGCCCCGCGTACACCACAAGGTAAGGCATTTCTCAAGAGGAACCCGCCCGCGTTCGTCGGGCGGTTGGTTCAAGGCAATCCGAGGCTGTCAAGCACCGTTCCCCGCCGGACATGGGTGCGCCCACGCCCCGTCAACGGGTGGCGCCCCGGGGGCCACGTCCAGCGAGGAGCGTCAGACCGAAAGGCCACGCGTGACTCGCGGGCACCATTCTCGTTTATCAGCACGCGGGGCCGATGACCGGGCCGGCCCACCCGTGTTTACGGACCAGGCGACGCACCATCGAGGGCCGCAGCCGTCACAGATCGCGAACGCCCCCCAGCTTCCCGGCGAGGACACCGGATTCAGCGGGGTCGGCGACAGAAACCTCCGTACCGTTCCGAATCGGAACGACAGCGCAGGGATCCAGGGAAGAAGAACACCCCCGACCCGTCACCACGGGTCCGGGAACGCAAGGACCAAGCCTGCCATGACCACGCACGGGAACGAGAACACGCCGACCACGCCTCCGACCAACCACCCCCGGGGCGAGGCACGCCACCCAGGCCATCCGGCCCGCTCGCCGCGCCGCGCGATCGCGCTCGCGACCCTCGCGCTCGTACCAGGGTTGGCCCTCGCCCAGCCCCTGGACCTGCCGGTCGACGACAGCTTCGCATCCTCCACCCTCGACCCGAGCATCTGGGGCCCCAGTTCGGGGTTCGTCAGCCTCAGCACCGCGGGCGTCAACGAGCCGAGCCCCCCGTTCTCCGTCAACTTCAAGGGCGTGGGCTCCCTCCAGAGCCAGCCCATGGACTCCCTAAGGCTCCTCACCGAGTTCGGCCCGGTGGGCACCGTCTCGTTCTGGAGCCAGCACAGGGGCGTGGAGGCCGGAAAGACCTTCACCATCGACTACCGCAACGCCGCCGGAAACTGGGTCGCCCTGGGCACGCTGACCTCCAACGGGGTCAACCAGAACGAGTTCCAATTCAATCAGTTCGCCCTCCCGATCCCCGCCTACCACGAGAACCTCGTCATCCGCTTCACCGCCAACGGAAACCAGCTCAATGACGACTGGTTCATCGACAATGTCCGCGTCGGGCCCTTCGGGGGCAACGCGGTCCCCTGGACCGAAGACTTCGAGAACGGCCTCGGGCTCGGCGTGCAGTGGGGCACGATCTTCAACGCCGACACCGCCACCGGCGTCGGCAACGAACCCTCCGGCACCCGCGTCCTCAGGCTGAACTCCAACGACCGGCTCGAGAGCGTCAACCAGCTCATGGGCGTCGCCAACGTCGTCGACCAGCAGTTCTACCTCCGCTTCTGGATCCGCGAGGCCGGCGTCGAGGCCGGCAAAGTGCTCCGCGTCGAGTACTTCGACCCCGACGAGAACGACGACGGGGTCCAGGACGACGAGGTCTACCGCCTCCTCGACGAGATCGTCGCCACCGGCGTCTCCCGACCCTGCTTCCAGGCACGCCAGTACGCGATCCCCATGGTCGATAACACCGACACCTTCCGCGTCCGCTTCACCGCACTCGGGACCCTGGTGACCGACGTCTGGTACATCGACGACCTGGCCATCAGCCCCGTCCCCATCACCACCGACACGAACTGCGCCTCCGCCGACTTCGCCGCCCCCTGCGGCTCGCTCACCTTCGCCGACATCAACCAGTACATCACCTGGTTCACCAACGCCGACCCCCGCGCCAACCTCGTCGCACCCTCAGCGGTCACCTTCGCCGACGTCGCCGCGTTCCTGAACGCGTTCAGCGGAGGCTGCTCGGAGCCCTACGGAAACTGACCGAATCCGCCCCCCCCGAGCCAGGGCAGGCATCCGCACCCAGCCGGCGGGCGTACAAACAGGTCCGGGTTCAGGTCGCGTCCGACCGCCCGACCGTCATCCCGAATGCCCCGTGCAAACCCGGGCTGATTTTCAGCCAAGGTGCTCCACCGGGCCCGTGACAGGGACTTTCCCGTGCGTCTCCCAGGCCGGCCCCAGTCGATCGCCCTCACCCTCGTCGCCCTCGCTGGCACACCCGTCGTCGCCCACGCGCAGGGCCCGGGCGACGACCGGCCCGAGCGGGCAAAGGTCCAGGCGCCCACACGCCTCATCGACGGTCCGGGCGGGCCCCGCCTCTACCGCTTCCAGCACGCGGGCGACGGCGCCCTCAAGGCCACCCGCCTGGGCCTGCGCGACGCGGGGGAGGAGGGCGAGGTCACCATCACCGGGCGGGTCCTCGTCCGGACCGCGGATCAGCGAAGCACAGAACGGGTCCGGGCGTGGCTCGCCTTCCGTGGGCTCTTTGCCCGCCCGATCCCGGGCCTCCCCGGGACACTCGTCGTCGACGCGCGGGGCGCCCTCGACGCGGTCGACCTCGCCGAAGAAATGCAGCACTCCGGGCCCGCCCTGGGCGTCGCCGACGCGACGCCCGAGATCCGCCAGGCGGTCGGGCCCCGCGTCCCGAGCGACTTCGGCCTCGCCGATCAGTGGTACCTGATCAACACCCTCCCCGGTGAGGAACTCTTCGACCTCAACGTCGAGCCCGCCTGGAACGCCGGCTGGACCGGCGCCGGCGTCACCGTGGGCATCATCGACCAGGGCATCGAACTGACCAACTTCGACCTCGTCGCCAACATCGACCCCGAACCCGCCCACTCGCAGCAGGGCGTAGGCGTCGACGCCCACGCGACCTCCGTCGCCGGCATCGTCGCGATGACCGCGAACAACGTCCTGGGCGGCGCCGGCGTCGCCTACAACGCCCGCCTCACCAACCACACCTACGGGGACCCCTCCGTCACCGCCTCCTCACTCCTGCGGGCCAACCACGCCAACGACATCAAGAACAACTCCTGGGGACCCGCCGACATCGGGCGCATCTTCTACCCCTCCGCGATCGTGATGGACGCCATCGAGGAGTCCGCCCGCTCCGGACGCGACGGGCTGGGCACCGTCCTCGTCTGGGCCGGGGGCAACGGCGCCCTCCGCAAGGACCGCGTCGACTACGACCCCTACGCATCGAGCCGCTACACCATCGCCATCGGCGCCTACGACGACACCGGGGTCCGGGCGATCTACTCCGAGCCCGGCTCCAGCCTCTTCGCGGTCGCGCCCTCCTCCGGGGGGTCCAAGGCGATCTTCACCACCGCGCTTGGGGGCTGGACCGGCGCCTTCGGATTCACCAGCGCCGCCGCCCCGCAGGGCGCGGGCGTCGTCGCCCTCATGCTCGAAGCCAACCCCGCCCTCTCCTGGCGCGACGTGCAGCACGTGCTCCGCCAGACCGCCTGGCGCATCGACCCCGACAACCCCACCTGGGCCATGAACAGCGCCGGAGTCTGGTTCAGCGACGACTACGGATTCGGCGCCCTCGACGCCTCCGCCGCAGCCACCCTCGCAGAGGCGTGGACCCCCGTCGCGCCCGAGATCTCCGCCGCTTCCGGCGTCGTGAGCGTCGAGACCGACGTGCCCAACGCCGACGCCACCGGCATCGCCCGCTCCACCACGATCGACGCCGACATCACCATCGAGTCCGTCGAGGTCATCGTCAACATCCAGACCCCCACCGTGGGCGACCTCGACATCGAGCTCATCTCCCCCACCGGCACCGTCTCCACCCTCGCAGCCCAACGCCCCGATGGCACCGACGACTACACCGACTGGGTCTTCACATCCCTCAGGCACTGGGGCGAGCCCTCCCGGGGCGAGTGGACCCTCCGCGTCGCCGACCGCAACATCCTCTGGGCCGCCTACTGGCAGGACTTCGAGGTCCGCGTCCATGGCACCGCCGGGGGCCCCACCCCCTGCGACCCCGCCGACCTCGCCGAGCCCTTCGGGGAGCGGACCTTCGCCGACGCGATCGCCTTCCTGCAGGCCTTCCAGGCGGGCGACCCCAGGGCGGACCTCGCCGCCCCGACGGGCGTCTTCGATGTCTCCGACATCGCCGCCTTCGTGACCGCCTTCCAGAATGGCTGCCCCTAAGC
>DAIQNV010000005.1:0-26354 GCA_036788215.1 Phycisphaerales bacterium | reverse complement strand
GGTGCCCCTCCCGCCGGACCCTTCTACAGTCGCCCGCATGTCCGCCCTGCCCCTCCCGCGCAAGCTCGCCCTCGCAGCCTCCGACATCAAGCTCGCGCACTCGGTCTTCGCCCTCCCCTTCGCGCTGCTCGCCGCCTTCCTCGCGGTCCGGGTCGAGGGCAGCGCGACCGTCGTCGACTGGGGCCGCTTCGCGGGGCAGCTCGCCCTCATCGTCGTGTGCATGGTCGCCGCCCGGACCTGGGCCATGCTCGTCAACCGCGTCGCCGACCGCCGCTTCGACGCCCAGAACCCCAGGACCGCACGGCGCGCCTTCGCCTCGGGCGCCCTCTCAGAGCGCGACGGAAAGGCGATGCTCGCTGCGAGCGCCGGCGCGTTCGTCGTCGCCACCACCCTCTTCGGCGTCCTCTACGCCAACTGGGCCCCCCTTGCCTTCAGCCCCGCCATCCTCGCCTGGCTCGCCTTCTACTCCTTCACCAAGCGCTTCACCGCCCTCTGCCACATCGTGCTGGGCGTCGCCCTCGCCCTCAGCCCGCTCGCTGCGGGGGTCGCAGTCGCGGGCCTCAACGCCCTCACCGCCCACGAGAACGCCCCCGCCCTCTGGTGGCTCGCGGGCATGATCACCGTCTGGGTCGCGGGCTTCGACGTCATCTACGCCCTCGCGGACCGCGACTTCGACCGCGGACGGGGCCTGCGGTCCATCCCCGCCGCCCTGGGCTGGTCGGGCGCCGCTTGGGTCAGCCGGGCCCTGCACCTCCTCGCGATCGTCGCCCTGACCCTCGTCTGGGCCACAAGCACCAGCCTCCGCACGCTCTTCCTCGTGGGCGTTGCCCTGACCGCCGCCCTCCTCATCACCGAGCACATCGTCCTCGCCATCAGGCGCGAGCGGGGCCTCGATATCGCCTTCTTCACCCTCAACGGCATCGTCAGCCTCGCCCTGGGCCTCCTGGGCATCGCGGACTCGCTCCGGGGATAGCCCTAGTAAAGCCCGGATCAATTCTCCGATTTCATGATGCAGATAGTTGCAATTCAGCCGCCGGGCGGTGTAGCATCATCCTCAGAGACAGGGGGTCTTTGCCCCATACCAAGCCCCCGGAACGGCGGCGAGTGTGCTTCGGCCGCTCGCCGCCTTCTCTTCTTTTGGGACCCACCCAATCCCGCTCTGCGAACCGCCACCCGCCCTCACGGGCCGTCAGGGCCGATCCTGCACCCTGAACTTGCTGGAGATTTCAATCGTTTCTGAAATCACAGTGGACCCCAGAGCCGGAAATGCGATACTTAAGGGATGTCGAAGCCCGCGGCCCAGCCCGACCCCACCCCCAACCCCGCCCCCGTTCCGACAACAGGCGCCGGGGGTGAGCCCGCTTCGGTGGACCGCTTCATCGAGGCCTGGGGGCGCATGGGCTCGGTGTGGGGGATCAGCCGCACGATGGCTGAGGTGCACGCGCTCCTCTACATCACGGGCGAGCCCATGTGCACCGACGACGTGATGGCCCGGCTCGAGATCTCCCGCGGGAACGCGAGCATGTCCCTCCGCGCCCTGCTCGACTGGGGCGTCATCGCCCGCGTCCACAGGCGGGGCGACCGCAAGGAGTACTTCCAGGCGGAACAGGACGTCTGGACGATCTTCCGGGCGATCGTCCGCGAGCGCATCAAGCGTGAGGTCGACCCCCTGCTGGTGAACCTCCACGAGATCCGCGACCACACCAGCGCCAGCGCCGCCAAGGGCAGCGCCGAGCCCGGCCAGGCGGAGATCGATGAGCGCCTCGACGCGATGATCGACTTCTTCGAGATGACCACGAAACTGGGCAACCGCTTCATCGGACCCACCGGACCCGGCCTCAGGCTCGCAGCCACGCTGCTCAGCAAGACCCCGACCCTGCGCAAGGGCAAGGACGGCGCGGAACTCAGGAGCGACGCGGTATGACCAGGGCAGCGCCGCACACCTCCACCAACGGATCGCACGCCGGCAACGGGTTCGCGCGCCTGGCGGGTAGCGCGCCAGCCCGGTCGACGCGCGACCACGCCCGGGCAACGACGGTCGCCCCCGAGGGCGTGACCCGCTGCCGGGTGCGCTTCGAGCTCGGGCGCATCGCCTTGGCCCGCGTCATCGCCGACCTGCGCCCGACCGCCAAGGCCCCGCCCGAGCTGGTCATCGACCTGTCGCCCAATGGCGTCGGCTGGCACGCCCGCGCGATCCTGTGTGACCCGGCATCGAACCTGCGCCAGGACCTCCTCCCCGCACCGAGCGACCGCGCCGAGTGGCAGCACGACGCGGAGAGCGACCTGTGGCACATCGAGTCCCAGGACATCCGGGCAACCATCGACTTCTCGGGCGACACGCCCCGCGTCCTGTACGCCTCCACACCCCGCCTGGCCCAAATGGGCCTGCAGGGCGGTCGCTACGAAGTGGCGGGGCTGACTGTCGAGCGGGGATAAAGGTGCGTTGGGAACACATCGCGGGTGCCGTGGAGACGGCGCAGCCTTCTCCACGAACGACAACGCCCATTGGCGGACCCAGTGTGCTGCACCTCAGCGCCGGGTGACATGCCCACGCGCAGCTCGGGCATGGACCATCACACCACACGACCGCGCTGCGCGTGGGCGTGCCACCCTCGGATTGAGATGACGCTCTCGCTCAGCTGCGCCGCAGCAAGACCCAGCCGACCAGGGCCGCGATCACCATCAGGACCGCGCCGCCCCCCGCGATGCCATAGACCACCGTCATCGTGACGCTGTCGATCAGCGCCGGGGCGCCGCCGAAGAGGCTCAGGATCGCGATCGTCGCCGCCGCGAGCAGCACGACGATCATGCCCAGGGCCAGCCCGCCCACGAGCCCGGAGCCCGGGCCGTCGTAGGCCTCGGCGCCCGCGAACATCATCTGCTGGGGAGCGACAGGAGCCAGCTCCTCCTCGCCACCGGTGGGCTCAAAGAGGTCCCCGCCCGCGTCCGCCATCCCGCTGGCGCCCATCGCGCTCTGCCCGCCCCCGGACATCCCGGCGGAGCCCGCCCGGCTCGCCGCCCCGCTCGCGCCCGCGCCCGAGCCGTACACGTCGTCCAGAAGGTCCGCCCCGAGGCTGGTGTCGTCGGACTCGAGGGCGATGTTCGCCAGGCCCGAGCCGGAGGCCGCCGCGTCCATGTCGAAGTCGGGCGTCGCCACGCCCCCGGTGATCTGGGTTGCCGCGGAGGGGTCCG
Organism: Phycisphaerales bacterium; assembly: GCA_036788215.1. Taxonomy (GTDB): domain Bacteria; phylum Planctomycetota; class Phycisphaerae; order Phycisphaerales; family UBA1924; genus DAIQNV01. The sequence continues at coordinate 23,162 of DAIQNV010000005.1, read as the reverse complement.
CCTCTTCCCCCACCTCGGGGTCGAAGATGCTGATGCCGGTCGCCTCCATCGGGTTCTCAGCCCCGAAGACCGACCCCGACCCCGAACTGCCCGGGCTCAGGGGCTCGAGCTCACCCGACTCCGCCAGCGGGATCAGGTCGTCCCCGTCGTCGTCGCTGCCCGCCAGGAGGTCGACCTGCTCGACCTTCAGCATGATCTGGTCCCGGTCGCGGAATTCCTGGAGCTGACCGCTCTCGGTGAGCCCGCGGACATCGTCCTCGCTCATACCGAGCTTCGCGGCTGCTTCCGGGAGTGTGTAGAACATCTTGGCCATGACCGTTCTCCGATGTGCTGCTGGTCGCGTCCGATGCCTGGGGTTCGTCCCGCGGGTCTCGCTGCGCGGGCAGGGCCGGGGGGACGGGCGAGGCCCTGAGCCGGGGGGCGCCGAACGCGACGCTCCGGTGGGCCCGTTCGCAGGCACGAACCGCCCGGGAGTATCCGCATGACACCCCCGGAAAGATCCGACGCCTCCGTGTCCGCGGACTCCTCCCGGTCGCCCGCGGCCGAACAGTCTAGAGGCTTTTCCGACGCGACGCCCAAGGGGGCTCCGAGCGACCGGCGGAGCCAGAAACCCGACCCCGTCGAACGCCACGACCTGACGCACCCCGACCTTCCCCCGGGCCTGGACGGGCTGACGCTCGTCCATATCACCGACACCCACGCCCGCGACCACGCCCAGGGCCTCCTCGGCGCCGTCTTCCCCTTCAAGAGGGGCGGGGCGCTGCGGCGCCTGCCGGGCGTCCTGGCCAAGATCGACGCCGACCTCGTGCTGCTCACCGGCGACTACATGGACCACCCGGGGGACGAGAAGGTCGCCCTAGCCAGCCTCCGCGACCAGGCCCGGGCCTGGCGGGCCCGGTTCGGCACCTTCGGCGTCTTCGGGAACCACGACACCGCGGCCTTTCAGGGGATGGCCCGCGAGGGCGTACCCGGAATCACCTGGCTGGAGAACCGGGGGACCACCATCGAGATCAGGGGGGAGCGCGTCCGGATCCTGGGCGCGAGCGAGCCCGAGGACATGCTGGGGGCCGGGCTGGACGCGGGGCTGGATGGAGATCAGACACCCGCTTCGTTCACCATCGCCCTCGCCCACTTCCCGACCCAGGTCTACCCCGCGGCCCACCTCGGGGCCCACCTCGTCCTCGCGGGCCACACGCACGGGGGGCAGGTGAGGCTGAAGGAGGACCACGCCCTGCACACCTCCTGCGACCTGCCCGGGGACCTGGCGTCCGGGGTCCTGCGCCTGGGCAACACCCTGTGCGCCATCGGGCGGGGGCTGGGGGAGACCGTGATCGACCTTCGGCTCAACTGCCCCCCGCAGCTCGGGGTCTACACGCTGAGGCGGGGCCCCTTCCCGGGCCCGGAGACAGCGGAGCGCCTGACACGCCTGGTGGTGTGGTAGGAAAGCTGTGGGTGCCTTGGAGACGGCGCAGCCTTCTCCACGAACGGGGGGTTCGAGCCTTCGATCGTGGAAAAACCGCTTCGCGGTGTTTCCACGGCACCCGAGGTTGGCTGGTCTGAATGGCGCCGCCGGCTGATCCCCCCGTGCGGGCGCGGAACAATCGCCCGAAGGAGCCCCCTGTGCCTGACCTGCCCGAACCCAAGGTCCTCCACCTCTACAACACGCTGACGCGATCGGTCGAGCCCTTCGAGCCGGCGGACCCCGCCGACATCTCTTTCTACACCTGCGGGCCCACGGTCTACGACGATGCCCACATCGGGAACTTCCGGGCCTTCCTCTTCGCCGACCTGCTCCGCCGCTTCCTCGAGAGCCCGCTCTGCCGGGTGAAGCACGGGGACGGGGTGCACGAGGGGCCCCGGACCGTCCGGCACGTCATGAACATCACCGACGTCGGCCACATGACCGACGACGCCAGCGCCGACGGGGGGGGCGAGGACAAGATGGCCCTCGCGGGCCAGCGCCTGCTCGAGGCCAAGAAGGCGGGCAAGCTCCCCGCCGACGCCTCGATCGACCCGAAGGACCCCCGCGCGATCGCGGACTTCTACGCGAGCCGCTTCATCGAGGACGGGCAGAAGCTGGGCCTGAAGGTCGCGGAGGAGTACGCGGGCGCCAAACCCGGGAAGCGGGGCGACTTCATGCCCCGCGCCTCCGACCATGTCGAGGGGATGAAGAAGGTCATCGAGGCGCTGGCGGAGAAGGGCTGCGCCTACGTCGCGGGCGAGCCCGGCCGGCGGGCGGTCTACTTCGACGTGCAGAAGTTCGAGCGCTACGGGCAACTCAGCGGGAACAGCCTGGACCAACTCCGAGGCGGCGCCGGCGGGCGCGTCACCGACACCACGCAGCGAGAGAAGCACCACCCGGCGGATTTCCTGCTGTGGAAGGAGGACGCGTCGCACCTGATGAAGTGGCCCGGCCCAACCGTCGGGGGCGTGACGCTGGGCGAGGGCTACCCCGGCTGGCACATCGAGTGCACCGCGATGAGCCTGGAGGCGCTGGTGCGGGGGGGATTGGGGCGGGTGATCGGCGGGGGTGGGGAAGCGGGGACCATCGATCTGCACTCCGGGGGCGAGGACAACATCTTCCCGCACCACGAGTGCGAGCTCGCGCAGAGCTGTTGCCTGACCGGCGCCGACCGCTTCGCGAGGCACTGGGTCCACGCCCGCTACCTGTTCTTTGAGGGCGGGAAGATGAGCAAGAGCAAGGGGACCTTCTACACGGCGCGCGAGTTGTTCGACAAGGTCATCGACGGCGTCAAGATTGAGCCGGCAGCGGTTCGGTTGGAGCTGATCAAGACGCACTATCGGAGCAATGCGGACTTCAGTTTTAAGGGGCTAAAAGAATCGGCGGAGCGACTCGTACGCATCCGACGCGCCGCAAGAACGATGATGTGGCTGCAGGATAAACGGGAGCAAGCCCCATACGACATCTGCGCACCGGGGTCGCCCGTTATCCGTCGGATCGGACGATTCTTGATGCAAGACCTGAATGTTTCGGGAGCGCTCGCCACCTTGGATGAGGAGTTGAGGGGCGGATTCATACCTGGAGTACTGTCACAAGCATCGACAATCGACGATGCAGTCAAGTCAATACAGGAAACTCAGGCTGCGATCGGTCGGGAAGTCGATCAGATCCAGCTGCCGCCCGAGCCCTTGCCGTTGGCTACTGCCATGAAAATGACCGATAGCAGCAATTACGCAGAATCCGGTCTCGGTCGTCTCCATCTCATCGACAACATCCTCGGCGTCATCTTCCGTCCCGAAGCCAATCCCAAGTCCACCGAAACCTCCATCGGACTCTTCAAAGGCGTCGACCCCGACCCCGAGATCGAATCCCTCCTCGCCCAGCGGGCCGCAGCCCGCAAAGCCAAGGACTTCGCCCAGGCCGACGCCATCCGCGACGAACTCGCAGCCAGGGGCCTCGCGATCAAGGACGCCCCGGGCGGGAAGGTCGAGGTCACACGGGCGTGATCGCACGCGCCCTTGAGAGCCGCGATCGTGACATCGCGGGGATCGGGTGCGCCGTCACGACCGTCCGCCGACCGACCGCGATGTCACCATCGCGGCTCTGACGCGCTGCACCGTGCCCAGGAGTGCCATGCCCAGCATGATTGGGTGCCGTGGAAACGCCGCCCCGCGGCCTTTCCACGATGGGGATCGCTCGTTCGTGGAGAAGGCTGCGCCGTCTCCACGGCACCCAATATCCTCGGACGCTCGGGACCCTCCGCCCGCGTACCCTCATCCCCATGCCCCTCACCCTCTGGCGGCACATGACGCTCGAGCTCTGGCGGCTCGTTCTGCTCTCCGCGAGCGTGCTCGTCACCGTCATCGCGTTCGCTGCTGCGGTCAAGCCCCTGGCGGACGGGGACCTCACGCCGGGCGGGGCGATGAAGTTCATGCTCCTCGCGATCCCGCCCATGCTCGCCTACGCGCTGCCCTTCGCCGCGAGCTTCGGCACCACCCTCGCCTACCACCGCATGGCCCAGGACAACGAGATCACCGCCGCCCAGGCGGGGGGGCTCAGCCACCGCACGCTGATCGTGCCCGCGCTCGTCTCGGGCCTTCTGATGGCGGGGGCGCTCGCGACCCTCAACGAGCAGGTCATCCCCCGCTTCCTCCGGGGGATGGAGCGGATGGTCACGCTCGATGTCGCCCAGATGCTCGTGAGCCGCATAGAGAGGGGCCAGCCCGCCACCTTGGGCAACATGACCGTCTACGCCGACGCGATCCGGCGCGTGCCCCCCGAGCCCGGGTCGGGCGTCCTCGATCAGCTCCTGCTCCTCGGGGTCGCAGCGGTCGAGACGACCGGCGCGGGCGAGGTGCTGACCGACGCGACCGCGGAAAGGGCCTGGGTCATCCTGCTGCCCGGGCCCATGGCGGGCTTCGACGAGGGCTCCATCGCGGGCGTCATCCAGCTCGAGCGGGGCGTGGGCTCCACCGAGGGCGAGCTCCGCGTGATCGACCGCGTCCGCACCCGCCCCTTCCGCGTCCCCGACGCCTTCGAGGACGACCCCAAGTTCCTCACCTTCGGCGAGCTGCGGGACCTGCGCGACCACCCCGAGCGGATGAACTTCGTCGAATCGACCCGCGTCGAGCTCGCCCGCCAGCTCGCCGCCCGGGAGGGGCTCGAGAAACTCGCCCAGCAGGTCCACGCGGAGGGCGACCTCCGCATGATCGGCGCCGGCGGGCTCTCGGTCGTCATCACCTCCGGGGGCATCGGGCCCGACCGGGGCTGGCGCTTCGCCCCGGTCACGCCGGGCGGGCGGGTGATCGTCGACATCTACCGCCCGGGCCCGAACGGAGAGCCCGGCGGGGGCGGTGTCGACCGCCTCGAAGCGGAGGACGCGGTCATCAACCTCGAGGGCCACAGCGCCAGCGCCGACGACGCCCTCGGCACCACGCCCGACGAGCGGGGCCTGACCTTTGAACTGATTCTCGATGGGGTCCACCTCTCCGCACGCTCCAGCGTCGACGGCGCCGCCCGCACCGTCGAGACCGAGCAGCGCCGCCGGAAGATCGGGGGCCTCCGCCTCCGCGTCGACCCCCTCGACCGCCTGCTGACGCTCAACCCGGCGCAGATGGTCGCCGAGTCGAAGTCCCGGCTCGACCCACAGGGCGCCTACCCCGGCATCGCGGAGCAGACGCAGCGCCTCGAGTGGCTCCTGGCCAAGCTCCAGCGCGAGATCACCAGCAAGCAGCACGAGCGGATGGCGATGGCCGCGAGCTGCCTCGTCATGGTCCTCACCGGCGCGATCACGGCGCTCCTGCTGAAGAACAGCCCGCCTCTCGTGGTGTACCTCTGGAGCTTCTTCCCAGCGGTCGTCACGGTCATCCTCATCTCGACCGGGCAGCAGACGACGCACTCGGACAGCCCGACCGTGGGCATCCCCCTGACCTGGTCGGGCGTCGGCGCCCTCGCCGCCTACGCCGGCGCGGGCCTCGCCTGGGTGAGCCGGCGGTGACGGGCATGGACGCGCAGCAGGATCGCGAGCCGCTCCGGTGGGCCCGGAGCTGGTGGCCCACGATCGCGGTCGTGCTCCTCTTCGCGGTCGCCCGCATGGTCTACATGGCGTTCTTCAGCCCCTACACCCTCATCGAGGACGAGGCCCACTACTGGGACTGGTCCCGCCACATCGACTGGTCGTACTACTCCAAGGGCCCGGGCGTTGCCTGGGTCATCTGGCTGGGCACCGCCCTCTTCGGCGACACCGAACTGGGCGTCCGCACCCCCGCGGTCGTCGCGTCGGTCATCGGTGCCCTGGCGGTCGCCGCCCTCGCCCGCGCCACCTTCCGCGACGGCCGGGTCGGGTTCCTGGGCGCGGTCGCCCTGATGAGCATGCCGGGCCACCACGCGGTCAGCATGCTCATGACCATCGACGGGCCCTACCTCGCCTGCTGGGCCCTCGCCGCCCTCTCGGGGTGGCTGGCGGTCACGCGGGAGACGGGCCGCGCGCCCTTCTGGGCGGGCCTCGGGCTCGCGATCGGCGTGGGCTTTCTCTTCAAGTACACCATCGCGATTTTCCCCGTGGGCTTTGTCCTCTACCTCCTGATCACGCGGAAGAAGCGCCCCCGGGCCCGGGCCCGGGAGCTCGCCCTCGCGACCGCGTGCGCCCTCGCGGGGCTCCTGCCCGTCATCATCTGGAACGGTGCCAACGACTGGGTCACCGTCCGCCACCTGCTGGGCCACCTGGGCCTGCCCGGGGGCGACACCATCCAGGCCCAGAGCGGCACCAGCGAGCCCTACGACCCGATGTGGACCCTTGAGTTCATCGGGCTGCAGTTCGCGGTCGCGGGTCCCATGGTCGTCGTCGCCATCCTGGGCCTGATCAACCTCGCCCGGGCCGGGAAAGGCAGCGCCGGCGACCGGGACCGGTCGCCCGCCTGGGCCGGGACCGCCCCCGCCTACCTCGTCTGCCTCGCCCTCCCCATGTTCGCCCTCTACGCCCTCGTCACCATCGCGACCAATGTCGAGGCCAACTGGACCATCGCGGGCTTCGTCACCCTCGCCCCGATCGCGGGGTGGGCCGCCCTCGACGCCTACCAGCGCCGCGACAACCCCGTGAAGTTCGCCTGGCACGCGACCCTCGTCTGCCTCATGGGCTTCGTCGTCGCCATCCCCCTCGCGGGCTGGCTGGGCACCGCCTTCGGGCGCGGGGTCGTCCCGGGGCTCAGCCGCAGCTTCGGCGCCCGCACCCTCGCGTCCCAGGTCGAGGACCTCGCGGTCGAGATGCGGGCCGAGACGGGCGAAGAGCCCGTCTACACGGCGATCCACTACGGGCGGGCCAGCCTGCTGGCGTTCTATCTGCCGGGCCAGCCCCGGGTCTACGCCGCCCAGAGCCTCTTTGGCGGGCGCAAGACGCAGTACGACCTCTGGCCCGAGACCGACCTGCGCAACGTCCAGACCCGGGCGGCGCTCGTCGGGCGACCGGGCGTCCTGATGGGGGGCGAGGTTGCCATCTGGTCCGAGCTCTTCGAGGGCGTCACCGAGATCGGTCGCCTCCCAGCAGAGCCCAAGCGCGACCGCCGGGCCTTCACCGCCCTCCGCTTCACCGGTGACCTGCCCGACCCCCCCGAGCCAATCGGGCCGATCGGGCCGGAGACCCCCTGACCATGCTCGAGCGCACCTACCACACCCGCGCCGAGCGCCGTCAGAGGCTCGTCCGGCGCCTCGTCGCCTTCGTCCTGATCGCCGGGGCCCTCCTCCTGATGGAGCCGATCGACCGCGCCCTCTACCCCCTCTGGCTCATCGAGGACGTCGAACGCCAGGACTGGCACCAGATCCTCCGCCAGTTCGGCGACCTCCTGACCTGGTTCATCATCGCCCTCGTCGTCTACCTCATCGACCGACGCGGACAGGCGCACAGCGCCCCCGAGATCACCCCCGCCTGGCCACCCCGCCCCGCGCACCACCGGGCCGGGCTGATCGCCCTCTCCGCGATCCTCGCCGGACTCCTTGCAGAGATCGCCAAGGGCCTCATCGGACGCTCCCGCCCCAGCCCCCTCTCCGACCCGCAGGGCGTCATGATCTGGCTCGACCGCCCTCTCATCCTCATCGCCGACCATGGCGGCATCGGCTACGGCATCCCCAGCTCCCACACCTCGACCGCCTTCGGCGGCGCGGTCATGCTCGCCCTGCTCATCCCCGCGATCCGCTGGCCCATGGTCCTGCTGGCGGTGGGCTGCGGGCTGAGCCGGCTGAACGCAGGGGCCCACGCGACGAGCGATGTCCTGGCGGGGGCCCTCATCGGGTGGGTGGTCGCCCTGCTTCTGTTCCGGGCGGGCCAGGGCGTCCGGCGCGGGCCCGCGGGGGGCTTCCGCCCGCTCTGACCCGCCCCGCCCGCCGGGCTTTCCCGCCCCGCCGCGATAGAGTGACCCCGACCCATGTCCCTGCTCGACCGCTACATCGCGAGGCAGTACCTGCTCAACATCGTGGTGCTGCTGGTCATCCTCTTCTCGTTCGTGGTCGCGGTGGATGTCTCGATCAACCTCGACAAGTTCGCGGATGTCGCCACCGAACTGGGCCAGCAGGCCGACACGCCCCCTTCCGGGCTCCGCAAGGGGATCGTGACCGTCCTCGTCATCGCCGATCTCTGGTGGCCCAGGCTCGTCCAGCTCTTCAACTTCCTCGTCGGGCTCGTCCTCGTCGGCGCCATGGGCTTCACCTGTTCCCAGCTCGTCCGCGCCCGCGAGTTCATCGCGATGCTCAGCGCCGGTCAATCGCTTTACCGCGTCGCCCGCCCCCTGCTGCTCGTCGCGGTGGGCGTGATGCTCGTGCAGGCGATCAACCAGGAGTTCTTCGTCCCCAGGATCGCCCCCCTGCTCGTCCGCGAGCACAAGCAGGCCGGCTCGCGCGACATCGCCAGCGCCGAGGTCCCCCTCATCGCGGACGGCGCCGGGCGGGTCATCCGGGCCGGCTCCTTCGACCCGACCACAGGCGTCCTCGAGGACCTCTTCATCATCGAGCGCGACGACCGGGGCCGGGCCAGCCGGGTCATCCGGGCCGACCGCGCCACCTACCGGGACGGCGCCTGGATCCTGGAGGGGGGCCTCGCGGAGCCCCGGGCCAGCGTCCTCGACGCCCCCACCCCCGACGCCCAGGGCCTCACCACCGGCACCGTCCCGGGCACCCCCAGGGGCGGGCTCACCCCCGTCGACCGCGTCCAGACCTCGATCGACCCCACCCGCCTCCGAATGGAACGGTTCCGGTCCTTCCAGCACGCCCTGGGCTTCCGCCAGGTCTCCGAGATGCTCGGGCGCGAGGGCCTGCTCGACGAGCAGAGCCGGGCCCAGCTCGAACGCATCCGCTGGGGCCGCTTCGCGGTCATGATCTCCAATATCCTGACGCTGCTGATCGCCATGCCCTTCTTCGTGACCCGCGTCCCGGAGAACATGCTCGTCCAGAGCCTCAAGTGCGCCCCGGTCGCGGTCATCGCCATGATGGGCGGGGTCCTCGGGGCCTCCGCCGAGCTCCCGGGCCTGCCCCCCGCCCTCGGGGTCTTCATCCCCACCCTCATCCTGATCCCGGTCGCCATCGCGACGGTCACCTCCGTCCGCACCTGAACGGGGAAACCCCCGAATTGATCGGCCCGGAATCGCCGTAAGCTCGCTATCCTCAAGACGCTGAGCTGTTCGGGCCCTCCGCCGCGACCGTGCGCCTGCGCCGATCGCAAAGGAGCCGCATCCGACCGAAGGGAGGCCCCCGTTGGCGTCGATCGTCTTCTACTTCCAGGTCCACCAGCCCCACCGCCTGCGCCGCTACTCCGTCTTCGACGCCGACCCCTTCTACTTCGAGGACTCCAAGAACGGCGCCATCCTCCAGAAGGTCGCGGACAAGTGCTACCGCCCCACGACCGCCCTCATCCTCGACCTCGTGAAGCGTCACAAGGGCAACTTCCGCGTCAGCTACGCCATCACCGGCACCGTGCTCGACCAGCTCCAGCGCTTCGCACCCGACGTCATCGACCTCTTCAAGCAGCTCGCGGAAACCGGCTGCTGCGAGTTCGTGGGCGAGACCTACTACCACTCGCTCAGCTTCCTGTACTCGAGAAAGGAGTTCGAGGAACAGGTCCAGATGCAGACGAAAAAGGTCCAGGAGCTCTTCGGCCAGACCCCCCGCGTCTTCCGCAACACCGAGCTCATCTACTCCAACAACCTCGCCGCAGCGCTGGCCGCGATGCGCAACGAGGATGGCTCGCCCCGCTTCCTGGGCACCCTCTGCGAGGGCACCGACAGCCACCTGGGCTTCCGCAGCCCCAACTACGTCTACCGCCCCCCCGCGACCGACGCTGTCTTCCACGAGGACCGCGAGAAGCCCTTCGGCCTGCTCCTGAAGAACTACCGCCTCTCCGACGACGTCGCCTTCCGCTTCAGCAACAAGGGCTGGGAGGAATGGCCCCTCACCGCGGAGAAGTTCGCCAAGTGGGTCCACCACATCAACGGCAACGGCTACCTCTGCAACCTCTTCATGGACTACGAGACCTTCGGCGAGCACCAGTGGGCCGACACCGGCATCTTCCAGTTCCTGGAGAAGCTCCCCGAAGCCATCTTCGACGTCGCCAAGAAGCCCGACGGCACCACCGAGAACCACTTCATCACCCCCACCGAAGCCTTCGAACGCTTCGAACCCGTGGGCGAGTACGACGTCCCCGAGTTCATCAGCTGGGCCGACACCGAGCGCGACCTCACCGCCTGGCGGGGCAACGCCATCCAGTGGAACGCCCTCGAGGAGTGCTACCGCCTCGAGCACCAGCTCAAGGACCGCGTCGTCGAGGCGAAGGGCTCGGGCGACCCCGAGCGCGCCCGCAACGCCGACTACCTCCTCGAGGACTGGCGCAAGCTCACCACCTCCGACCACTTCTACTACATGTGCACCAAGTTCTGGGCCGACGGCGATGTCCACAAGTACTTCAGCCCCTACGACTCCCCGTACGACGCGTACATCAACTTCATGAACGTCCTCGACAACGTCCGCACCCGCATCGCCAGGGTCTAGATCCTCCCCCGTCGCTTGGTGGGGCGACGGGGGAGGTGGCCCGAAGGGCCGGAGGGGGGCTTCCGTCGAGCCCACACATCGTCCAGACGCGCACCCGCCCCCGGACGCCTGATCTTCGCCACCCGAAGATCAGGGTCGCCCGCGCCTCTCGCTTCCCCACCCCCCCCCCCCCCCCCCCCCCCCCCCCCCCCCCCGCCCCACCCCGTCCTGATACACTCAAGGAACAGCCCCGGGCCACACCGCCCGACCGGGCCCACACGACCCGCGGAACCACTGCGGTGCACCAGACTCCCCAAGCATCTTGCCCCGCCCACACCCCCCGCGCGATCTCCGCGCCCCCACTCCGCCACTTGTCCCCCCTCACCCGCCCCGCCTTCAGCCTCATCGAGCTCGTCATCTCCATCGCGGTCGTCGCGGTCCTGATCGGGCTCCTCCTCCCCCTCCTCACCCTCGCCCGCTCCACCTCGCTCACCACCGTCTGCCAGAACAACCTCCGCCAGATCGGCATGGGCTACCAGGGGTACCTGCAGGACCACGAACGCTTCCCGGGCCCCGACACCACCGCCCGCTTCGGGGGCCCCGAGTGGAACTACGGGGGCGTCGACTTCGTGGGCGGAGAGCGCGTCCCCGTCGTCTCCGCCAGCCGGCCCATCAACGCCTACCTCTCCGCACCCGCCCTCGAGGACCGCGAACGCGTCGCCCAGGTCTTCCACTGCCCCGCCGACCGGGGCGTCTCCCCGGGCACACCCCTCCCGGGCCAGCCCCTCACGTGGGACCAGGGCCTCGCCCACGTCCCCCTCTTCAACCGCTTCGGCACCAGCTACCTCGCCAACCCCGCCCTCTCCGACCGCTCCCGCGCCCTGGGCCCCCTCGCCCCGCGCGAGCCCGTCCGCCTCGCCGAACTGGCGGTCTCCACCAGCCGGCTCCTCGTCGCGGGCGACCCCGTCTGGCACCTCGCCACGCGAGAGACCCGCGCCGCGGACGACCCCGCGATCGCCGATCTCTCCTGGCACGCCGACCGCGCGACGGGCAACATGCTGGCCGCGGACGGCTCGGTCCGCTTCGTCACCTATGACGGGCCCGAGGGCCCGGGATACACGCTCACCCCGTTCCCGGTAGACCGCTGACCCGCCGCCAGGACCAGCCTCAAAAGAGGAACCGCAGCCCCGCCACCACGCCGAACTCCACCGGCGCCCGGTACCGCACGTCCTCGCTCACCGGAATCCGCACGCCGATCTCACCCGCCCACAGCCGCCCCTCCCAGAGCAGCCCGGGCGTGAGCAGGATCTCGGTGTCCCCGTTCGTCTCGTAGAACCCCTCGAGCTCGGTCGTCAGGTACAACCCACCCGCCGAGTCCGCCTCGAACTCATCGGGGTGCAGCCTCCACAGGACCGCGGAGTCGAACTCGAGCAGGTCCGCCCTGCTCTGCCCCACAGCGATCGCGAACCGGTCCGTCCCCGTGTTCACCTGGTACCGCACCGCCTGGTTGAACCCCAGGCGCCCACGCACCAGCGTGAAGACCCCGCCAAGGAACGGGTCGACCGAGTGGCTCGACAGGTCCGCGTGCCCGGTGGGCAACTCCGTCCCCGCGATGAGCGCGAGCCTGGTCGTGTCGAGGCCCCCCGTGTCCTTCTGCCAGAAGCGCCACTTCAGGCTCAGGCTCACATCGCCCAGCCCGTCGTCCCCGTCCGCCCCGCCCCGCGCGAGGTCGTCCTGCACGATCACCGGGATGTCCGCCGAGACCGAGACGGTCCGCGACACGCCGTAACTCAGCCGGCTCGTCGTCTTCAACTCGAAGACGTCGCGCCCGTTCCCCTCCAGGCGCGTCGCGAAGGTCCGGACCCGCACCGCCCACAGCCCCTTGCTGGGCTGCGTCGCCGCCTCGGTCACGATCGCCTCCTGCGCCCGCGCCTCGGGCGCGACCGACCCCACGCCCAGCACCCCCGCACCGATCGCGAGCGCCCCGAGGCGCGTGTTCACAAAGCTCCGCATCGCCCACCCTCCCTTTACCGAGGCTCGATCGTCGTGAGCGTGAACCCGCTGTCGTGCACCGCCTGCGCCAGCCGGCGCTTGCTGGGCCGGTCATCGCCCGTCAGCGTCACCAGGACCCCGCTCTTGCCCAGGTCCACCTCCGCCCGCTCAACGCCCTGAACGCCCTGCAGAACGAGGTCGACGCCCGAGGCGCACATCGGGCACCCCATCCCGTCGACGCCCAGCCACACCGTGTCCGAGGTCACCGGCTCCGCAGGCCAGCTCGACACCGCGCCGCGCGAGGAACCGTCCCGCTCGTCAGCCCCGCCCGCCATCCCATCGCTCGCCGGCCCGTTCGAGGCGCACCCGCCACCGATCAGGCCCATCAGACCAACACCCATCGCCGCACTAAACAACTTCGTGCCATAACGCATCGCGTAATCCTTCTGTGTCGTGATTGAGAAATGACCGCCCGGACCGGCACAACGCCGGCCCGCGAGCGCAACACCCGCACTCAGCGTCGCGCGCACACAGGCGCTCGAGCGGCTACGCCGCAGGCGTAGCGAAGCGGGTGACCTCAGGCCCGCCGGGTTCACCCCGGCGAGGCCGTACCAGAGCGCGTGTGCGCCCGGAGGGCGCTACGAAGCGCAAAAACTGGCTCTAGGTCATCCACCGACACAGAACAGAGCACACCCCGGGCGGCCCGCGCACGAAGACCGGGCCAACGCCCGCCACCCCCACGCGCAGAACCTCGACCGCCCACTCGACCCGCCCGATCTCGATCTCGGGCCCGCCGATCGCGACCCGCTCGGGACCGACCGCCTTCGGGTCCCGGTCCGGGCTCGTGGGCATCCGATCGCTGGGCGTCACCGAGCACCCGCACAGGCACGCGTTCATCCCGGGGCACAGGGGGCAGCACGCAGCGTCCACCGCCCCACCGCCCCCACCGCCCACCGCAGCCACCGCGGCCCGCACCGAAGGCACCGACAGCGCCCAGGTCGGGCTGGCGAGCACGACCGCAAGCAGCACCGATATCCAGCGCAAACGAGCCATGATGATGCAGAATACCGCCCCGCCCCCGCCTATTCCATGCCGATGCCGGGTGTCCGGAATCCCGGTGCCACGGACCCGGCTCCGCGGGTCCGTGCCGATCCCGCACCGACGCCGCCCCGTCATCCCCCGATCCGCTTCAGCAGCATCCCCCGCACCGCCGCCGCGTCCGCGCTCCCCCCGCTCTTTTTCATCACCTCGCCGATCAGCCGCCCCACCGCCTGCTGCTTGCCCCCCCGGATCTGCTCCACGATCGCCCCGTGCTCCAGAATGACCTCGTCGCACCACTGCGCGAGCGCCCCCTCGTCGCTCACCGTGAGCCAGCCCTCATATTCCGCCACGCCCTCCGCGTCCCGCCCGCGGTACCCCTCCTCGCACAGCCTCTCGAAGAGCCGGCCCGCCTGGCTCGAGCCCAGCTTGCCCGCCTCGCGCAGCCTCGCGATCCCCGCGACGCCCTCCGCGTCGATCCCCAATTCCGCGATCGTCACCTGGTGCTCCGCGCTCGACCGCTCCTTGCTCAATCGCCCCCCGTGCTGCACGAGCAGGTTCGCGACCGCCTTCGCCGACTTCACCCGCGAAACGCCCGACTGCACGACCTGGTCGACCGCCTCATCGAAGAGGTCCGCCACCGCCCGCTCCTCCGCGAGCTGCTGCGCCTCCGCCGGGGGCAGACCGAGCCCCTGCGCGTACCGCCTCGTCCGCGCCGCGGGCAATTCGCCCACCGCCGCCCACGCCTTCTCGCGCCACGCGGAGTCGACCCTGACCGGGGGGAGGTCGGGATCGGGGAAGTAGCGGTAGTCGTGCGCGTCTTCCTTCTCGCGCTGCAGCACCGTCACGCCCTTCGCGTCGTCCCACCCGCGCGTCGCCTTCGAGCCCGGCCCCATCTCCCGCCCGTCCCGGCGCCAGCGCCCGGGCTGTTCCGCCAACTCGTACTCGATCGCCCCCTGCACCGCGCGGTAGCTGTTGAGGTTCTTCACCTCCACGATGGGGGTCCGGATAAACCGCCCGTTCTTGAACCGCACCTCGCAATTGATGTTGGGCTCGAACCGCATGTGCCCGCGCTGCAGCACCGCCTCGCTCGCCCCCACGTGCCGCACGATCGCCCGCAGCATCCGGCAGAACACCACGCACTGCGCCGCGCTCGTGAAGTCGGGCGCCGTCACGATCTCCAGGAGAGGCGTCCCCGCCCGGTTCAGGTCCACGATCGAGAAGTCGATCGCCCCCCCGCCCGGCGCCTCGTGCAAGAGCTTCCCGGCGTCCTCCTCCAGGTGCGCCCGCACGATCCCGATCCGCGCCCCTTCCCCGCCCGTCACCCCCGCCCAGTCGGGCTCACCGTCGTCAGCCAGCGCCGGGACATCCACCTGACCGTCGAAGCACAACGGGAGCGGGTACTGGCTGATCTGGTACCCCTTGGGCAGGTCCGGATACGAGTACCCCTTGCGGTCCCAACGCGTCAATTCCGCCACACGGCACCCGAGCGCCAGCCCCACCCGCATCGAGAGTTCGACCGCGACCCGGTTGATGACCGGCAGCGTCCCCGGGAGCGCGAGCACCACCGGATCGAGCAGCGTGTTGGGCCGGGCGTCCTCGAACTCCGGGTGCGCCCCGTTCGGCGCCGCGGTGAACATCTTGCTCCGCGTCCTGAGCTCGACATGCACCTCGAGCCCGATGATCGCCCGCACCGAGTCGATCTCGATCGAGCCCCGCTCCTCCGCCGACAGGTTCAGCGCCATAAGGCCATCCTAACCACCACCAGCTTGCTACCCCGGTGCCACTGACCCGGCTCTGCGGGTCAGTGCGAACCACACCGACCCCCGCCCCTCACCGGGCTACCCGTCCACCATCGCCCGCTCGCCAGCCAGGGCCCCCCGAACCGCCCCCCGCTCCCGTTGGGCCACCCGCATCCGGGTCGTGCCCAGGCTCTCCGCCAGCCCCTCCAGCGTCTCAGCGGGGCCCCTCCCGTCCCAGCCCAGCCTCCGCCCGAGGACCTCCGCCTCCAATGGATCGAGCCCGCCCCGCAGCCAGGCCACCCGCACCGCGTACCGGGGCCACAGCACGCACCGCTCCGT
Source organism: Phycisphaerales bacterium (assembly GCA_036788215.1). Taxonomy (GTDB): domain Bacteria; phylum Planctomycetota; class Phycisphaerae; order Phycisphaerales; family UBA1924; genus DAIQNV01. The sequence goes on along the minus strand of DAIQNV010000005.1, from coordinate 7,583 downwards.
CACCCCCATCGACGCCCAGCAGGGGTCGACCCCCGCCTCCCCCGACGCGATCCGGCGCTTCGCCCGCCCCTCACTGGCCACGCCAGCCGTCGGACGCCCCGCGATCTGGCGCGAGACCGCCAGCGTCACCGCCGCCGCGAGTCGCCCGCCCCGCCAGGGTGCAAACCGCTCCGCCACGCGCCCCGCGCCCGCGCACCCCGTCTCCACGAGCGCCCGCGCGACGCCCGCGCTGAGCCCGTCGAGGGGCCCCGCGACGCCCTCGATCGTGCGCACGATCGACCCAACCTGATCCGCCACCAGCGCCCCCCGCAGCAGGCCCGCGGTCCGCAGATCGCTCAGGATCTCATCCAGCGTCGTCAGAGACACCGACCGCCCCGAGATCCCCCCGAGCGCCGCCCGCGCCCGCCAGCGCAGGTACGCCAGCGCCGTCGCCCGCGCCGCCTCGACCTCCGGCCCCCCGGGCCGGTGCGCCCGCGCCCGCGCGATCTGCTCGCCCAGCTCCGGCGCCCCCCCGCCCGCGCCCCCCGCGTCGCGGACCGATGCGGGCCCGAGCAGCACCGCCTCAGCGTCCGCCCGCTCGAAGACCGGGCTGACCGCCCCCTCCAGGTCGAGCCGGCGCAGGAGCGCGAGCCTCAGCCCCGCCACCAGGCGCTGCGCCGAGCGCGGGTCCGACCCCGACGCCCCCGCCCGCTCCGCCAGGTCCGCAGGCTCCGCCCCGTCCCGCGCCGCTCGCAAGAGCGCGAACCGCGTCGCCCGATCCCGCGAACGAGGCGCCGGAAAGATCCCCGCCCGCCCCGCCGCTCGCTCCCGCTCATCGTGCCTGAGCAGCAACTGCCGCACGCCCTCGTGGCTCATGCCGAACCGCGCCGCGAGCCGCTGCGCCGCGGCGCTCAGCGAGCACCGCAGCCGGGCCCGGTACCGCGCCGCCCGGCGCACGATCCGCTCCGCGTCGCTCCGCCCCGTCCGCGTGAACGCCCGGGCCCGCGCCAGCCGGTCCCCAGCCCGGGCCTCCGCCCCCGCCACCGCGACGGGGCTGAACACAAGACGCGTCCGCCCCTCCCGATCGACCCGCCTCGCGATCAGGCCACGCCGGCGCAGGCGGTCCACCGTCTTGCGGCTCACGCCCCACCGCTCCGCCAGCTCGTCCGCGCCGACGCTCCCCGGGGGCAGGTCCCGCTCGGTGAGCCCCGCGGCGCTGCACAGGCGCTCCACCAAGGCGGACAGGTCGCCCAGCAGGGCCTCGCCCGTCACCAGTTCGTCCGCCACGCCATCCCGCCGGTACCCCGTCAGGCGGAAAACCAGCCAGTCGATCGGATAGCTCGCAGCAGGGTCGAGATCCGCCGCGACAGCCTCCGCACGCTCGATCTGCTCAAGCAGGCGGGCGCGGGGCGTGCGCCCGAGCTCGAGGGCGAGCCGGGCCAGGGCGGGCGTTCGCACGCGAGGCATGGGAGGCATAGACGGAAGGTATGGGCGAAGACGCAGCGGAGCAGCACACCGGCGGAACGCTACCGCACGGGAAGCTCGAGCCAGTCGAGCCCCGTCGGCGCCGACGCAGGCAGCAACCCCTCCTCCGCAGCCAGATCGATGAACATCTGCGCCGCCCTCCGGGCGTCGGGCGTCACCTCGAAATGCAGCAGCTCGCCCAGGTAGCGCCGCGCCAGATCGCCGGGCCACCGCTTCTCCCTCGCCCGCCGGGCGACCACCCAGTCGAGCCGCGCCGCGTTCCGCCGGCGCTGGCGGTCCAGGACCGACGCGGCGCTCGCGATCTCCGCCCGCTCCCGGTCCTCCCGCCGGCACGCCCAGCACGCGTACATGAAGGGCAGCCCGGTCAGCGCCTTCCACGCCTCCCCGAGGTCGAGCTGGTGGGGGTACCGCACCGCGGGCGGGGAGTCCGTGACCACCTTGTCCCCGATCAGCAGCAGCGTCTCGGGCCAGGATTCATCCGGGTCCATCGTCTCACCGCCCACGGGCCCGCCCCCCTCCGCGACCCGCTCACGCGCATCGAAGCCCACCACCTCGGGGCGCACCCCGAACTGGCGGGCCAGCAGCACCCGCGCCAGCGCCACCGAGGTGTGCGAATCCGTGTCCGCGTGCACCCGCTCGACCCGGTCGAACGCCACCTTGCTGAACAGCCTCACCGTCAGCGTGGGCCCGTCACAGCCGATCATCCCCGCCGGGATGAGCGTCAGAGGAACCGGGCTCGCCGCTCCGTCGATGATGGAGATCAGCCCGATATCGACCGAAGGCTCCCGGGGCGGGGGCCCGGTCAGGAGGTCGATGATCCGCGCCGGCACCGCCGCGTCGAGCTCAAACCCCCGGACCCGCTCCAGCCCCTCGATGAGCGGGACGGTGTTGAGATACCGAACGCAGCCAACCCGGATCGGTGCCCTGTTCCGGGCACGGGGGATTACTTGGTTGCTGGCGTTCATTCGGTATCTGCTCGCAGTCGATGAATAACGTGTGCGGACTCTACTTGTAACGATTCGTAAAAATTCAGAGACCGACGACGCCAAGACGCTGGCCGATCTCCGGAGGTCGGGTACCTTATGGACGGAGACGCCGGGCCGTCGGGTGATGTGGCAAGCCACACGCGATCGACGGGCGGTGCTGGGGTTCCGGCTCGCTGAGGGAGACTTCGTCTCATTCCGCGCTGTCGGCCCCCGGGAAAAGGCCCGGGACTGTTGTCGGTCCTGATGCACTTCAGGGGCGCGACACCCGCACCCGAGGCCTTCCGTCTGGGTAGGACGGGGCCAACGACACAACCCCAGCCATGGGCTGGGGCCGGTTCGCGGGACGCAGGCTACCTACCCACCTGGCGTCGGGCTACGCCACGGCCCGGCGTCACTTCCCTCTCCACCACGGCGATTCCGTCGGGTGTGCGGGCGCTGACCCGCGATCTCACAGCAACTCCACGTTCGCTGTCCGCGCCGGCGCGGTTGCTGCTGCATGAGCGTCGCCGGAGGGCGATCACTCACGCGCCGTCATGATTTCAGGCAGTCGGTCAGCAACTCGAGCGTCGAACCTGCGCCGCTCGCCCAGCCAGCCCCAATTCACACAGACCAATTCACCTAGACCAATTTAGGGCGTCCCGAAGACCTCGGGAAGCATCCATCGTTGGACGACCAACGCCGGCGGCCTTGACCTTTGACCGCCGACGCCGGTCCGTCCGGCGACCACCGCCGGGAACTCAGGCGGTGGTACGCCACCCTACGCACCAGACCCAATATCGGGTGCAGGAAGCGCCGGATAAACAGGCATATTTCCGTGGGCGCAAACCCCGGGATGGCTTGGGCTTGTCACACTTTGCAGGCCGCGCCGAGGGCGCCGTCAGCGGGCGCTCGACCCCAGCCTCGCCCGCGTCGCGCGGGCCCGGCGGAGCAGATCCTCCTCGAGCTCGTCGGGCGCGAGGTAGGTCTCCGGAGCGGGCGTCAGATCGAAGTGAAACTCCGCGGTGTGGTCGAACGGGATCGGCAGCACCTCCGCGACCAGGTCGACACCGGGCCACTCCCAGATCGGCGCCACCGCTTCCCGCTCGGTCATCACAGGCTCGAAGCCCGGGCGCTCCAGCCGGATGTCGTACCACCCGTAAAAGGTGAACGCGGTCTCCGCGGGCGTCGTCCCGATCTCGACATCGTTCACCCACACCCGCGCCCCCGGGGGCTCGGAGGTGATGCGGAGCTTCCGCTGCACGCAGCCCGGCAGGCACGCGGATGCGAGGGCGAGCGCAGCGACCGTCAGCGTCATGCGGGCGTTCATCGACGGGCCTCTTCCGTAGCGTCCGGTGTCGGGTGGGGCACGATGCTCGGCGCGGGCGTGCCGTTGCGATACGCGACGCCGGACGCCGGCAGGTCGTCGAACTCGTCCCCCCGGAAGAGCGAACCCAGGTACACGCGACGCACCATCGGGTCGTTGATCAGTTCCCTGGGCGTCCCGTCCTTCAGGACCTTCCCCGAGTCGATGATGTACGCCCGGTCGCACACGCGCAGCGTCTGCTGCACATTGTGATCGGTGATCAGCACCGCGATCCCCTCCGCAGCGAGCCGGCGGATCTCGGTCTGCAGGTCCTCCACCGCGATCGGGTCGACACCCGAGAAGGGCTCGTCAAAGAGCACCAACTTGGGCTCGGTGATGAGCGACCGCGCGATCTCGAGCTTGCGCCGCTCCCCGCCCGAGCAGGTCCGCGCGAGGTCCTTCGTCTTCTTCGTCAGGCCGAACTGGGCCAGCAACTCGCGCGCCCGCTGCTTGCGCTCGCGACGGTTCAGGTCGCGGCGCGTCTCGAGGATCGCCAGCAGGTTCTGCTCGCAGGTCAGGCGCTGGAAGGCGGAGGGCTCCTGCGAGAGGTACCCGATGCCCAGGCGCGCATGCTTGTACATGGGCAGCCCGGTCACCTCACGCCCGTCGAAGAAAACCTTCCCCTCGTCCGCCTCGATCATCCCGATCGTCATGCGGAAACTGGTGGTCTTCCCGGCCCCGTTCCGCCCGAGCAGCCCGACGATCTCCGAAGGGTTCACCTCGAACGACACCCCGTCGACGACACGCCGTCCCGAGTAGGTCTTGCAGAGCGACTGTGTGCGGAGGAGGGCCACGGGCGGAGTTTAGCCGGGCGGTGCCGGCCTGCTTGCCGGGCCTTCACGCGTTGCTAACATTTGGCATGCATGAAGGTCCGCAAGCGGACGATCGTCGGGTCGGCACCGAGGCGTGCCCGGGGTGCAGGTCAGGGTCGGGGGGCGACCTGGGGGGAGCCGGGTGGAAAGCTGCTGCGTGGTTCGCTGTCCCGGTGCTGGCGGTGGGGGTCGGTGTCGCCTTTGCCATGTTCGGCCCGGCGGATGTCATGCGGGAGAACGGGCCCGTTGAGCAGTTGCAGGATGTCGGCTGGGGGCTCGCCGCGATGGTGGCGTGGTTCAGCAGCACGCGCCTTCGCACGAGACAGGCCCGACTCTGGCTCATCGGAATGGGCGTCGTCGCCGCAGCCGCCCTCGCCCGGGAGCGGGACATGCACATCCTGCTCAACCCGGAAACCATCGGGGCCTGGGGCGTCCGCTACCGCATCGACTGGTGGACCGACCCGGCGGTCCCCCTCGGGCTCAAGGCAGCCTGGGCCCTGGTAGCCGCGGCGGGCGCGACCGCCCTCTTCGCGCCACTCATCGGCTCGCACCTCCCCTGGTCGCGCAGGTTCCGCGGGGGCCTGGCGGTGAACGCGTTGCTCGCGATCGCGATGCTCGGCGTTCTGGGCGGCTGGGCGTCGGACGACATCTTCCGCGACGCGGTGGTCGCCATCAAGGCCCAAGCCCTCGCGTTCGAGGAGACTTCAGAGCTCATGGCACCTTGGACATTCCTCGCGTGCATCGCCCTGGTCGCGTCACGCGGAGGGTTCGGGCGGGCCAGCCTGCCCCACGGGGACGCCGAGGACGCGACGACGCCCCCCCCGCACGCTCACCCCGCGCTCCACTCCGCCTCATCCCGCAAGCCAGAGCCCGGTCCCGAGCCGCACAGCCCCAGACGCCCGGGCGCCGTGTCGCACGCCTGAGCAAGACCGTCTCGCTGCGAGCCAGAACGCCCCCCGGGACGCACACGCGTTCTCGTGCCGCCAGCTCCCGGTCAGCGTCACCAGAGCCGCAGCGTCATCGGGTAGCGGAAGTACTCGCCCCGGTTCGCCGCGAGAGCCGCGAGAATGAGGCCGATCAGCCCCAGGATCGTCACGAGCCCCGACAGCACGAAGCCGACGCCACAGGTGATGAACCCGAGGGCGAAGAAGGCCGCCGTGTACAGGAAGAGGCTGATCTGGAAGTGGATCGCCTCCTTGGCATGGTCCGCGACGAAGGGAGACTCCTCCTTCTTCATCATGTACAGGATGATCGGGGCCGCGATCGCCACGCCCGGCACGACGAGGTGCAGGAGCGCCGACAGATGCGCAAAGAGCGCCAGCGTGCGGGCATCGTCGGTCACCGCCGGCTCGCGCAGGCGCCCGCCCGCGTCGTGGTTGTCGTAGCCCTGGGCTCCCATGGAGGCGTCCATCGTCCTTCCCCTCAAGTCACTCCGCAAGTACGGTCCGAGGAGTGATTCGGAGGGCGGGGCCGAGCCTTTCGTGGGGGCGATGTTCGGACTCACGCGAGGCCGGTCATCCCGCTCGCGTCACACCCCGAAGAGGTTCCGCTCCGCGAACATGCCCTTCTCCTCGAAGTACTTCAGCGCCTCGTCCGTCGACTTGAAGACGCGCGTCGACGTCTCGGTGATGAAGGGGCTCGGGGGCTTCGCCGGCTTCCACACCACGTAGACTTCCTTGGCGTGCTCGAACGCGTGCTGCAGCTCGCGCTCCACGCCCGAGGACAGGCCCGGGATCGCCTTCCCGTCCGTCCCGGGCAGCTCCGGGACATAGCTCACGATCATGTCCGCCTGATCGATCAATTTGAAGTCCCGCATGTAGATCTGCCCGTCGATGTCCCCCGCGATATCCAGCACCTCGCGCACGCGGACACGCATGGGCTGCTTGCCGGCGTTCTTGGAGCCGCCGAAGGTGTGGGGCGTGACATCGAGGTACTGGTCGATGTTCCCCTCCCGCGCCGCCTCCAGGGCCCGGTCGAGCAGCAGCTTCTCGTCCACATCCCCCGGGTCGAAGGTGATGAAGTGCTCCGCCAGCGCCGCCCGGAACGCGTCGATCTCCGCCAGCACATCGGGCATGTCGACGACGTGGCTCATCGGGAACGACGGGTACACCTTCTTCATGTCCGGACGCGCCAGCAGGCGGAAAAGCGTCCGCGCCGTGTCCGCGTGCCGCCCGCGGCTCACGATGTAGAACTTCGACCCCTCCACCGCCTGGCTCAGGAGCTCGGTCGCGAGCTGCTCCTCCTCGCGCCACACCATGCAGTCCTTGAGCGTCGCGTCGATGTCGTGCTCCGCGTGCAGGCGGTGGTGCACGACCTCGATGTTGTCGACCAGGCACACGCACAGGTCGGGGTTCAGCTTGCGGATCTGGTCGAAGTCAAACGCGCTGAACAGCCCGTGCCGCCAGCGGAAGGTCGCGTGCGTGTTCACGATCAGGTGCTCGCCCCGGGCGTCGATCTCCCGGGCGTCCGCGATGACCTCCTTGAAGGCCGCCCGGCGCAGCGACTGGAGCCTGGAGAGGGGCAGGTTCAGGATCTGCCCCTTGGGCACCTCCGGGGCATCGGCGTACATGATGTCACCCACCGTGCGGAGGTGAACGGTCTCCCCCTGCTCGCCGGCAAAGTCGGCGACCCGCTGGAGATAGGGCTTCTTGTCCATGCCGACCTGGCCGGTGACGATTGCGCGCATGCGGGACTCCTTGGAGCGATACTAGAGCCCCGACCCCGGGGCATGCCCGCCCCTCCCAGGTGCCGCAACGCCGATTCACTCCTGTAGTACCCCAGGTTTACGCGTGTCACCAACGATGAAGGAATTTTATGGCGGCCCGAGTGGACTCAGGGTGTAGGTTGAAAGGAATCGTGGTCGCGCAGCGACTGTTTGCGAAGGAGATCGCAGATGCTCAAGATAGTTCTGGCACCGCTGATGGGGCTTATTGTAGCCGCTTCCGCCGCACAGGGCGATGATCAGCCGGGTCACATCCA
>DAIQNV010000004.1:62353-76079 GCA_036788215.1 Phycisphaerales bacterium | reverse complement strand
GCACCCCCCTCGGCGCCCCCGCCACGATGCGGACCATGCTCGAGTTCTGCGGGCGCCACGGGATCGCCCCCGTCTGCGAGCGGTTCAAGATGAGCGACCTGAACAGCGCCATGGACCGCCTCCGCAACGGGAGCCCCCGCTACCGCGTCGTCGTCGAGGCCGACTTCTGATCCCACTCACCCTCAGAACGAGATCGCGAGCCCCACGCCGAACTGCTCGCCCTCGTTGAAGTTCGGCGCGCCCGAGCCCTCCTCGAACCGCAGCTCGAGCTCGACGCTGTCGCGCAGTTCGACCAGCACCGCCGCCCCGTAGTGGCTGTACCACGCGCTGTGCGCCAGGTCGTACCACCCCGTCGCCCCGAGCCGGGCGTTGATCCGGCGGCGCAACGCGTCGCGCACGAGCGGGATCTCAACCCGCGCATCCGCCTTCAGGCGCAGGATCGCGCCCCCCGTGTCCTCCTCCGACTCATCGCGCGCGTTGCCATCGCGGGCATCGCCCCCCGCGTCCCACTTCCCGCCCGCCTGCAGGAAAACGCCCGCGCGGGGGTTCAGCCCGAGCTTGTAGTCGTCGCCAAGCGCGTCGCTCAGGAGAAAGGGCGTGTACCCGACCTCCGCCAGCGTGTTCACGAAACCGAACCGATCGTCCGCCTCGATGCCGATCGCGATCGGCACCACATGCGTCCACCGCTCCCAATCGACCACGACGACGGGTGAGCCCTCGCCTTCGTTCAGATCGCGCGTGCGAAAGAACACCAGGTTCGCGCTCACCTTCGCGATCACCGCGTTGAAATTCGACGCGTCCCCGGTGCGGATCTCGATGTCGGGCGCAATGTCGAGGAAGTATCCGGTGCCGCGGGACTCGTTCGCGCCCGAGCGGAAGAACCCATCCGCGATCGTCCCGTCGACGAACCGCCCGACCTCGAGCAGGATCCCCGCCCCGCCCGCATCCCCGCTCCCGCCGACAGCCCCCAGGAAGAGCCGCACGCCAAGGTCCTCGAGCGCCTCGCGCCCGTCCTCGAGCGCCCCCGCGTCGGGCGCGGGGCCGGCCGACTGGGCGACGAGTCGTGCCGACAGCAGCGCGACCGCGAGCAGGCACGCCCCCCTCACGCATCACCCCCGGGCCCGGGCGACGGGATGAGTTTCTCCGAGAGGTCGCGGACCGTCATCTCCATCCACGCAGCGGGCCAGCGGGGCACCGCCAGCCCGGCGCTGTCGATCGTGAAGTTCACCGACCCCTTGTAGAGCCGCTTGGGCGTCGCCGACCCGTACCCCTCGTCGGTCAGCACGCTCGCGTGCACCGTCGCGTCGGTGGTCGCGCCCTCCCCGGTCTGGAACGCCTTCAGGTAGAACCGCATCGCCCGGCGCAGATCCGCCCTGGTCATCGCCCCCCCTGTCCCGCCGGAGCCTGCACCCGGCATGCGACCAATATACCACACACAATCCGTACGAACACCCCGATCGCAAAGGGCCGCCCGAAAATCAGGCCGTTTCCCAACCCGCCCCACGCCCCGGAAGCCATCCCCCAAAACGAGAAAGGCCCGCGTCCAAAGAGACGCGGGCCCTGTGTTCATCCGTGCGTGGCCTGCGCGGGCCGGGAGGGCTTACCAGTTCCCGCCGCCGCCGTAGCCACCGCCGCCGCCGCCGCCACGACCACCGCCGTAGCCACCACCGCCGCCGCTGCGGCCACCGCCGCCACCGCCGTAGCCGCCACGACCGCCGCCGCCGCCGCCGCCGTAGCCGCCGCGACCGCCGCCGCCGCCGCCGCCACCGAACCCGCCGCCGCGGGCCTCGCGGGGACGGGCCTCGTTGACCGTGAGGTCACGCCCGTCGACGCTGGCGCCGTTGAGGGCCTCGATCGCCTTCCGCCCATCCGCGGCATCGGCGAACTCCACGAACGCAAAGCCGCGGGGGCGGCCGGTTTCGCGATCCATGATCAGGGTCGCGGAGGTGACGGTGCCGTGCTCCTCGAAGATCTCACGCAGACGATCCTCCGAGGTGTCGAACGACAGATTCCCAACGTAAAGCTTCATTCGCGATCACTGCCTTGCCCGAGTCCTGACTTCGAACCGCTGCTTGAACTCGGGCCGGAGGAAGCGAACGGGGAACTCTGACCGACCGCCCGACGCCGGGTCGAATCGAACATGAATCCACGCTAAGTATACCAAACAGGGGGGCGATTCAACCCTTTTTCGCCCGCCCCGGCATGCCCGAAACCGGGGAATTGCCCGCGCTCCCGGAACCCTTACGGGTACTCCTGACGCGTCCCCCGGATTACGATATCCCCCACCGCGATGTGCGCCGGACGCGAGCAGATGTACGCGACCGCGTCCGCGATGTCCTCGGGCACGAGGACCGGCCCGATCGACTCCATGAACTCCCCGAACTGCTTCGCGTCGTACCCCGCCACCTGCTGGAACTCGCTCTTCACGATCCCGGGCTCGATGAGCGAGACCCGGATCCCCTTCGGCGCCAACTCCCGTCGCGCCGCCTCCGCGAGCGACCCCACCGCGAACTTCGTCGAGCCATACATCGAGCTGAAGGGCGAGATGTGCCGCCCCACCGTCGACCCGATCACCACGATGTCCCGGGGCGCTTCCAGCCACGCCCTCGACTTCTTCGGATCGGGCGCGTCCGGCCCCGTCATCCGCTCTGCCGCGGCGCGGAGCAGCCTCGCCGCCCCGAGCAGGTTGGTCCGCACCATCCCCTCCCACTGCTCGAGGTCGGAGGTCATCACCGACCCATTGAGCCCGCGCCCCGCGTTGATGACGAACAGGTTCGGGTGCGTCCCGAAATGGTCCACCGCGGTCTGCAGCATCATGTCGATTGTCTTCGGGTCCGCGCAGTCCCCCGCGACGCACATCGCGGTCTCCACCCCCTGCGAGGAATCCAGCTCCCGCTCCAGCGCCTCCAGCGCCGACGCGCGACGCGCGTTGAGCACCACCTTCGCCCCGTCCAGAGCGAAACGCCGGGCGATCGCCGCCCCGATCCCCGCCGACGCCCCGGTCACGATCGCCACACGGCCCTCCAGCGGACGACGGGATTCGGACATGCACGCTCTCCTTACTGCGAAAGGACTTCCCCGACGAAAGCGTAGCCGGGTGGCGGAACCGCGCCGACCCTGCGATAGTCCCCCCATGTTCGGCAGCCACCTCTCCATCTCCGGCGGCATGGTCAACGCTCTCCTCGAAGCCGAAACCCTCGGCCTCGACTGCGTCCAGGTCTTCACCAAGAACCAGCAGCAGTGGAAAGCCCCGCCCCTCAAGGACGACCAGCGCGACGCCTGGCTCGACAAGCTCCGCGACCTGGGCTGGGCCCCAAAGGGCAAGTCCAGGGGCCGCGCCGTCAGCCACGCCAGCTACCTCATCAACCTCGCCAGCCCCGACGACGAACTCCGGGAAAAGTCGATCGCCCTCATGCGCGAGGAGATCGAGCGCTGCGAGATCCTCGAGATCCCCTATCTCGTCCACCACCCGGGCGCCTACACCACCTCCGACGCACCCTCCGGCCTCGCCCGCATCGCGACCGCCCATACGCGCCTGCTCAAGGACACCGCCGGCTACCGCACCGTCGTCTGCCTCGAGAACACTGTCGGCTCCGGCTCCAACCTGGGCTCCCGGTTCGAGGACCTCGCCGACCTCCGCGCCCGCATCATCGAAGCCACAGGCCAGGACACACGCGTGGGCTTCTGCTTCGACACCTGCCACGCCCACGCCGCGGGCTACCCCATGCACAACCGCGCCGAGGCGCAGGCCGTCCTCCAGGAGTTCGACCGCACCTGCGGCCTCGAGCACCTCAAGGTCCTGCACCTCAACGACTCTGTCGGCGCCTGCGCCAGCCGCAAGGACCGCCACGCCCACATCGGCGAAGGCACCCTCACCGGCACCGGCAAGAAGCCCATACTCAGTGACTCAGGCTTCGCCGCGGTCGTCAACCACCCCACGCTCCGCAACACCCCCAAAATCCTCGAAACACCCAAAGGCCACGACGACCAGGGCCGACCCTTCGACACCATCAATCTCGGCAAACTCAAGCGGATGATCGAGACCTGACCGGCCCCACCCAACCCCACCGAACCCCGCCCCCGCCCCGGGGCGTAAAGTGCGCACCATGCACGCACCCCCCCGAACGCGACGCCACGCAGCCCTCCTCCCGCTCGCGCTCGCCCTCGCAGCCCTCCCCCTCGCGACCGGCTGCGCCACGACCTCCTCCGGCGTCTCGCGCAATGTCGAGGCCGAGAGCGAGGTCATCGCCGGCGACGCCCAGCGCCTGCTCCGCACCGGCAATCTTGACGCCGCGCTCGCGGAGTTCGAGCGCGCGATCGCCATCAACCCCGAGCTCACCGTCGCCTACCTCGGCGCCGGAGACATCCACCGCCGCTCCGGCGACTACGCCCGCGCCGAAGAAAGCTACCGGGAAGCGGCGAGGCTCGAACCCAACAGCTTCCGCGCCCAGTACAGCCATGGCCTTTCCCTCCAGCTCCTCGACCGCATCTCCGACGCCATCCGCGCTTACCTCCGCGCCCTCGCCATCGACCCCGACCACTTCGCCGCCAACCTCAACCTCGCCATCGCCTACCTCTCCGTCGGCGAGCCCTCCCAGGGCGTCGCCTTCGCCGAAAGAGCCGTCGCCATCCGCCCCGATGACGGGCCCGCCCGCGTCAATCTCGCCGCCACCTACGCCGCGATGGACCTCCACGCCGACGCGGTCATCGAGTACCAGCAGGCCGCGGAGCGGATGGAGCTCAGCCCCGAGCTCCTGCTGGGCCTCGCCGACAGCCTCGGTCGCACCGGCCGCTTCGCCGAGATGGCGGCGACCCTTGAGCAGCTCGTCCGCGTCGCCCCCACCGCCACCGCCTACGAGCGCCTGGGCTCCGCCTGGTTCCGCCTCCGGGCCTACCCCGACGCGCTCACCGCCTTCCGCAAGGCGACCGAGCTCGACCCTCGCCACTACCCCGCCTGGAACGGCGTGGGCGTCTGCCTCCTCAATCGCTACCTCTGGGAGAAGGGCCAGGACGAGACCCTCCGCGACGGCGCCGTCGAGGCCCTCCGCCGAAGCCTCCGCATCCGCCCGAGCCAGCCCCAGATCATCGAGCTCGTCCGCCGCTACGGCTGACCGGCGCGCCAATACTGGGTCCGCTACCCCAGACGACCCCACCGAGACCCCCCATGCCCGACACCACCCTCCTCGAGACCTTCCCCACCCCCGTCCCGAAGGACGCCGACCCCATCGTCATCGAGCACATCTCGGAGGAGTTCACCAGCGTCTGCCCGAAGACCGGCCACCCCGACTTCGGCGATGTCGTCCTCCGCTACCAGCCCGGCCCCGCGCCCGCCGGCACCTGCGTCGAACTCAAGAGCCTCAAGCTCTACTACCAGAGCTTCCGCAACGAGGGCATCTTCTACGAAGCGGTCACCGTCACCATCCGCGACCACCTCGTCGCCCTGATGCAGCCCGCGTGGCTCCAGGTGATCACGAAGTGGAAGGGCCGGGGCGGGATCAAGAGCGACATCCGTGCGGAGTACGGGGCGGTGCCCTCCGAGTGGCGAGGTCGATAACCGGAATCCCACGAAAACCTCGGGATTTTCCTCGACGCCACCCCGCCCCCGGGGCATGGTTGTATGCGGTGCGTGCGGTCATGCCCTGCGCCCAGCTGAAAGCCAGAGAGACCAGAGAGCCCGAAAGGTCCGCCATGCGTTCGCTTCTTGCCATCGTCGCCGCCGCCGGCTGCGCCCCCGCCGCCCACGCCGCAGTCACCCTCCTGGGCTCCTTCAGTGCTGGCATAGGCACCCTCAACGCTGTGGGTTACGACGCCGATCGCATCTACGCCCACAGCAACGGCTCCGGCTCCATATTCATCTACGACCGGTCGGGCAACTCCATCGCCTCGATCCCCAACCCCCCGGGCAACGGCAACGACGGCGACATCGACTTCGCCCGCTCCAACGTGAACGTCAACGGCACCATCGTCGGCGCCGGCACCATGCTCTACACCCAGGGCGAGCAGGACCCGCAGCGCGTCTACGCGATCAACCCCCTCGATGGCTCCATCCTCGCGGTCCAGAACCTCGCCGAGCCCATCGGCCAGCTCACCGGGGGCTCCATCGCCAACGACGGGACCTTCGTCACCATCGACTGGACCAGCGACATCCTCCGGCGCTTCGACCTCTCCGACGGCTCCGCCCTCGGCACCATCGACTTCGGCGGAGGCTGGGATGCCTTCTACAGCGACGTCGAGGTCAACGCCGCCGACGGGCTCATCTACATGGTCTCCGACTCCCAGGGCACCATCCGCGTGCTCGACTTCGCTGGCAACATTGTCACCGACATCGATGTCGCCGCCCTGGGCGTCACCGGCATGTCCGGTATCGCCTTCGACGACATCCGGGGCGAGGCCTGGATCAGCTCCACCAACGGAACCATCTACCACCTCGGCGGCTTCGCGAGCATCCCCGCCCCCGGCGCCGTCGCGGGCCTCGCCGGTGCCGGTCTCCTCGCGATGCGCCGCAGGCGGTGAGACGCGGGACGCGAACCCGGCGTCAAGCTACTACGCTGGTCCCATGACCACCGCCCCCACCCGCCCCTACATCGCCGAGCTGCAGCCCTCCCAGAGGATCCAGGGCGCGTTCGCCATCAAGAACGCCCAGCTCGGCAAGACCCGCCAGGACAAGCCCTACCTCCGCTGCCTCATCTCCGACCGCACCGGCGAGACCGCCGCCCGCATGTGGTCGATCGAGGAGGCCGCCTTCAAGCGCCTGCCCACCGAGGGGTTCGTCTACATCGAGGGGGAGACCCAGGCCTACCAGGGCCAGCTCCAGGTCATCATCCACCAGATCGACCCCATCGACCCCACGCCCGAGCAGATGCAGGACCTGCTCCCCGTCTCCACCCGCGACCCCGAGGAGATGTGGGCGGAATTGACCCGACTCCTCGCCAGCCTCGAGCACCCCGCCATGCGGGCCCTGGGCGAGGCCTTCCTCGAGGACGCCTACTTCATCGAGGCCTTCCGGCGCGCCCCCGCCGCCAAGGCCCTGCACCACGCCCACCTCCATGGCCTCCTCGAGCACACCCTCACGCTCATGCAGATCGCCGACCGCATCTGCCCGCTCTACCCCCGGATCAACCGCGACATCGTCCTCATGGGCTGCTTCCTGCAGGACATCGGCAAGACCCGCGAGCTGCAGTACGACCGCGCCTTCGGCTACACCGACATGGGCGAGCTCATCGGCCACATCGTCGAGGGCACCCACATGCTCCGCGATAAGGTCCAGCAGCTCATGATGGACAAGGGCGTCCGCCTCCCCACCGGCGCCGCCATGGTCCTGGAGCACATCATCCTCTCCCACCATGGCCTCCCCGAGCACGGCGCCGCCCGCGTCCCGAGCACCCCCGAGGCGATCCTGGTCGCGCACATCGACGGGCTCGACGCCAAGGTCACCATCGCCCAGTCCAACGCCCGCCCCGAGCACCCCCCCGCCGCCGACCTGGGTGGAAACTTCACCGAGCGCATCTGGAGCCTCGACACCAAGCTCTACCGCCCCGACCCCCTCGCCTGACGCCCCATCGGGCCTCACTGGCTCGTGGCACGGGCGTCCCGCCCGTGTCTTCCGCCCCCTTCTCCCCGATGGCCGATCCCTGATCCCCGATGGCCCGCCGGCCCGCCCGGGCCGGCGTACCGTTCCCCCCATGAGCGACGAGGTCTCCATCCGCGTCAATTTCTCCCGGGCCATGCCCGTCTTCCCCCTCGATTCCGTCGTCGTCCTCCCCCAACAGGTCCTCCCCCTCCACATCTTCGAGCCCCGCTACCGCCAGATGGTCGACAAGGCCCTCGATGGCGTGGGCCAGATCGCCATGGGCACCTTCCAGGGGAACCGCTGGAAGCAGGAGTACCACGCCAACCCCCCCCTCCGCCCCGCGGTCTGCGTGGGCCAGATCGTCCAGCACGAGAAACTCGACGACGGTCGTTACAACATCCTCCTGCAGGGCGTCTGCCGCGCCCGCGTTGTCGATGAGCTCCTGCCCGATGGCGAGCGCCTCTTCCGCGAAGCGGTCCTCGAGCCCGTGGGCGTCGAGCCCGAGGACGACGCCGACGACCGGGCCCAGGCCGACGCGGAGGACCTCCGCGAGTGGATCCAGGACGAACTCGAGGACGGCCCGCTCACCAAACTCGTCGTCGCCGACCAGGTGAAGCGCTACGTCGAGAACGAGGAAGTGCCAACCCCGGCCCTCCTCGAACTCGTCAGCTTCGCCATGCTCACCGACCCCGAGACCCGCTACCGCCTGCTCGAGGAAGGCCGCCTCGCCCGGCGCTGCAAGCTCATCCGAGCGGGGCTGGGCGACCTCGCCAGCCTCATCCGCAGAGCCGATGGCCAGAACCCCGACGACTGGCCCAAGGGCCTGAGCTGGAACTGAGCCCCCGCCCACCCAGATCCAGCAAAAACACTGGGTTTGCAACCACAAACTCTATCCGCCGAACACTGTGGAATGACGCCCCATATCGGGTCGTTCAACACACAGGGCCCGTCCCGGAGGGCCCCGGTCATCCAAGGAGGTTTCCCATGCGTGCCGTCAGGTCCCGCCGTGCGACCGCCCTCGGGCTCATCCTCACCGCCTCCGCCACCCTCTTCGCCAGCGGCTGCTCCAACGCGGGCGAGGGCGCCGTCTCCGGCGCCGCCCTCGGCGCCCTCGCGGGCTTTGGGCTGGGCTCCCTCTCCGGAGACGCCGGCAAGGGCGCCGCTG
The DNA here is from genome assembly GCA_036788215.1 of Phycisphaerales bacterium. Classification (GTDB taxonomy): domain Bacteria; phylum Planctomycetota; class Phycisphaerae; order Phycisphaerales; family UBA1924; genus DAIQNV01. The sequence continues at coordinate 67,344 of DAIQNV010000004.1, read as the reverse complement.
CGGGCGCCATCGTCGGAGGCATCGGCGGAGGCGTCCTGGGCGACCAGAACCAACGCCGCAGCCCGCGCGGCTACTGATTCAGACAAAACAGCCGGGTGCCGTGGAAACATCGCGCAGCGATTTTTCCACGATCGGAGTCTGTGGCTCGTGGAGAAGGCTGCGCCGTCTCCACGGCACCCGCTCTTCATGCAACCTCAGAACGAGTAGGGCTCCGGGTCATCCACCATCCGCCGGTCCAACTCCGGCGCCGGGACCTCCGCCGCCACGCGGCACGCGTCCGCGAGCGCCTGGTGCAGCTTCTCGTGCTCCGGCGCCGCGATGAGCCCGTCGAGCAGGTCATCCACCCGCCACCAGGGGTGCAGGTCCTGCCGCACGCCCGCGATGATCGCGTCCCCGAGCGCCTCCCCCGCCGCTTCGAACCACGCGACCGAGATCGCGCCGTCGAAGGTGTCCCGCGTCACCCGCCCCTCGGTCCACTCGAGTTCGACCGGCGGGGGCACATACGCCCGATAACCCCGGTCCGCCACGCCCACGATGGGCCAGCACCGCTTCCGCGTCAGGGGCTCCCGCGCCAAGACGAACGCCGGCACTTTCCGCGTCTCCGCGGTCCGGCGCAGCGCCCGCGCGTCCGCCCCGATCATCGGGGGCGCGATGAGGTAGCAACCCGGCCCGAGGGGCCTGGGCACTTCCGCAGGCGACCGCACCATCTGCACGCCAACCTCGAGCGCCGCGTCCGCCGCGAGCTGCCGGATCTGTCTCCGGGCCTCCTGCAGGGGCAGGCAGACCCGCGCCATCGTCAGGTAGTCCCGCTGCGCGTACGCGGTCTGCAGCGCCCGCGCCGCGAACCGGCCCGCTTCGAAGTAGCGGGTCTCGGCCAGCGCGTGGCTCGCGCGGTCCATCGTCTCGTGGATGCTCTGACCCAGCTCTGTGCCCCCCTCGCTCGCCCGCCTCCGGGACTCCACCACCCTACACGAAGCCCCCGCTCCGGGCGAGAGGAATCCGCCAGGCCGCGCATCCAGCGACCCCAACCCCCACCCAGTCCCGCCCCCTTCAGCCCCCCGCCGGCCCCACCCCATCCCCCGACCCCCGCGCCAGCTCCGCGGTCGCCCTGAGGAACGCCTCCCACCGGTCCGTCTGCTCACCGAGGTCCTCGTGCAGCAGGTCGCCGATCGTCGTCCAGTCCTCGTCGCCCACCGCAGCCTTCACCCCGTTCAGCACGCCCACCAGCTCATCGATCCGCTGCTGCCCCCGCACCGATCCCCCGTCCCCCGTCGGGATCTCGATCTGCCCGGGCTTCAGGCCCAGTAGCGACGCCGACTTGTCCAGCACGTCCTGCGCCAGCGCCCACACCCCGAGGACGCTCGACAGCATCCGGCCCGCCTCCTCCATGTCCCCCCGGTCGATCGCCTCCGCCGCCGACACCCGGTCCGCGTTCGACCGCTTCAGGACATCCGCCGCTTCCGCGAGCGTCACCGCCACGAACAGCCCGGGCGCCGCGGAGGTCATCCGCAGCTCCCCGATCCCCGCGTCATCGTGGGGCGGCGCATCCAGCAGCGCATCCGCGATCGCGTCCCCGTCCGCGAGCACCTCCACCACGATCCGCCCGCGCTCCCCCGCCGCGTCCCGCGCCGCGTCGATCGCCCGCGCCACCGTCGCCGGCTCCACCTTCAAAGGCTGATCATCGAGATAGGCCCGCATCGCTGCTCCCGCTGCTGACGGGCTCGAGGCCCGCTCCGTCCCGTTCGTCCGCCCGCGCCACCGGCGCCGGTCCCGCACCCCGCACCGCCTCTGCTTCCGCAACCGCGACCCGGGCCGCGTCCGCCTGCCGACGGTCCCGACGCCTCTGCTTCGTGATCAGCCTCAGATTCCGGGCATAAATCACGACCCCGGTCGACTGACCGAGCACCCCCACCACATCGGTCCGCCACACGAAATAGGTGAACAGGCTCAGCCCCCCGAACAGGCTGAGCCACCAAAACAACTCCGGCACCTGGCTCTTCCGGCTCTTCTCGCTCACCACCCACTGGATCATCATCCGACCGAAGAACGCCCCCTGCCCGATCAGCCCCACCGCCACCCACACGAAGTTCACCCAGCTCGTGATGTTGAAAAACCCCAGCAGGTGCCGCTCGAACGCGGGCCGCTCGCTCCACGCCGCCAGCTCCCGGTCCACGACCGCCTCGAACTCCGCCCCCGAAAGCCTCCCCCGCTCCGCCAGACGCTCGGGCGCGACGAACCGGTACCCGCCCTCCTCCTGCACCACCAGCAGCTGCACCGCCCCGACCTGCATCGCGTAGTCGTACCGCTCCGCGCTCAGCGTGGGCTGCAGAACCAGCCACATCCCGAGCAGCACCAGCCCCACCATCGCCAGCACGGGCCCCGCCTTCACGCCACAGCCCCGCTCGCCGCCGCCTCCGGGTCGGAAACGGGCCTCTCCCCCCGCTTCTCCGAAGGCCCCTCACGCTTCGGGCGACTGGGCCAGAAAGCGTCCGCCTCCACGCACCCGACAGCCTTCCGACGGCTCCGCATCCACCGCACCGCGAACAGGTCGATCAGCCCCGGGATCGCACGCTTCGTGATCCCCGACCCGTACTTGGGCTCCCCAGCGTGCCGCGAACGGTGCGACACCGCCATCTCCACCACCGTGTACCCCATGTGCCGTGCCGTCACCGGGATGAACCGGTGCATCCCCTTGAACTCCAGGGGCAGCCCGAGCGCGATCTCCCGCTTCATCAGCCTCAGCGAGCACCCCGTGTCCCGGATCGTGTCCCCCAGCAGCACCCGACGGAACCACCGGCCCACGATGGACCCCACCTGCCGGATCCACGCGTCCCCCTGGCGGCGGGCTGCCGAACGGTCCCCCTGCACGAAGTCCGCGCCCGTCCGCTGCATCTCCGCCATCAGCTTCGGGATGTCCTGGGGGTCGTTCTGCAGATCCGCGTCCAGCACCGCGATGAGCCGAGCCCGCGCCGCCCGGAACCCCGCGTGGAACGCCGCCGATTGCCCGTTCCCCCGCCCGGGGGGCGTCCCCGTCATCGCCACGCACCGCAGCCATGGCCGACCGGGCATCAACGCCCGAACCCGGTCCCGCGTCTCGTCCGTCGACCCGTCGTCCACGATGATGAACTCGAACGACACCCCCGCCGCCTCCATCGCGGCCGAGACTTCCTCGACCAAGGGGCGGACATTGTCCTGCTCGTTATGGGCGGGGGCGACGATGCTGATCTCGGGGACTGGGCCCGTCGGTCGGCCCGCGCCCCCGGCGGGCGGCTCTGCCGTCATGCCACAAGTGTAGTGACCCACCCCCACCCGGACCGCCCCCTCCCCCCCGCAACCGCCATCAACACCCACGATCCGGACCCCAAGGTCGCCAGCCAGACCCGTCTAGAGTGATTCCACCCTTCAACTCGCCGCCCGGGAACGACCCCGGAACCGGCCTGAGCACCACAGGAGCACCCCGATGCACCTCCGACACTCCGACCACGACCATGGCCCGGCCACCGTCCCCATCAAGTTCATCCTCGAAGACCCCGCGAGCGTCAACGAGGACGGCTCCGACAAGGCGGAGCACGAGGTCATGGCCGCCAAGGGCGAGCACCTCCTCGAGGTCGCGGTCGAGCACGGCATCAACATCGAGCACGCCTGCGGGGGCGTCTGCGCCTGCTCCACCTGCCATATCTATGTCGAAGAGGGCATGGACTGCCTCGCCGAGCCCACCGACGCGGAGGACGACCGCGTCGAGGAAGCCCCGGGCCTGCAGCGCAACAGCCGTCTCTCGTGCCAGTGCGACATCCTGAAGGAGCCGGCGGACGGCAAGCCCATCATCGTCCGCGTCCCCGCGTGGAACCGGAATGCGGTGAAGGAAGTCCCCCACTAGGGCCGTTCCTCGCGCACCGGGGCGACCGTGGTCCCCACGATGAACGCGCGTTCACAGCACCCCGCTACAAAACAGGTGCGATGCAGGACCACTGGCCCCTCTGGCTCAACATCACCGCGTTCCTCATCGCCACCGGTGTCATCGCGGGCGTCGGACCGCGCCTGGCTCGCCTCGCCGATGTCCTCGCCGACCGCACCGGCATGGGCGAAGCCCTCATGGGCGCGCTGCTCCTGGGCGCGGGCACCAGCCTCCCGGGCATCACCGCCTCCGTCACCGCCGCGATCGATGGCAACGCCGAGCTCGCGGTCAGCAACTCCTTCGGGGGGATCGCCGCCCAGATTATGTTCCTCGCGATCGCCGACCTGACCCTGCGCAAAGCCAACCTCGAGCACGCCGCCGCGTCGACGGAGAACATCGTGTTCGGGGCCCTGCTCATCGCGATCATCGGTCTGATCATCCTCGCGATGCACGGGCCCGACTACACCCTGCTGGGCATTCACCCCGCCACCCCCATCGTGCTGTTCGGCTATGTCTTCGGGCTCCGCGTCGCCCAGCAGACGCGCAAGCACCCCATGTGGCACCCGGAAGAAACGGATGTCACCACCACCGACAAGCCCGACCAAAGCAACATGCAGGGCACGCCCCTCTCCCGCCTCGTGGTCTCCTTCAGCATCGCCTGCGCCATCGTCGCCGCCGCCGGCTGGGTGGTCGGCGAGGCCAGCCTGGGCCTCGCCGAGCAGACCGGCCTCTCCGGCTCGTTCGTAGGCGCCGCGTTCACCGCGGTCAGCACCTCCATGCCCGAGCTCATCGTCTCCATCGCCGCGGTGCGCCAGGGGGCCCTCACGCTCGCGGTCGCCAACATCATGGGGGGCAACACCTTCGACACCCTCTTCGTCGCGGTCGCCGACATCTTCTACCGCGACGGGTCGATCTACCACGCCGCGGGCGACCGCGAGGTGTTCATCGGGGCCCTTGCCATCGTCATGACCGCCATTCTCACCATGGGCCTCGTCCGCAGAGAACGCTCCGGCATCGCCAACATCGGCTTCGAATCCGTCGCCGTCCTCGTCCTCTACTTCGCCGGCCTCGCCACCATCGCCTTCATGAACTGACC
>DAIQNV010000004.1:0-62253 GCA_036788215.1 Phycisphaerales bacterium | reverse complement strand
CCGTCCTCGTCCTCTACTTCGCCGGCCTCGCCACCATCGCCTTCATGAACTGACCACGCCCCAATACCCGGGGTGCCGTGGAGACGGCGAAGCCCTCTCCACGCTCCACGACCGCGCCGCCACCATCGCGGCTCTGATTCTTTGCCACTCGGCCCGGTGCCACGGACCCGGCTCTGCGGGTCCGTGCCGAACCCACCACCAACCGCGGGTGCCGCGGAGACGGCGAAGCCCTCGCCACGATGCTCACCAGTCCCCCGAACCGCCACCACTCCGCCACTCCGCCACTCCGCCACTTTGGCTCTTTGCTCTTGTCCGCCTTTCCTTTGGCCCTTCGGCCCTTTGCGATTTGGCCCTTTGCTACCCTCCCCCCGTGCCCCGCCAACGCCAGCTCCACGACGAATACTTCCGCAAGGCCAAACGCGAGGGCTACCTCGCCCGCTCCGCCTACAAGCTCATCGAGATCGACGACAAGAAGAAGATCCTGAGGCGTAACGACCGCGTCCTCGACGTGGGCTGCGCCCCGGGCTCCTGGCTTCAGGTCGCCGGCCGGCGCGTCGGGCCCCAGGGCATCGTGGTGGGGATCGACCTCACCCCCGTCGACCTCCGCGCCGCCGATTTCCCCCCCAACATCCGCACCATCGCCGCCGACGCCACGCGGATCGACCCCGCCGAACTCCGGTCACTCGCCGGCGACCCCGAGACCCTCTTCGACGACCTCATCTCCGACATGGCCCCCAAGACCACCGGCGCGGGCGACGCCTTCGTCTCCGCCCGCCTCTGCGACATGCTGCTCGACCTCGCCCCCGATCTCCTCCGCCCGGGGGGCAACCTCGTCATGAAGGTCTTCGAGGGCGAGCCCTTCCGGGACCTCTGCGCCCGCACCGCCACCCTCTTCGCCAAGTCGGGCCACACCAAGCCCAAAGCCAGCCGCGATGTCAGCCGCGAGACCTTCATCTACGGACTGAACTACCGCCCACCGGCAACGCCTTAGCCCACGCCCGGGTGCCGTGGAGACATCGCGCAGCGATTTTTCCACGATGCCTCCCCCCCGATCGCCGATGGCCGATCCCCGATCCCCTCCCCCTACACTCCCTCCCCACCCCATGACCCTCCTCACCCCCCTCACAGCCCTCCTCGCCGCCGCGGTCGCGCTCCCCGCTCTCCTCACGCTCTATTTCCTGAAGCTCCGGCGTCGCCCTGTCCGCGTCAGCTCCACCATGCTCTGGGAGCAGGCGGTGCACGACCTGCAGGTCAACGCGCCGTTCCGCATGATCCGGCCCTCCTGGCTCCTCCTCCTGCACCTCGCCATCCTCGCCCTTCTCCTCCTCGCCCTCGCCCGCCCCGCGATCGACTCGGGCGGCGCCCCGAGCTCCCGCGTCTTCTTCCTCATCGATCGCTCCGCCTCGATGGCCGCGACGGACATGCCGGGGGGCGAGAGCCGCCTCGAGGCCGCCAAGGCCCGCGCGATCGAGATCGCCGAGTCCATGACCGCGGGCGCGGACGCTCCGGAGTTCACCGTCATCGCCTTCGCGCACGACGCCCTCGTCGCCGCCGCGCCGACGCGCCGCCTCGCCGCCCTGCGCGCCGCGGTGAACGCCATCGAGCCCACCGACCAGCCGGGCGACCCCGAGCGCGCCCTCGAGCTCGTCGAGGCCCTCTCGGGGGGCGCCGTCGACGAATCGGGCGACACGCAGCGCCCCGTCGCCATCCTGCTCTCGGACGGGGGCGATGTCAGGGGCACCCTCATCAGCCTCGGCGCCGAACTCGCCTACGAGCCCGTCGCCCCGGACGCCGAGACCCTCGAAGCCGCCCGGGGCAACGTGGGCATCACCGCGGTCAGCGCCCTGCGCGACATCGACGACCCCGCCCTCGTCCGCATCTTCATCCGCCTCGCGAACACCGGCTCTTCCGCAGCAGCTGCGACGGTCTCGCTCCTCAGGGGCAGCGAGATCGCCTCCCGCACCGCGGTCTCCGTCCCCGCCCGCGCCGATGATGGCACGCCGGGCGAAGCCGCCCGCACGATCGACCTCCGCGACAGCGCGGGGGGGCCCCTCACGCTCGCGCTCAACCGCGACGACCCGCTCCGCGCGGATGACACAGCGTGGATCGTCCTCCCGCCCCCCGCGGCGCCCGCGATCCTGCTCGTCGCCCCCGCCGACGACCGAGGCGAGCCCGCGCCCGACGCCTTCCTCGCCGATGTCCTCGACGCCCTCCGCACGCGGGGCGTCCGCACCGTCACCGGGCGTCAGTACAACAGCTTCGCCAGCAACGACCTCCGCGCCTTCGACATCATCGTGCTCGACCGCATCACCCCCGAGCGCTCCCCGCCCAGCCCCTCGCTCAGTTTCGGCGCGACCCTCCCCTCACTCCTCTCCGAGGGCCAGACGCCCGTCACCCGCACCGCCCGCGACGGCGCCGCGGGCTTCGTCAGCTGGACCCGCGCCCACCCCGTCACGCAGGACCTTGCGCTCGACGCAGTGCAGATCTCCCGCTGGATCAACCTCCCAAGCGCCGGCGACACGCCCACCGAAGAGACCACCATCACCGAGCTCGCCCTGGGCCCCGCCGGCCCCTTCATCATCGAGGCTCGGGACACCGGCGTCCCCCGCATCGTTGTCGCCTTCCCGCTCCAGAGCTCCAACTGGACGCTCGACTTCTCCTTCCCCATCTTCGTCGCTGCCGCGATCGACGAGCTCGCCGCGGCGACCGCGGGGGGCGACCGGGGCCTCTGGTTCCCCACCACCGCCGCCGCTCAGGTCCGGGGCCTCGGCGCCTTCGTCTCCGCAGGCGACGAGGTCACGCTCTCGCCCGTCGCCTCCGCCACCGACGACATGCCGGGCAGGCGCACACTCCGCGTCGGTCCCGGGGGCGGGGCGACCATCGACCTGGGCATCATCCCCAGCGCTGGGCTCTACGAGGTCGCTGCCCGGGGTGCGTCGCGCCTCGTCGCGATCAACCTCGCCGACCCGGGCGAGACCGCCCTGACCGTCCGGCGCGAGATCGACGCGGGGGGCGAGCCCGCGCCCTCCGTCGAGTCCGTCTCGGGCCCGCGCGAGATCTGGTCCTGGTTCGTCCTCGCCGCCTCGATCCTGCTCGCCCTCGAGTGGCTCGTGTACGGCTCGCGCATGCGCGTCTGACCGGCCCACGCGATCCGCGGCGCTCACCACCCGCTCAGGTCAACGACCGCCGACCCCGGACGATCGTCCCAGGGCAGCACCGGGCGGGGCCACGCGGTCCGCACGCCCACCCCGAGCGTCCGCACCACGCCGATCCGCGCTCGCGCCGCGTCGACATCGATGGGCAACTCCATCGCGACCGCCCAGCGATCCGCCAGGCGCGCGACGCTCGCCCCCCCGGGCGCGCCCGCCGGGTCGAGCCGGATGGGCTGCCCGTCCAGCCACAGTTCCACGACGCTGGGCGTCGCCGGGTCCTCCGCCACCTCCGCGTACACCCGCCACGCCCCCTGGGGCCCGGGCAGGCGCTGCAGGAGCACGACGCACGCCGGGTCCGACGGGGGCGCAGAGCCTCCCGTCAGGTCCCGCAGCGTCCACGCGTACACCAGGGGCCCGAGCCTCAGCGCCGGGGGCTGCGCCCCGCGCACCGGATCGAGCGCCAGTTCCGCCGACCAGTCGGGCCCGCGGACGACCGCCCGGGGCTCACCCGTCGTGGCACGGGGCACCGTCAGCGTGACCCCCTGATAGGGGAGGACATCCGCCACCGTGCCCAGATCCCCCCCGGGCCGGCCCGCGGCGAGGAGCATCGCCCGGGTCGGTAACACGGAAATTTCTCCCCGGTCCATTCCGGGGAGCGCATCCTCAGAAACCCACGCGAGCGCCGAGGGCACCGTCTCCAGCCAGGACGCCGCTCGATCCCGTGCGGCCACAAGACTTTGCGCCTCAAGCAACTCCGTCAGCAGCCCCGCCTCCGCCCACCACAGCGGCGCCATATTCCCCCCGGGGAAACGCCCGGCCCCCGCGAGCGCCCTCCGGGCGCGCTCCGAGAGCGCGGGGTCCGCGAGGTAGAGCGTGAGCAGGGCGCGACGCCATCGCGTCTCGATGTCCGACGCGATGAGGTCCGCCAGGATGCGGTGCTCGGGCTCGGTCGCGAGGGGCGGGCCCGGGCGGTCGGTCGGTGCAAGACCCTGTGTCAACAGGAGATACCGCCAGCGGGAGAGCGGGCTGGCGCTCACCGGCTCGGCGCGGGCCCGCAGGTCGCCCCCCGCCCGCCAGGCGCGGGGCACGGCGCTCGCCCAGGGGTTGAGAAGCGGGTCGTCGATCGTCGTATCGATTGATTTGGCAAGGGCTTCCCGCACGGGATCCCCCAGCCAGCGGAAGGCCCACCGCCTCCCGTTGATGAAAATCCCCTGCCCCACCGCGTCGCGCGGGGGCTCCAGCACCAGGAGCCACGCGCCGTCGGTCCCGACGCGCCCCGGGTCCGGGCGCACGCGGGGGACCGCGTCGACCCAGCGCCGACGGTCGGGCGCGGGGTCGTCGAACGCGATCGGGATCAGCCTGGCGGGCACCCGGCGGGTGTCCTCCAGGATCGCGGTGAGGGGGCCACGGTCGGCGGGGTCGGTGAGACGGACCGCGACGACGATGGGGGAGCCGGCGATGGCGATGGGCTCCTGGGTGACGGGCTCGATCGCGGCGCGGGCGGGGGCGAGGAGGATCGCAAGGAGGGTGAGGGCCGCGAGGAATCGCGGGGGGAGGGGGCGGGCGGGGAGGGTCCCCTTCGGGTTGTGCGGGTGAGCGATCACTCGGTTTGGTTCGGGGCTCGGGGCGTTTGGGCGGACGCTGATGATGCCAGAGATCGCGCGGGGGTGCATGGGGCGTTCGAATCGGGGTTCGTGGAGAGATCGCTGCGCGATGTCTTCACGCCACCCTTGGGAAGGGGGGTCCGCAGACGACCGGCCCGAAGCGCCGCTGCGCGGCGGTTCGGGGCACCGGGGGTGAGGGTCCTTTGATCGTGGAGAAATCGCTGCGCGATGTCTCCACGGCATCCTTGGAGTAGGGCACCGGGTCGAATGGTGGTGTTCGGTCAGTCGGCGGCGGCTTCGCGGGGGAGGGTGTCGATGATGTTGCGGATGATGGCGTCGGCGGAGACGCCCTCCGCTTCGGCTTCGAAGTTGAGGATGACGCGGTGGCGGAGGGATTCGAGGGCGACCTTATGGATGTCGTCGATGCTGGCGGCGGTGCGCCCGTCGAGGAGGGCGAGGCACTTGGCACCGAGGGTGAGGGCCTGGGCGGCGCGGGGGCTGGCGCCGACCCTCAGGAACCGGTTGACCATGGGGGTGGCGTAGCGCCCGTCGCTGGCGTCTCCCTTGGGGTGGGTCGCGAGGACGGTGCGGACCGCGTAGTCGGCGACATGGGGCGCGACCGCGACGCGCCGGACGAGGCGCTGGTGGGCGAGGATCTTGTCCGCGGTGAGGACGGGCTCGAGCCCGGGGGTGGCCCCGCCGGTGGTGCGGGCGAGGATCTCGTGCATGTCCTTGCGGGTGGAGTAACCGACCTCGAGCTTGAAGAAGAAGCGGTCGAGCTGGGCCTCGGGGAGTGGGTAGGTGCCCTCCTGCTCGATGGGGTTCTGCGTCGCCATGACGAAGAAGGGGGCGGGGAGCTGGTGGGTCGTGCCCTGGACCGTCACGCTGCGCTCCTGCATGGCCTCGAGCAGGGCGGACTGGGTCTTGGGGGTGGCCCGGTTGATCTCGTCGGCGAGGACGATCTGCGCGAAGATGGGCCCGGGCTGGAAGCGGAACTCGCGGCTGACGCGACCGTGCTCGCCCTCGACCTCGACGACGATGGTGGTGCCCGCGATGTCGGCGGGCATCAGGTCGGGCGTGAACTGGATGCGCCCGAAGTCGAGGCTCAGGGCCTGCGAGAGGGAGCGGATGAGCAGGGTCTTGCCGATGCCGGGGACGCCCTCGAGCAGGGCGTGGCCCCCGGTGAAGAGACAGATCAGGACGCCCCGTACGACCTCATTATGGCCCACGACGGCGCGGCCGATCTGGTCGCGGACCGCGGCGAAATCGGTGCGGAAGGCTTCTGCAGCAGCGTTGACCTGGTCGGGGGTCGCGAATTCGTCGGGAGGGGTCATGGGGCGAGGATAGGGGGGAACAAAGGGCCAAAGTAGGAAATGGCCACATGGCCAAATGAAGACGGCCGATGCTTCACTCGCGGCGGCGGCGGATGGTGGCGCAGGCGGCGAGGGCGGTGAGGGCGAGGGCGCCGGCGGGGGCGGGGATGGTGGCGCGGGTGACGGAGAAGCCATCGAAGCCGATGCCGTCGTTGCTGTGGCCGATCCACTCGAAGTTAACGCGTGAGAAGTCGGCGCCCTGGGCGGCTGTGTAGCTGAAGAACCGGGGGTCCCTCGAGTTGGAGTCGCGGAGGTCGAAGGCATCGTCGTCGAAGCGGATGCGGAGGGTGGCCCACTCGAGGTCGGAGTACCAGAAGGAGATGCCGGAGAGGCGCTCGGTGCCGAAGTCGAGGGTCATGGAGCCCCCGATGACCTTCCAGAAGTTGTCCCCTTCCGCGGCGACGGCGCCGTGGCCATCGTGGAGGCGGTGGATCTTGTTGTGCCTTCCGGCGTGGGTGACGGAAGCGGCGACGTCCCCGAAGTCAAGGGCGGTGACCTTGGCGCCGACGCGGTAGTCCTCGAAGCCCAGGGCGGAGGAGGCGAGGCGGTCGGCGGACTCGGTGATGGTGATCGAGCCCCGGGCGGGGGCGGAGGGCCCCGACTCGATGGGCGTGAGGACCGGCCCGGCGAGGGCCTTGGCGGAGAGGATGGAGATCGCGAGGGCGGAGGCGTGGATCGTGTGCATGGTGTTCCCCTGCGGTCGCCTGCTGGGCGTCCGGGGGGAGCGTGCGATACGGGGGGACGGGGTGCCAAGAGATGGGGCGGTTTGCCGGTGGCGGGGAGGGGAAGGGGTGCGGGCTGGGGGGATGGTGCGGCGGGAGAGGGGCCACTTGATCGGGGGACCGGGGAAACGGGTGGCGTGGGCGGTGGGCGTTTGTGACGGTGGGTGGCGTTCGTCGGCGGTGGGCCGGCGGGATCACGGAGGATCGTCCCATGGTCATGTCCGGTGGCATCACACCCAATAACCCGGCCCCTTCGCTCGGGGCGCAGAACGCGCTCGGGCGGGCGAACGGGCTCATCGCGGCGTCGCTCGAGCGTCAGTCGACGGGTTTCCGGATCAATCGGGGGGCGGACGACCCGGCGGGGCTGATCAGTTCGGAGCAGTTGAAGGCGCAGCTCGCGGCCCTCGAGGCGGAGACGCGGTCGATGGAGCGGGCGGACGCGGTGGCGGCGACGGCGGACGCGGCGCTGAGCGAGGTCTCGGGCCAGATGGCGGAGGCCCGGGCGCTGGCAGTCGCAAACGCGAACACCGGGGGGATGAGCGACGCAGAGATCCGAGCGAACGAGATGGAGATGGCGTCGATCCAGCAGTCGGTGGACCGGCAGCTCCGGGGTGCGGAGTTCAACGGGGTGAAGCTCTTTGACGGCGGGGTGACGCTGAACGCTGGGGGCGAGAAGTTGAACATCGAGCCGACGAGCGCGGTCACGCTGGGGCTGAGCGACATGAACCTTTCGAACCCCGACGAGGTGTCGAGCGCGGTGCAGACCGCGGCGGACCGGGTGAACACGCTGCGGGGGAGGATCGGGGCGTTCCAGGCGAATGTCATCGGCAGCCAGCGGGCGAGCAAGGCGGTGGAGTTCGAGAACATCAGCGCCGCGAACTCGATCATCCGTGACACGGACTTTGCAGCGGAGAGCGCGCGGTTCGCCCGGGCGAGCGTCCTGGGGGCGTCGAGCGGGACGGCGCTGAAGCTGACGAACGAGAGCCCCCGGACCGCGGTGTGGCTTCTCGCGGGGTGATGAGAAGGAGCGGGAGTGAACCGGGGTCGGCCCCGAGGACTGGTCCGCCCGGCGGGTGAGTGAGGAGAGGGACGCGGCCTTGAGGGCGGGGAGACCCCTGAACCTCAAGGCCGCGGCTCGTTTTGGTTGTGGGCTACGCTGGTGGCTATGGCCCGAGGCAGCGGAGGACAGGCGGCGAAGGTGGCTGGGGCGAAGGACCCGTACGACACGCCCGCGATGCGGCAGTTCGTGCGGTTCAAGGAGCAGCACCCGGGGTGCGTCCTGTTCTTTCGGATGGGGGATTTCTACGAGCTCTTCGGGGATGATGCTGTTGAGATGAGCAAGGCGCTCGGGCTGACGCTGACGGAGCGGCAGAACGGGATCAAGCTGGCGGGGGTGCCTTACCACCAGAAGGACCGGTACCTGAGGCGGGCGATCGCTGCGGGGTACCGGGTGGCGATCGCGGACCAGACGCAGGACCCGAAGGAGGCGAAGGGGATCGTCGAGCGGGCGGTGACGCGGGTGGTGACGCCCGGGACGATCGCGGACGAGAGCCTGCTCGGGGATCGTGGCGAGGACGCGGTGTGCGCGCTGGCGGCGGTGCACGCGGTGGGCGAGACGGTGTACGGGGCGGTGGTGGACGCGTCGACGGGCGCGTTCGAGATCGTGGAGGGGGACGCGGGGAGCGTCGCGGACGCGTTCGAGCGGGCGGGGGTGCGGGAGATCCTGCACGCGGAGGACGAGCGGGGGCAGACGCCGGCGCCCGTGCGCCGGGTGATCGAGCTGCTGCGGGTGGCGGCGACGGCGCGTCCGGGGTGGTGGTTCCGGGCGGACGAGGCGCTGGAGCGGGTGCGCAAGCAGTACGGGGTGGCGAGCGCGGAGGGGTTTGGGTTCACGGATGACGACCCGGCGCTGGTGGCGGTGGGCGTGGCGCTCGGATACCTGGGCGAGACGCAGGCGGTCGGTGCGGACGCGGCGGCGGGGACGCTGGACACGCCCCAATTGCGGAGCACCCTGACGCACCTGTGCCCGCCTAGGCGGTGCGCGGCCGAAGGGGTGTGCGTGCTGGACGCGGTGAGTTTGCGCTCGCTCGAGATCGTGCGGACGATCAGGGGCGAGGACGGGACGCGGGGCGAGGGGCGGGACGGGGGGGAGGGGTCGCTGCTCGGGGTGTTCACGCGCGGGGGCTTGGTGCGGACCGCGATGGGGCGGCGGAGGCTCAGGGCGTGGCTGTGCGAGCCCTTGAGCGTGGCGGGGGAGATCGGGGAGCGGCAGGCGGGTGTGGCGGGGCTCGTGGAGGACCGGCGCCTGGCGGGGGAGCTGGGCGAGGCGCTGTCGGGCGTGCAGGACCTGGAGCGGATCGCGGCGCGGGTGGCGCTCGGGAGGCCAAGCCCTCGGGACCTGGTGTCGATGGGCGTGGGGCTGGCGCGGGTGCGGGACCTGACGGAGCTGACAGGCGGGACGGGGAGCCTGGGGCGGGTGCACGGGGCGCTGACGGAATTGTGCGAGCGCATCGCGAAGGTGGGCGAGACGCTGCTTTCGACCTGTGTCGATGAGCCCCCGGCGCACCTGCGCGTCGGCGGGCTGGTGCGGGAGGGGGTGGACAGGGACCTCGACGAGGCGCGGGCGCTGCAGCGGGACGCGGGCGAGTGGATGGCCCAGTACCAGGCGAGGCTGAACACCGAGCACGAGCTGCCCGGGCTCAAAGTTGGCTTCAACAAGGTCTTCGGGTACTACATCGAATTGCCCAAGGCGCAGGCGAGGCGGGCGCCGGACAGCTTCAGCCGTCGGCAGACGCTGACGAACGCGGAGCGGTTCATCACGCCGGAGCTGAAGGACTTCGAGGCGAAGGCGACGACGGCGGAGGCGCGGGCGCTCGAGCGTGAGCGGGCGATCTTCGCGGAGCTGGTCGACGCGGCCCGCCGGGAGATCGGGGCGATCGGGGCGTATGCGCGGGCGGTCGGGGAGCTGGACGGGCTGCTGGCGTTCGCGGAGAAGGCGGTGAAGCGGGGGTGGGTGCGGCCCGAGGTGGTGGACGAGCCGGTCCTCGATATCCGCGAGGGGCGGCACCCGGTGCTGGATGAGCTCCTGGGCGAAGGATTCGTGCCCAACGATGTGTGCCTGGGTGCGGGCGATGCGGCGAGCCTGGCGCTGATCACCGGGCCCAACATGGCGGGCAAGAGCACCTATATCCGCCAGTGCGCGCTCTTGGTGGTGCTGGCGAGCGCGGGGAGCTTCGTGCCCGCGGCGTCGGCGACGATCGGGACCTGCGACCGGGTCTTCACGCGCGTGGGGGCGGACGATGCGATCCACCGGGGGCAGTCGACCTTCATGGTGGAGATGACGGAGACCGCGGCGATCCTGAACCACGCGACGGGGCGGAGCCTGGTGGTGCTCGATGAGATCGGGCGGGGGACGAGCACGCTGGATGGGCTGAGCCTGGCGTGGGCGATCGCGGAGCACCTGGCGATGCTCGGAGGGGATCGGAGATCGGCCATCGGCGATCGGGGGGAGGGTTCGGAAGGTGCGGGAGCGGTCGGGCCTCGGACGCTGTTTGCGACGCACTATCACGAGTTGACGGAATTGGAGTCGCGGCTGTCGGGGCGGGTGATGAATCTGCATGTGCAGGTGCGGGAGTGGGCGGATGCGCAGGGGCGGCCCGAGATCGTGTTCGTGCACCGCATCCGGCCCGGGCGGGCGGACCAGAGCTACGGGGTGCATGTCGCCAGGCTCGCGGGCGTGCCCGATGGGGTGACGGCGCGGGCGGACGAGGTGCTGCGGACGCTGAGCGTGCAGCAGGCGGGGCGGGTGGACACCGCGAAGGTGGAGGCACCGAGGAAGAGGGCCAGCGAGCAGATGGGGCTCTTCACCGAGTTCGTGCCCCACCCCGCGGTGAACGCGCTGAAAGACGTGAAGATCGAGGGATTGACGCCCCTCGGGGCGTTCGACGAATTGCGGAAGCTGGTGGAGATGGCGCGGGACGCGACGCCGGGGGAGTGACTGGGTGATGCGGGCGTCATGGGCCGCTACTGTTCGGCTCGCGCGGGCATGGTCCGGCGCGGGTGAACGGGAGATCGGTCGATGTCGACGGGCACGCAACTGGATCACTATGTCACGCTCGGGCGGTCGGGGCTGCGGGTGAGCCCCCTGAGCCTCGGGACGATGACCTTCGGGGAGGACTGGGGCTGGGGGAGTTCGGTCGAGGACTCGAAAGGGATCATCGACGCGTATCTCGACCGGGGCGGGAACTTCCTGGATACCGCGAACATCTACACGAAGGGGCACTCCGAGGCGATCATCGGGGAGCATCTGAAAGCCCGCGGCGACCGGGATCGGATCGTGCTGGCGACGAAGTGCACCGGGAACATGTTCCGGGGCGACCCGAACGGCGGGGGGAACGGGCGGAAGGCGCTGATGGCGGCGGTGGATGAGAGCCTGCGCCGCCTTGAGACGGACTACATCGACCTCCTTTGGAGTCACTTCTGGGACAGGCACACGCCGATCCAGGAGATGCTGCGGACTTACGACGACCTGGTGCGGGCCGGGAAGGTGCGGTACGTCGGGCTCAGCGACCACCCGGCGTGGGTGTGCGCGATGGCGCAGTACGAGTGCCGGCAGAACGGGTGGAGCCCGATCGTCGGGCTGCAGATCGAGTACAGCCTGATGGAGCGGACGGTGGAGGGGGAGCTCCTGCCCATGGCGCAGGAGCTCGGCATGGGCGTGACGCCATGGAGCCCCCTGAAGGGCGGCATCCTGACGGGCAAGTACACGCGCGAGAACCGGCCCAAGGAGGGCGAGGCGCGGTCGGCGGCGCGGGAGCTGGACGACAAGGCGTACGGGATCATCGACGCGCTGGTGGGCGTGGCGCAGGAGATCGGGCGGACGCCTGCGGAGGTGGCGCTCGCCTGGGTGCAGGGCAAGCCCGGGGTGACGAGCACGATCATCGGGGCGCGGACGATGGCGCAGCTCGGGGCGAACCTGAAGGCCCTCGAGGTCGCGCTGAGCGATGCGCAGGTCGCGAGGCTGGACGAGGCGAGCCATGTCCGCCAGGCGTTCCCGTTCGATTTCGTCGACGCGACGCGTACGGTGATCCAGCACGGGACGACGGTGAACGGACAGACGCGGGACGCGTGGCCCCTCGGGGCTCAGAACGACGACGAGCGTTGGTGAACCGGGAATAGACGAGCGACCGGGGAGGTGTGCGGGGCATGGTGACACGCGAGCTGCTCAGGGCGAAGTTCGAGGCGGGCGAGGCGTTCGATGACTACATCGCGGGCGGGACGCCCGGGCAGGTGGAGAGCTGGCGCCGCGGGGCGGAGCGGGCCCGCCTGACCGGCCCGCAGGTCGAGCTGCTGCGTTCGTTCGAGCGCGAGGTGAATGTCGTGGTCAGCAGCGGGCTGTGGTGCGGGGACTGCGTGCAGCAGTGCCCGATCCTGGCCCGGATCGGCGAGGCGAACCCCGGGAAGGTGCGCGTGCGGTTCGTCGATCGCGACGAGCACCGCGACCTGTCCGAGAAGATCATGATCAGCGAGGGGCTGCGGGTGCCGACCGCGGTCTTCTGCAACGAGGACTTCGACTTCGTCGACCTCGTGGGCGACGGGACGCTGAGCCGCTACCGGGCCAAGGCGGAGAAGGCCCTGGGCGCCGCGTGCCCCCTGCCCGGGGCGGAGGTGCCCGAGGACGAGCTGGCGGCGACGACGCAGGACTGGGTCGACCTCTTCGAACGGGTGCACCTGATCAACCGGCTGAGCCCGAAGCTGCGCCAGCGCCACGGGGACTGAACCCCGGGCGGGGCGGGCGATGGGAATCTGGGTAAGGTCCGGAAACCTCGACGCCACCGGTACAGGGGTGTGCGGGGGGGCCCGGTTGCACATTCCTGTTTGAATTGTGTTGGATCGAGGTTGACCGCTCACGGGATTCTGGTACTTTCCCTGCTGAGAGACGGTCCGTTGGGAGAGAGACAAGACGACGATCTTCTGCTTGTGTGCAGTTGGCGTCGAGGTTCCAACGGCCAAGTACGGTCATGGAGTCCCCGGCGCCGTTGTTGCGCGCCCATTTCGAGCAGGAGAGACACAGATGAAGAGCATCATCGGTATCGTTGCGGTCGCCGGTGCGGCGGCCGCCGCCTCGGCCCTCCCCGCCAACATCGATCGCAGCGGGTACACGATCTACGCCCCCGCTTCGGCGCAGGCGCTGGACGTGTCCTCGCCGGAGTTCGCTGGCGTTGCGTACAGCAACCTGACGAACAGCGTCGAGGGTTTCTTCAGCATCGCGAACACCGCCCCGGTCGCCAACGGCGCCCTGGACGTCGTGAGCTCGACCGACTACCAGTCGATCGCCCCCAATGGCGGGTTCCTCGAGCAGTTCCGCTTCGTCGGTGGGGTCAACGCGGCGCAGACCGACCCCTTCCTCCCGCCGAACCCGGGCGGGGTGGTCTTCTTTGACTTCTTCGACGCGGGCGGCAACTTCGTCGATGGCTTCGGCGTCAACCTGAGCCAGGCCGGCAACTTCATCTGGACCATCAACATCAGCAGCGAGGTCGCGGTCGCGGCCGGCGGCTTCGTCCAGATGGCGTTCGACGACGAGAACCTCTTCGGCGCTGGTGCCGCGACGCGGGCCCAGTGGTTCGTGACCGCGGATGCGGCGACGGTCGGCAACAACCTGAACGCCGAGTTCACCTCGCCCCTCGGCAATGGCCTGCATCACGCGTTCGAGATGACGCTGATCCCGGCTCCGGGCGCTGTGGCCATCATGGGCCTCGGTGGTCTCATGGCGGCGCGTCGTCGTCGCTGATCGCACGACACTCGTCCGGGCGGGCTTTCGTAGCGCGACCCCGCCCGCCCGGGCGATGACCAGATTCGGCCCCGCGGTCCGACCCGACCGCGGGGTTTTTTGTGCGCTGTGGTCGGGCCGGGCGAAGCCGGGCGGGCCGGTCGAGTGGGCCCGGGGCCCCGGGGGGGCGGGGGGCTACTTGAGAGGGTGCTCGCCCCGGCGCTCGCGGGCCTCGTTGAGCGAGACCAACGCGGGCGGGTGGTGGCGCAGGAGGCGCAACAGTTGGCTGGGCGTGGTGGTGAGGCGGAGGGCTGCGGTCTTCGGGTCGAGGCCCGTCGCGTCCAGGACATCGAGCGCCTCTGCGAGGAGCGAGGGGTAGTCGCGGTGGCTCTCGCTGATGACGAGCCTGGTTCCCTGCAGGCGCGAGCGCCAGAGAGCGGAGCGGATGTCCCCGATGGGGACGGGCTCGCGATGGCGGATCGCGAGGGCGAGGCGGAGCCTCCTGATCGCGACCTGGCGGTTCTCGCGGACGGACCGGCGCTCGCCCGCCTTCGCGGAGATGCCGGTCGGGCGGTGCGTGAGCTCGATCGCGGTCTCGACCTTGTTGCGGTTCTGCCCGCCCGGGCCCGAGGTGCGGCTGCGCCCGGTGTCGCACTGGGCGAGCAGGTCGTCATCGCTGAGGCTGGCGGGGTGGGGCGGGCGCTCGACGGGCTTCTCGAACGGGAAGAGCGTCATGGAGCGGCCCGAGGTCCGTCGGTGTCGACCGGGGCCGGGGCGGGGACCGGGGCGAGGTCGGGAACCGTCCAGGCGGCCTCGATGACCCGGAAGCCCTCCGGGTCGTGGGCCTGGAGCTGGCGGCGGGTGAAGGGGAAGTAGTCATTGAGTGTGAAATAGGCCTCCGAGAGTTCGGCGAAGTACTCCATCGGGTTGTTGGCGGCGTAGGCCCTTGTCGGCTCGGTGGCGAGGTTGTAGGCGACCGCGTCGTAGAGCCCGCCCTCCATGGCGCCGGCGTAGGCGGTCTCGATCGCGGCGCGGTCGACCGGGCCGGCGTGCATCCAGGCGTGGGCGAACTCGTGCAGCAGGCTCAGGGGTTGGTTGTTGCGCCAGTTGAGGAAGTCGTTGGCGTTCTGGATCTCGATGCCCCCCGCCTTGTCGGGAAGGATGCCGTTGTTGGTGAGCCACTGGCGGGAGGGGTGGTAGCACATGCCCCGGCCCGACATGCCCACGGGGGAGTGCTCGCGCTCGCGCTCGACCCAGACGGGGGTCGAGGCCCGCAGGTGCTGGACGGCGCCGGGCGGGAGGAGCGCGACGACGCGGTCGAGATCGGCCCGCAGGTGGACCTCGACGCGGGCCCAGAGCGGCTCATCCCGGAGCAGGTCCTCGTGCACCATGACGCGGAAGCCCAGGATCGAGCGGGGCTCGTAGTCGCTCAGGCGCTCGAAGGGCTCGGGCGACTCGGGGGGGTCGGGGGCCCCGGGGGCGGGGGAGAGCACGAGCACGAGGGCGGTGAGGAGTGTGGTCAGCATGCGGTGGTGGGAATCGGGGTCAGGGTGAGGTCAGACGCCCGGCCCTCGGCGAGCAGGGCGGCGCCCAACGAGGCGATCATCGCGGCGTTGTCGACGCAGTATGGCGGGGGCGGGATGAAGAGGGCGAGGCCCCGCTTCTGGGCGAACCCGGCGAGCGCGGCACGCAGGGCGGAGTTGGCGGTGACGCCACCGCCACTGACGAGGGCGCGGCAGCCCGCGCCGTGCTCCGCGAGGGCCTTCTTGAGCTTGTAGACCACGGTGTCGACCGCGGCCTGCTGAAACGCGGAGGCCAGGTCGCGCCGGTCGGCGTCGGTGAGTTCGTGGAGCTCGCGGGGGAAGCCTCCCCCGTCCTTGGGAGGGCGCGGGGTGCCCCGGGCGGCGTAGAGGACCGCGGTCTTGAGCCCGGAGAAGCTGAAGTCGAGGGGGCGCTTGGGCAGCCTCGAGAGCGGGAGGTCGTAGCGCGACGGGTCGGCCCCGGGGTGCTGCGCCAGGCGGTCGACCTCCGGCCCGCCGGGGTGGGGGAGGCCCAGGATCTGGGCGACCTTGTCATACGCCTCGCCCAGGGCGTCGTCGATGGTGGCGCCGAGGCGGGCGATGCGCGTGCGGCTCTCCATGCGGTACATCGAGGTGTGTCCGCCCGAGACGACGAGCGCGAGGGCGGGGTACATCGCGTCGTCCGCGATGTCGCGGTCGAGCCGGGCGGCGTCGAGGTGGGCGTGCACGTGGTCGACGCCCACGAGGGGCACGCCCAGCGACCACGCGAGGGCCTTGCCCGCGGCGACGCCCACGAGCAGGGAGCCGATGAGGCCCGGGCGGTGGGCGACCGCGACGGCGCCGAGATCGCTGAGGGTGATGCCGGCCTCCTCGACCGCGGCGCGCACGACGGGCTGGATGCGCTCGAGGTGGGCCCGGCTCGCGATCTCCGGCACGACGCCCCCGTACTCCGCGTGCAGGTCGTGCTGGGTCGCGACGATGGAGGAGCGCACGGTGCGTCCGTCCTCGACGACGGAGGCGGCGGTCTCGTCGCAGCTCGATTCGATCCCGAGAACGAGCATCAGGGGGCCGATGGGGTGGGCTCGAGGGCGGGCAGCGGGCTGACGCCGGCGTCGATGAGCCAGCGCTCGATCTGTGGGTTGTCGATGCGGAGTCGGGCGAGTTCGGCTCCGTTGGCGTCGCGGATGATCATGGTGCCCCCGACAATCTCCGCGTCATCGGGCAGGAGATCGGCCGGCTCGTCGGCGAGGGCGACATCGTCGCCCGCTTCGGATTCGATGGCGGCGATCCTGCGGTCGGCCCGCTCGAGTTCGCGGAGCACCCGCTCCCGCGCGAGCCTGGCGTCGGCGAGGGCCTCGAGCGTGACCTCGTCGACGTCGGGGTCGTCCTCGCGCCCGGTGGGCACCCACTCGCCGGTGTCGACGCGGATCTGCAGGGCCCGCAGGGCGGCGGCGAGCTGGGGGTCGTTCAGGCGCTCGAGGATGGTGGCGGGCTCGTCCCAGCCGGCATCGTCCGCCTCGGCTTCGACGATGATCTCCTGCTCGCGCCGAGCGATGAGCATGGCGCGGGTCTCGTCGTCGTCGAGGGGCAGGAAGTAGCCCCGGGTCGGGTCGACGCCCCAGACGCCCGAGTCGTCGGTGCGCTCCAGGCTCCGCCCCGAGGGCAGGTAGTACCGCTGCTCGGTGAGCTTCAGCACCGCGCCGGGCATGCTGCCCGAGAGCGTGCGGACGGACTGCACGCTGCCCTTGCCGAAGGAGCGCGTGCCCACCGCGACCGCGCGGTCGTTCTCGGTCAGCGCGCCGGCGAGCACCTCGCTGGCGCTCGCGGACTGCCCGTTGATCAGCACGACGATCGGGGCCTCGGTGATGGTCGCGCGGGGGCTCGCCTCCGCGGTCTCTTCCGGGAAGGCACGCCCCCTGGTCGACACGATCCGCCCCGAGTCGAGGAAGAGGTCGGCGATGTCGATCGCCTCGCTCAGGAGACCTCCGGGGTTCCAGCGGACGTCGAGGATGATCCCGTTCAACTGCCCCTCCGCGGCGCCGGCGTCCACCAGCACCTCCCGCACCTGCTCCGCGAGCCCGGGCGTGAACTGCGTGAGCCGCAGGTAGACGATGCTGCGCTGCGGGTCGATCCCGTAGCGCCAGCGCCCCTCGTCCGTCGGGTCGCGGTGGTAGCCCGCGAGGGAGCGGGTCTTGATCTCGCCCCGGATCACGGTGATGTCGGTGGGCGTGCCGTCGCGGTCGATCGTCAGCACGACGGGCGTGTCGGGGTCGCCCTTGAGCATGTCGATGGCTTCCTCGATCTCCAGCCCGGCGGTGGTGGTGCCGTCGATGGCGAGGACGGTGTCGCCCGCCATGACGCCGGCGCGGAAGGCGGGCGAGCCATCGAGGGGCGTCACGATGTGCAGGTAGCCCTCTTGGATGTTCACCTCGGCGCCGATGCCGACGTACTCGCCGGTCAGGGCCTTGTTGAAGTCCTCGTTGAACTCCGGCGGGACGTAGGCGGCGTAGGGGTCGTTGAGCTCCTCGAGCATGCCGCGGATCGCCGCTTCCTGCAGGGCAGAGGCGTCGGGCTCCTCGACCGCGTAGCGGGCGATCAGGGCGTGGACGTCGATGATGGGGTCGAAGAAGCGGTAGTCCTGGCTCGAGCGGGCGACCGCGAGCGTGGAGCCGACGACCGCGACGCCCAGGATGGCGAGCAGGACGGGCGTCGTCCAGGCTCGGGACGAGGGGCGGTGGGCGCGATCAGCGGTTCGGTGTCTGGCCATGCCCGATCGTACGGGCTCGCCCGGGCCCGGTTCGCCCGGGCAGATTGCCGGGCCCGGGAGCCAGCGCCGCTCCCGATTTGGTGCTGGCCGGCTTTGCGGCCATACTCAGGCGAGATGCACGACCCGCAGGAAACGACCTGGGCTGTCAACCCGGACTCCGAGACCCGGCCCACCCCCAGGGGACGCTGGGAGGAGAAGCCCCCGGAGCGGATCGGGCCCTTCACGATCACGGGCAAGCTCGGGGAGGGCGGGTTCGGGCAGGTCTTTCTCGCGGAGCAGACCGAGCCCCTGGTCCGCAAGGTCGCGATCAAGATCATCAAGCCCGGGATGGACTCCGCGTCGGTCGTCCGGCGCTTCGAGCAGGAGCGCCAGGCGCTCGCGGTGATGAACCACCCGGGGGTGGCCCGCGTCTTCGACGGGGGCGTGACGGAGGCGGGGCGCCCGTTCTTCGTGATGGAGTTCGTCGACGGGAAGCCCCTGACGCGCTTCGCCGACGCGGAGCGCCTCACGATGCGCCAGCGCGTCGAGCTCATGGTGCAGGTCGCGGAGGCGGTCCACCACGCGCACATGAAGGGCGTGATCCACCGCGACCTCAAGCCCGGGAACATCCTCGCACGGATGGACGATGGCAGGCCCCGCATCACCGTTATCGATTTCGGCGTCGCCAAGGCGCTCCGGCGGGGCGAGGACGGGTTCGCCAACGAGGCCATGACCGAGGCCGGGCAGGTCATCGGCTCGCGCGACTATATGAGCCCGGAGCAGGCCGACTCGGGCCCCGAGGACATCGACACCCGCACCGATGTGTATGCGCTGGGGGTCGTCCTCTACGAGCTGCTGACGGGCGTCACGCCGTTCGACCGCGAGGCGCTGCGCGGAGCCTCCTTCATGGAGTTGCAGAAGATCATCCGCATGGTCGACCCCGCGCGCCCGAGCCTGCGCTTCCGGGACCTCGGGGCGACGCAGACGATCCGGCCCGACCGCCAGACGCAGCCCGAGGTGCTGAGCTGGCACCGCCAGACCGAGGCCCGCGTGATGCAGCGCCTGCTCCGGGGGGAGCTCGACTGGATCTGCATGAAGTGCCTCGAGAAGGACCGCGACCGGCGCTACGACAACGCGGGCTCGCTCGCGGACGAGCTCCAGCGCTTCCTGCGGGGCGACCCCGTGCTCGCCGGGCCCCCCAGCGGGTGGTACCGAGCGCAGAAGTTCGCCAGGCGGCACACCGCGGGTGTTGCCGCGGGGGCGGTCGTCCTCGTCGCCCTCGTGGGCGCGACGGGCGTCTCGACCGCCTTTGGCCTGAGCGAGGCGAGCGAGCGCCGCGCCGCCGATCGCGCCAGGCAGAACCTTGAGACCGTCGTCGACTTTCAGAACGACATGCTCGGGAGCGTCAACCGGGCCCGCATGGGCGCGAGCGTCACCGATCGCATGCGGTCGGAGATCAACCGCACCCTGACGGAGCGCGGCGCCACGCCCGAGCAGGTCGACCAGCTCCTCGCCTACTTCGAGGGCACGCTGGGGCTGGCCGACACCGCCGCCCTCGCAATGGCGGTCGTGCAGCAGAACATGCTCGATGACGCGGTCGACCTGATCGAGCGCCAGTACGCGGGCGACCCGATCCTCGAGGCCAGCCTCCGCGAGACGGTGGGCGACACCTACCTCGCGCTCGGGAGGCACGCGGAAGCGGAGGAACAGATCGCCCGGGCCATCGCGCTCCGCACCGAGGCCCTGGGCCCGGATGCCCCCGACACGCTTGAGAGCATCAACTCGCTGGGCATGGTGCAGGAAGCGACGGGAAGGTTCGACGAGGCCCAGGCCAGCTACACGACCGCCCGCGAGGGGCTGCGCCGGGCGCTGGGCCCCGCGAACCGCGACACGCTGCGCGTGAC
The DNA here is from genome assembly GCA_036788215.1 of Phycisphaerales bacterium. GTDB lineage: Bacteria > Planctomycetota > Phycisphaerae > Phycisphaerales > UBA1924 > DAIQNV01. Next base: position 42,463 of record DAIQNV010000004.1, on the reverse strand, counting down.
GGGCAACCTCGCGATGCTGCTGCTCGCGAGGGGCGATGCCGCGGGGTCGATCCCGTACGCGTGGGAAGCTGCTGCGGGGCTCGCGGAGGTCCTTGGACCTCGCCACGCCGACACGCTCTCGGCGCGGAACAACCTGGGCGCGGTCTACCTCGAAGCGGGCGACTTCGCGGGCGCCGAGACCGAGCTCCGCGCCGCACTGGCGGGGAGGCGCGCGTTGCTGGGCGACGACCACCAGGCGACGCTCACCAGCGTGCACAACCTCTCGCTGGCGCTGATGCAGCGGGGCCAGCTCGCGGGAGCGGAGCCACTGGCGATCGAGGCAGCCACCGGGCGGCGCGCCGCGCTCGGCGCCGACCACCCCGACACGCTCGCGTCGCTCACCAACCTTGGGCGTCTCTTCGTGCAGCAGAGCCGCCCGGGGGAAGCCGAGCCGATCCTCAGGGACGCGGCGCGGGGGTTCGAGCGTCTGCAGGGTTCGGACCACCCGGACACGGTGCTCGCGCTGAACCTCTACGCGGGCGCCCTGTACGCCCAGGGGCAACTCAGCGAAGCGGAGTCGGTCTACCGGACCGTCCTCGCCCGGCGGCGGGCCACGCTCGGGGCGGACCACCCGCGCACGCTGGGCACGATGTCGAGCCTGGGCACGCTGCTCGTCGCTTCAGGGGAAACGGCCGAGGGGGAGCGCCTGCTCGACGAGGCCCTCCGGGGCTCCCGCGACCGCCTGGGCCCGGCCCACCCCGACACCCTCCGTGCCCTCGCGGCCCACGCGGTCGCGCTGGAATCGCTGGGCGACCTCGAAGGGGCGGAGGGTGAGCTCGCGGAAGCGGTCCGCCTGGCCCGGGGCGACGCCGGCGCTCCGTCGCATCCCGAGCTGGGGGTATACCTGCACCGCCATGGGATCGTCCTGGGCCGGCGCGGGCGGTTCGGCGAGGCGGAAAGCGTCCTCCTGGAGGCCTACCGCCTGCTGGCGGAGACCCGGGGCGAGGGCGATCCGCGGACGCGGAACGCCGCAGCGACGCTGGCGGGGTTCTACGAGGGCTGGGACGCGCGGGAGCCCGACGCGGACCGGGCCGGGGCCGCTATCCGCTGGCGCGGGGTCGCCGAGGCGCCCTGACGCGACGCCCTACAGTCCCCGCGTGCCCGCACCCAAAGAACGCACCACCATCAAGGTCCAGTCCGAACGCGCCGTCCTCGCCGCGGTCCGGCTGCCCAGCTCGGTCTTCAACCACGCCGACCCCTTCGGAGAACTGAGGGAGCTCGCCGCCCAGGCGGGGGCGGTCGTGGTCGGCGAGGTGGAGCAGCGGCGCGACCGCCCCGAGGCCGGCACCTACATGGGCAAGGGCAAGGTGGAGGAGCTCAAGGGCCTGTGCGAGGCGGTCGACGCGAAGACGATCATCTTCGACCACGAGCTGAGCCCCAAGCAGATCGCGTCGATCGAGAAAATCACCGAGCGCAAGGTGCTGGACCGCTCGGAGCTGATCCTGGACATTTTCGCGAGCCGCGCGACGACGCGGGAGGCGAAGCTGCAGGTGGAACTGGCGCAGCTCGAGTACACCTTCCCGCGCCTCCGCGCGATGTGGGACCACCTGGAGCGGATCGTGGGCTCCGGGGGCATCGGTGGCGTGGGCACGCGTGGCCCGGGCGAGCAGCAACTCGAGATCGACCGTCGGCTCGTGCAGCGCCGCAAGATGCTGCTGACCGCGGAGCTGGACGAGATCCGCGCCCGCAAGCGCCGCCAGGTCCAACAGCGCCGGACCGACCACTTCACCGTGGGCCTCGTGGGCTACACGAACGCCGGGAAGAGCACGCTCTTCAACACGCTGACCGCGGGCGGGGCGTACGCCGACGACCGCGTCTTCGCGACGCTGATGACCCGCACGCGCGAGTGGGACCTCAAGAGCGAGGGCACCGGCGGCGGCCTGACCGCGATGCTGAGCGACACGGTCGGCTTCGTCCGCGAACTCCCCCACCACCTGGTCGCCAGCTTCCGCGCGACGCTGGAGGAAGCGACGCACGCGGATCTCCTGCTCCTCATCCTCGACGTCTCCGACCCCGCGGCGGAGATGCACCTGCAGACAGTGCACCAGACGCTCGACGACGTCTTCAAGGAAGTCGAGCGCGTGGAGGACAAGGCGGAGAAAAGGGCCGAGCACACCGGCGAGACCTTCACCCGCTGGACGCCCCCCCCGCGCCAGCTCCTGCTGAACAAGGTTGACAAGCTCGCTGACAACCGCGAGCTGCTCGTCTGGCAGCAGCGCGAGCCCGACGCGATCGCGATCTCCGCCCTGCCCGACCCGGGAGATTCCACCAGGCTGCGTCGGGGGCACGACGAACTCATCGCGCGCGTCCGGCGGGCGGCGATGGGCACGCCCCAGCTGCTCGACATCACGGTGCCCCTGCGGGACAGCCGGACGATCCATGTGATCGAGAACCGGGGGACCGTGCTCGACCGCACCTACGACACCGACACGGTGACGCTGCGGGCGGAGATCGGCTCGCGCCAGATCGACCAGCTCCGCTCCGCCGGAGCCCGGATGACCCTCACCACCCCCGAGGGCGAGCCCGCCGACCCCGCCCGGGAGCGGGGCTGGTCCGTCGAGGGGCCCACAGAAGACAACGGCCGGCCCGCATAACCGGGCCGGCCGCTTCCATGATCCATCTTGGTGGGTGCCACTGGCCGCTCGTCGGCCAGTGCGTCTGGCCTCAGCCCTTCGCGGGCGTGAAGCCTTGGCATCCGCTGAGGGGCGTCACCTTGAGGTGAAGCGGGGCGTTGGCGGGGTGGCCACACTCCGCCACGAGATCCTCGGGCCCATGCCCGTTGACGCGGATCTGCACGATCTTGTCCTGCGGGCCGCCGTTTTCGCCGAAGTGGGCGCACAGCCCGCACTGGCCGTCCTGAACCTGATGCATGCGAAGACTCCTTTCCAAGGGTCGGGCCCCATGAGGACGCCGACCCGTCGAATCGCGTGTGTGCCCCTATCTTCGTTTGAGTACCCCTCCGCGGAGCCGCGAATCGGTCTCAGGTACGAAGACGACACTGAGTCTCAGTTGCAAATACCGATTTTCAAAGGACTTATGGATCCGGATAGCCCCGCCCGCCCCCCGACGCGCCCGAGAAGGCCCGCCCGGGCCAGTGGACTCTCGCCCGACCCGCGCCGATACTCTGGGCCCGGGCGACAGCCCGTCGGAGCCGGATTCCCCCGGCCCGTGCCACCGTAGCTCAGTCGGTAGAGCGGAGCTTTCGTAAAGCTCAGGTCGCTGGTTCGAGTCCAGTCGGTGGCTTTCCCTGCGCCCAGAACGCCCCCCACCCACCTACTCCACCGGGTTCGGCTCAGGCACCCTCCGCCAGCGGGGGCGGGGGCGCACGGTGGGTCTGGTGGCGGATGATCTCCCCGGTCACCAGGTAGACCACGTCCTCCGCGATGTTCGCCATGAGGTCACCGACCCGCTCCAGCTCGCGACCGAGCCGGTAGCAGTGCAGGGCCAGCTCGCCCGCAGCGGGGTCGCGCTTGATCCACGAGGTGATCTCTTCGAACAGGCGGTGGTCGAGCCGGTCGATGACGCGGTCCCCCACCACCAGGCTGCGGGCCGCGGTGATGTCCTCGTCCAGCACCGCGCGGAGCAGCGTGTGGCAGAGCACGGGGACGCGGTCGCCCATCTCGGTCAGGGCGGTGGGCCAATGGGGGGGCTGGCGCGGGTCGAGGCAGAGCGCGATCTTCGCGACGCTGGTCGCGTGGTCGGCGACGCGCTCGATGTCCGCGTTGGCCTTCAGGCAGAAAGTGATCAGCCGGAAGTCCTGGGCGTAGGGCCTCTGCAGGGTGAGCAGGCGGAGGCACTCGCGCTCGATCAGCACCTCTTCATCATCCACCGCATCGTCCCGCCGGCGGACATCGAGCGCCACCTCGTGGTCGACGGTCCACAGGGCGTGCAGCGAGGCCTCGAGCATGTCGATCGCGACATTGGCCGACCGCAGCACCCGGCGGCGCAGGTGCCCCAGCTCGCGGTCGAGCGAGGAGGGCCCGGGCGCCGACGCACCGCGGGCCCGCACAGCGTTCTCAGATTGGTCGGGCACGCGCGTCACGCCAACGCTCTCCGGATCTCAACGCGGGGAACACACACCCTTTTTAGGTGATCAATTCCGCACACGCGGATCGGGACTCTAGGCCAGCGTCGGCCATAGGCAACGCCCGGCTTGATCTCGCGGACCGCAAATAAAGCGGTATTCACGGTTTAGCGGTTAAATCCTGACCGGACCTTTGCGCAGCCAACCCGACACCCCCGGTTTCGGCGGTGGGTCCCGCCAGGCGTCTGACCAGCACGCGGGCGAGCGAATCGGGCTCGAGGTAGCTCGTCGGGGGGCGCCAATAGACCTCCGCCAGCGGTTCCCCCTGCATGCTCCGCGCGTTGGTCTGCGCAAGCTCCTTGGAGACCGCCCGCACCGTCCCCTGCGCTCCCTCCAGGGCCCCCACCACCGGCGCCGGATCCGGGCAGAGGAAGACGATGTCCGGGCCCCGGCGGGTCACCGTCCGCACGCTCAGCCCCGCGGCGGCGACCCGGACGCGGGCGAGCTCGATGAGGCGCTCGACCGCCCGGGGCGCGCCCCCGTACGCGCTCGCGAGGTCGAGCGCGACCTTGTCGATCGCTTCGCCCGTCTCCGCGGTGGCGAGCCTGCGATAGGCCTCGAGCCTTCGGGCGTCGCTGGGGATGTAGGCCCTCGGGATCACCCCGTTCAGCCCGATCTCGACGGTCGTCTGGCTCACCGTCTGGGCGTCGGGGTCGCGGGTCAGATCCTTCACCGCGTGTTCCAGCAGGCGGCAGTACATCTCGTAGCCGACCGCGGCGATGTGGCCCGACTGCTCGGCGCCCAGGATGTTGCCCGCGCCCCTGATCTCGAGGTCGCGCATGGCGATCTTGAACCCGGCACCGAGCATCGAGTACTGCTCGATCGCCTTGAGACGCTTCTGCGCGACTTCCTTGACCGTCCGGTCGCCCGGCAGCAGGAGGTAGCAGTAGGCCCGGTGCTTGTACCGCCCGACGCGCCCGCGCAGCTGGTGCAGATCGGCGAGCCCGTAGCGGTCGGCGTCGTCGATGATCATCGTGTTCGCGGTCGGGTTGTCGATGCCGCTCTCGATGATCGTGGTCGCGACGAGGATGTCCGCCTCGCGGCGCATGAACTTGAGCATGACCGCCTCGAGGTCCTTCGGCGCCATCTGCCCGTGCCCCACGACGATCCGCGCCTCGGGCACGAGCCCCCGGATGGTGCTCGCGACGGTCTCGATGTCGTGCACGCGGTTGTGCACATAGTAAATCTGCCCCTCACGCGCGAGTTCCCGCTCGATTGCGCGCTTCACGCGCTGCGCGTTGTAGGGGATCACCTCCGTCACGATCGCGCGCCGGTCCAGGGGCGGCGTCGTCAGCGAGCTGATGTCCCGCAGCCCCAGCATCGCCATGTGCAGCGTCCTGGGGATCGGCGTGGCGCTCAGCGTCAGCACCTCCACCTGCGTCCGCAGTTGCAGGAGACGCTCCTTGTGCTCCACGCCGAACCGCTGCTCCTCGTCGATGACGACCAGCCCGAGATCCGCGAAGCGGACATCCTTACTCAAGAGCCGGTGCGTCCCGATCACCACGTCGATCTGGCCCTTGCGGACCGCCGCCAGCGTGTCGTTGATCTCCTTCGTCGTCTTGAAGCGGCTCAGGCTCTCGACCTTGAAGGGGTAGGCGGCGAAGCGCTGGCGGAAGGTCCTCTCGTGCTGCTCCGCGAGCACGGTCGTGGGGACGAGCACCGCGACCTGCTTGCCGAACTCGCACGCCTTGAACGCGGCGCGGATCGCGACCTCGGTCTTGCCGAAGCCCACGTCCCCGCAGAGCAGGCGGTCCATGGGCCGTTCGCCCGACATGTCCTTCTTGATCTCCTGCAGGGCCGCGAGCTGGTCCTCGGTCTCGGTATACGGGAACTCCGCCTCGAACTCGCGCTGCCAGGTGGTGTCGCCCGGGTAGCGGGTGCCGGGCAGGTGCTCGCGCGCGGCGCGCACGCGGAGCATCTCCGCCGCGAGGTCCCGCACGCTCTCGGAAACCTTTGCCTTCTGGTTCCTCCACTTCGTCCCGCCGATGTGGCTGAGGGGGGGCTTCCCGTTGAACCCGCCCACATACTTCTGCACGATGTCGATCTGTGTCGCCGGCACGTGCAGACGGCTCGAGCCCCCGAACTCCAGCGTCAGGTACTCGACGAACTCGACCTTCTCCTTCGCGACCTTCTGCTTCCCGTCGGGGCGCAGCCTGGGCGTCGGCGCCTCCGCAGGCGTGGGCTTCGCCCCGATCTGGCGTGGGGGCAGGAGCTCGAGCCCGATGAACTTCGCGATCCCGTGGTCCGCGTGCACGACATAGTCGCCCACCTCGATATCGAGGAAGGTGTCCATCGCCCGCCCGGCCCGCAGGCGGCCCGACTTGCGCCGGACATCGAACCGGCGCATCAGCTCGTGGTAGGGCGCGAGCGTAAACGCAAGCTCTTCGCCCCGCCCCCACACGAACCCCCGGTGGATGTACGCGTCCATCGTGCGCACGCTCTTCTGAGCGTCCGCCTCCGCGATCAGCTCAGCCAGGCGCTCCCGCTCGCCCGCGTTCTGGCAGGGCACGCGCACCGGCGCGCTCGCCGAGAGTTCCACCAGTTCCGCGAGCGCCGCACTCGGGTCCCGCTCCAGCTGCGGGAGCGCCTCCACCGGCAGCTCCACGCGCGTGTCCGTCGACGCCTGCCCGGGGCTGAACTGGTTGATCTCCGCCAGGCAGTGGAACCGCGAGCCCAGGAGCTTGAGGACCGCGGGGGGCCCGTCGATCGCCCGACCGTCGTGGGCCCTTTCGAAGTACCCCCGCCCCTGCTCCACGACTTCCAGGGTCTCGGAGAGCACCACCACCGCACGCTCCGGCACGACCTCAGCGGCGCTCATGCCACCGCTCGTGGGCATCAGCCTCGATGCGTCCGCGGTGAACAGCTCCACCGCGTCGAGCGCCCGATCGGAGCCCAGCGTGTCCGGGTCGATCTCGCTGAGCCGGTCGAGCTCATCGCCAAAGAAGTCGAGCCGGACCGGGGCGTTCGTTTCCTCGTCGACGGGCGCCCCCTTGGGCCTCACGACCGCGCCGGACGCGGGGAAGACATCGAGGATCCCCCCCCGCAGCGCGACATCCCCGGGCTCCTCCACCGCTTCGACGCGCCGGTACCCGAGGTCCACCAGCCACTTCAGGAGGCCCGTCGGGTCCCCCTGGTCTCCCACGCGGAGCCGGCGGGCCAGGCCCGCGAGATCCTCAAGGCTCGGGAGCCTCTGCATCAGCGCCTGGATCGGTGCCAGCACCACCGGCGCCGCGTCCTCCGCCAGCGACAAGAGGGCCCGCACGCCCGCCAGGCGCCGTCCCGCGAGCTCGGGGCTCACCCCGCTCTCGCCGGGCAGGACCTCGAGCGCCGGCAGCTGCACCGTCGCCACGCCCAGCGTCGCCAGTTCGTCAGCCGCCTCGTCCGCCTCGTCGAGGTGGGCCCCCACCAGGAGCACCGGTCGCTTGAGTTCTCGGGCCAGAGCCGCGACGACCAGGGTCGTGCTCGACCCCGACGCCCCGGTTGCGACGACCCGTCGGCGCGCAGCGAGGCTCCGGGCCAGCGTCCGCAGGGCCGGGTCGGCAGCGATCGGGATCAACGGGTCGAACGAATCGGCCACTCGGCTGCAAGCGTAGGAGGGGCCGGGACCCGCCGAATCTCAGTCGAAACGGACGAGCGGCGCGATGTTCTCCGCGGTCTTGGGCCCGATCCCCCGGACCCGCTCGAGGTCCGCGGGCCCACTGAAGGGGCCTTCCACCCGGCGGGACTCGATGATCCGGGCCGCGAGCGCCGGGCCTATCCCGGGCAGGAGGTCGAGCTCCGCAGCGGTCGCGGTGTTGATCCGGATGCGCGTGGTCGCGGGGTTGGCGGGGGCCGGCTCTGTCGCGGGCTCGACCGCCGGCCCGTCGGGCTCGGGGCTGGGAGCGACCTCGACGGGCGTTTCCGAAGGCAGCGCAGCGGGTGTCCCTTGCGGTTCGGGCGGGCGCGCCGCCTCGAGCGCCGCGGGCGCGGGGTCAGCGATGGTCGCGGGCGCTGGCGGGGCCTCGGCGCGCCCGATCGGCGCGAGCGTGCGCACCGGCGACGGAGCCTGGGGCGGCGCCGGGACCGCGACCGGACGCGTCGAGACGGACCAGATCAGCCCGAGGGTGGCGACGCCCCCGACGAACCCGGCGGCGAGCATCGCCAGCCCCGGCGCGCGGTCGCCCGCCGGCACCGGTCAGCCCTTGCCCCCGCTCGCGCGGTTGAGCAGCGCGTCGCGGTCGAGGTGCGCGGGGTTCGTGCCGGTGCGGAGCGCCTCGCGGAGCTCGCCCAGGCGGGCGGCGGCGGGCTTGTGCTGGCCCTGCACGTCGATGACGCCCCCCCGGGGCATCTCCGCGGCCTGGGGCAGGTCGTACAGCTCGTGCCAGCAGACGGACTGCACGAAGGGCTTGGCCATCGCGATGCTCGCGACCGCGGTGAGCCAGTCCGCCTGCTGGCCCTCGCTCCAGGGGGCGCGCCAGAAGCCGGGCTGGATGGCGTTGTTCTCCGACGCGTTGGTCGCTTCCGGGGTGGCGCTCGGGACGCCCACCGTGAGGCTGAGGGGCTTCTCCAGCACCGCGTAGCGGTCGAGCATGGCGCTGAAGGCCATGAGATCGCGCGTCGACTGTCCGGCGACCGGCTGTCCCATCTGCACGCGGATGTTGAACCCGTCGACGGTGATGCCGGCCTGGCTGACCATCTCCGCGTAGAGCATCGGGGGCAGGCTGCGCCGGTTGGCGGTGTAGTACTCGCCCCAGGGCTGGGTGAGCTCGACCAGCACCTTCGCGGTCGGGTGCAGCTTGCGGGCGACGAGGACGCAGACGCGGGTGAGGTCCATCATCTGGTCGAAACTGAAGTGGAAGTTGTCGTTCGAATGGACGCCCGAGAGGACGGTCCAGCGCCCGATCGTGCGCCGGTAGCGGGTGACGACGTTGCGGAGGTGCTCGTAGACGAGCTCGCGCAGCGTCTCGTAGTCGTTCTCCCAGATGTACAGCCACTCCGGGACGCAGCTCGGCCGGAAGTCGATGACGGGCCCCGCGACGACCGGGAGCTTGGCCCGCCGGACCGCCCACTCGATCCACTGGTCGGTGCCCTTGAAGGCGTACTTGCCCTCGGTGGGCTCCATCTCGATCCACCGCATGGGCATCTGCAGGAAGTCGACCGCGGTCGACGCCACCTGCTGCGCGGGCTCGCTGAACGAGGTGGGCGAGACCGCGACCCCCAGGACCGGGCGCTGGGAGAGGATCAGGCCCGGGCGGTCCGCGGAGAGCACCGGCGCGTTGGCCCGCGAGCGCCCGGGGTGCCCCGCTGGGGTGCGCTCGAGGTACTCCGCGTAGATCTTGCCCGAGACGCGGGGCCCGAAGTCGCGCGACGCGTGCTCGAGGGCCAGGCGCTCGCCCGCTTCGACCGCCAGCCACAGGGCCCGGCAGGCGAGCCGGTGGGCCTCGGGGCTGTAGCCATGGCTGGAGGCGTGGTCGTCGCGCCCGGAGCGCTGGGCGACCAGCGCCTCGGTGAAGAGCAGTCGGGCCTGCTCGAAGAGCTCGAGCACCGGGTGGTCGGGCGGGAGGTCGAAGAGCTGCCACTCCTCGAGCTTGTTCAGGAAGAGCATCAGGCGGTGGCGGGCGAGTTCGAGCGCGAGCAGGTAGGGCTCCTCGCGCTCCGGCAGGAGGCAGGTCCGCAGCGTCAGCACGCCCAGGGGCTGGAGCGTCGAGAGGCCCGTCTCGTCGGTGAAGGGCGCCGCCGCTTCCGAAGGCGGGGCCTTGCCCGGGTGCGCATCGTCGATCCCCGCAGCGAGCCGGGCCCGCTCCGCCCGGTCCTTCTTGATCTTCTCCCGGAGGGCCGCCTCATCGATCGGGGCGTCCTCGCCGATCGCGTGGGCGTTCAGCAGGCTCAGGGTCTCCGCGTCGAGCCCGAACTGCAGCGAGAGGCTCGCGGCATCCCCGTTCGTCTTCGTGCAGCGTGCCAGACCGTCCTCGAATTTCACCTCCCCCGCGACGGGGACCTCTTCGGGCCCGACGAGACACTCGTGACGGAGCGACAGCGAAGTCGCGGGTTGATCGCCTTCGAAGACCAGGAAGCTCAGCATGCGGCTCGGGGGCCCTCCTCTGGCCGGCTCGGGAGCGGGGCCCCGTTCGGGCACGCTCCGGCATCGTGGGTGAGGGCCTGCGCGGGCCGGCGTCGGCCGGCGCGGTTCCCTTCCCGCCCCACAGCGTACATTGTCGCTCGCGGACGGGCGGGGGCAAGGGCCCCGGGAAACACCCGTTCGCGGGGGCGGGCGGCGGGGGACGGTCATGAAAGGGTCGGCGATGGCTGAGCGGGCGGAGGCGGGGGGCGTCGGGGCCCTGATGGCGAGCGACCTGGGCCTGCCCGGACGCCGGCAGGGAAAGGTGCGCGACGTCTACGAACTGCCCCCGGACGAGGGCGGGCCCCGGGTCCTCATGGTCGCGAGCGACCGGCTGAGCGCGTTCGATGTCGTCCTGCCCACGCCGGTGCCCGGGAAGGGGCGCCTGCTCACCTCCATCGCCACCTTCTGGCTCCGGTGGATCGCGGGGCGGGGGATCGTGGGTACGCACCTGATCTCGACCGAGACCGACGACATCCCGGACGACGCGGTGGGCCCGGGCTTCACCCCTCGTTCTGCCCTGGAGGGGCGGATGACGATCGGGCGGGCCTGCCGGGTGCTCCCGGTCGAGTTCGTCGTCCGGGGGTATCTCGAGGGCAGCGGCTGGAAGGACTACCAGCGGACCGGCTCCGTCTGCGGGGTCGCGCTGCCCCCGGGACTCCGCCAGTGCGACCGCCTGCCCGAGCCGGTCTTCACCCCCGCGACCAAGGCGGAGGGCGGGGCCCACGACGAGAACATCGACTTCGACACCGCGGCCCGGGCGATCGACAACGAGGCCGGCGCCGGCACCGCCGGTCGCCTGCGCGACGCCGCCCTGCGGATCTACACCGAGGCGGCGGCGTACGCGCTCGAGCGCGGGATCATCATCGCGGACACGAAGTTCGAGTTCGGGCTGCCCCTGGACGGATCAGGCGGGCCGGTGGGCGGGCCGATCCTGATCGACGAGGCGCTGACGCCCGACAGCAGCCGGTTCTGGCCGGCGGCGGGGTACGAGCCGGGCCGGGCCCAGGCGAGTTTCGACAAGCAGTTCGTCCGGGAGTACCTCGAGGCCCTGGTCGCGTCGGGCCAGTGGGACAAGACCTCGCCCGGGCCGGAACTGCCGGCGGAGGTGGTCGAGGGCACGGTGGCCCGCTACCGCGAGGCGGCGGAGCGCCTGATGAAGTGACGGGCCGGGGCCCGGGAGCCCGGCGGACCGGCGCTACTGGCGGTTGATGTGGTCGAGGCGTCGTTCGGACCGCTGGCGTTCGCTGGAGGCGAGGTAGACACGGAAGGCCTGCATGTCCGGGGGCTCCGGGAAGAGCGACGCGAAGGTGTCGTCGTCGCCCTCCGCCTCCTCGTTGACGTCCTCCTTGAAGCGCTGGGCCATGATGTCGTAGGCGAAGCGCTTGAGGTCGTCCGGGGCGTAGGTGTAGACGAGCTGGGCCTCCTGCAGGGGCAGGATGGAGATGATGTTCGTGAACGCGCCGCCCGCGACGAGGCGGAAGTCGGCGTCCATGAACTCCATCCGCTGGCCGGTCGACCCGGCCGCGACGACCTGTCGGTACTGCTGGGTCATGAAGTAGCGGTGCGTGCGCTTCGCGTACTCGAACTGGTTGGTGAAGGCCTCGCGCTCGCCCCGCAGCAGGCTGGCGTACGCCCCCTGCAGGTTCGAGTAGACCTCCTGCACCGCGATGTTGGGGCTGGCCATGCGGTCGAGGAGGTTGAACTGCACGAATTCATCGAGCGGCATCGAGCGGATGTCGAGCTGGCGCTCCGTGTCGTGCATGTTCTGGTTCTCGAAGACGCGGAACTCCCGGTACCAGTATTCCGCGCGATCCATCTGCCCGCGACGGTAGAAGAAGATGATCGCGTCCGCGAGGAAGTTCTCGTACCCCGCTGCGTAGGTGCGGTGCACGCGCTGGTCGGACTCGAAGATGCCGCCCCGGTCCTTCACCTCCTGCGCCATCTTCCCGTAGCTCTCGACGAAGTAGGGGTTGGGCACCGCCTGGAAATAGCCCCGCATGCCCGAGGCGAAATCGAGGAAGTTGAAGTAGATGTCGCCGGTCCGCCAGAGCTGCTGCACGGACTGCATCACGATGCGGTCCGCGTTGGTGAAGTCGAAGTCCTTCTCCTTGAACTCCTCGTACCGCGTCATCGCCCGCTCCACCCCCCGGTAGGACCAGTACAGCGCGTGCGCCGCGGGGTGGCGCCAGTCGATCGGCCCGAACTTCTCTGTGTAGCGGATCATGAGCGCGGGACTCATGTTGTACTTGTCCAGGAGCACCCGCTTGCGCGTGTGCGCGAGCAGCCGCTCCCACGCGCTCGCGAACCGCGGCGCGTTGACCAGCTCGTCGAAGACCCGCGACCGCTCGCCGAAGGTCGCCCGGTACTCGTCGTCGCGGACGTTCCGCGAGACCGCGTCGTGCAGCGCCCACCGGCGCAGCAGTTCGTCGCCCGGCTCCATCTGCACGCGCTCGTCCAGCGCCGCGACCAGCTCGGCGACCCGCTCGTCCGAGGAGGTGAGCTCATCCAGCGTGTCCGGCGCCTGGGCCATCTCGCCCAGCCACTCGGCGTACAGACGCACGATCGTGTCGCGGTCGGCGATGCCATCGGTCGGACGCGGGGGCTCGCCCAGAACGCCCGTCCACTCGTCGGCGACCCGCCTCTTGTAGAACTGGTTCGAGTCGTCGGTGTAGCCCGCGATCTTGTGCAGATAGATCCACGCCAGCTCGCGGTGCAGCGTGAGGTCGTTGGGGTTCGCCGGGATGCCCTCGTCGCGGAGCAGCTTCACGCCGGCCATCACCCATTCGTACCGCTCCTCGGGCGTCTGCGTCGCGACCGAGATGTTGTACGACAGGTTCCACGCGTGGAAGGCCCAGACGCGCGGGAAACGGGGCTGCAGCTTCGTGATCGCCCGGGCAAGCTCCACCGACTCGTGGAACTTGCCCTCCTGCTTCAGGTCGTTGGCCCGGATCCAAAGGAAGTTCACGAACAGCCCGCGGAACGCCCCCATCGCGATCCCCGCGGCGACCTCCGGCGGGTCGCTCTCCGCGACGGTGTCCGCGTACCCCAGCTCGTTCCGCCCCACGCTCGTCGCGATCAGCCCGCTCGTCACCGCGGAGAGCGCCAGGAAGAGCAGGAGTGCCCCGCCGGCGACCAGCCTGTTGCGTTGCGTTGTGCCCATCGGTCGCTCCCGTTCCGGCCCGGCCCGCGCCCGGCCCGTGTCTTACTGCCCCGAGTAGGTCGCCAGTTCGCGCCGGCGGAAGATCGCCACCGCCATCCCGTAGAAACCCCCGGCGATCACCGTCAGCACCCCGATCCCCGCCGCCATCTGGCTCAGGGGCAGGCGGACGCCATCCACGATCCGCCCGATCGGCTTCAGGTCGCTGTACACCCCGAAGAGGTTGGAGATGCCCACCGTGACGTTGGTCGTGATGAACCGGTGCAGCAGGAAGTCGCCCATCACGTCGCTCGTCCCGTAGATGTCCGCCGCGTCCCCCAGCCAGCCCGCCCCTTCCGCCATCACGAAGACCCCGCCCGCCACCAGGCACGCCACCGGGAAGCTCAGGAAGGTCGCCGCCCACACCGCGACCATCGCGACGAACGCCAGCTTCACCCACAGCACCACCATCGCCCGCAGGTAGTTCATCTGGTACGAGCCCACCGAGTAGGTCACGTCCAGCCCGGTCGCGGGGAAGGTCACGGTCGCCGCGTTGGGCTCGATGCCCAGTCCCCCGCCGTCGCGCATGTTGACGAGCCGCCCGTTGATGACCTCGATAGCCAGGACGCCCTCGTCGCTGATGTACTCGGGGCTGATCGAGACGTTGTGCAGGAAGCCCAGGCCCGAGTCGCGGACCACCGCGCCCCCGTCCGGCATGATGAAGGTCATGGTGTAGATGCGGTCGGGCCGGTTGCCCTCCGCGTCGATCCGGTAGCGGAAGGTGAGCGGGCTGTTCCGCTGCTTGGCGATGGTGAGCCCGCGGAACTCGTAGCGGCGCGCCTGGCCCGGCTCGATCGAGCGGTAGGCGGTCTGCAGCTGCTCGAGCATCTCCGTCGCGACCTGGTTCGCCTCCGCCTGGTTCCTGGCGAAGTTCGGGTCCGCGATCCGCTCGCGCTCGATCCGCTGCGTCACCGCCTCCTGCAGGGCCTCGCTGTTCCCGCTCAGCTGCGGGGGCAGGTACAGGGGCGAGCCCGCCCGCGCGGTCAGGATCTGCGTCTCGAGGATCAGTCGATCCTCCGAGATATCCCCGTCCCGCGCGACATACGCCTCGCGCTCCCCCACCGCGGGCTGGCCACGCAGGTACTCGGTGAAGAGGAAGATCCCGCTGGAGCAGACCACCAGCAGCACCGCCGCCAGCCCCACGACCCCGAGCCACTTGCCCAGGATGTACTCCCATGCGGCAACCGGCTTGGTCATCGTCTGCCAGATGATCTTGTCCCGCTGCTCGAAGGCGATCGTCGCCGCCCCGAAGAGGACCACCAGGATCCCCAGCACCCAGAAGCTGAACCCCGTGCCCCATTGCAGGAAGCTCTGCACGCGGTACCGCAGGGGCTGGTCGTCGTCCAGGAGCCCGGGCAGCGCCGCGAGCCCCACGATCAGCAGCACGATGAAGACCAGGCTGATCTTCATGCGCACCGCCTCGTTCAAGACATTCCGTGCGACCGCGGTCACCCGCCCCGGCCCGCTGAAGAGCGCCCGCAGGCCCTGCATCAATGCGGTGAACGACGCGGTCAGCGCCACCAGCCCGACGATCAGCCTCGCGTAGACCTCGGTCGCCTCGAACAGCGAGAGCGGGAGCGCGACCGCAGCCGCCGCCAGCATCAGCGCCACGTAGGTCAGCCCCAGCCCCAGCCAGACGACGATGATCGCGACGAGGGCCGCGACCGCAGCCCCCACGCCCACCGCGAAGACATCGCTGGAGTTCGAGACAATGTCGCTGAGGATCTGCAGGCTCGGGTTGTTCGCCACCGCCTCGGGGTCGATCTGCATCCGCTCCGCCAGGGCGGTGGTCGGGTCGACCGACCCGCTGGTCACCGCGACGAAGTACGCCCCGAACCCCGCGATCGCGGCGACGAGGATGATCACCGAAGCGGTGATCTTGAAGACCCGCCCGTGCTGGGCGCGGTCGAGGACGCCGGGCAGCTCGCGGAGCTTCACGCGTCGTCCTTCTTCTTCTGCGGGTCACCGTCGGACCGCGCATCATCGCCCAGCAGATTCCCGATCACGTCGAGGTCGACATCCGGCGGGGGCGGGGGCGGGGGCGCGGGGGCTTGTCGCCCTGGCTCCGAGGAACGGCCGGGCTCGTGCCGGTCGGCCGACCCGTGGGACACCGGCTCGTCGTGCGGCGCCTCGGGCTCCTCGCGCACCAACGACTCGATGACCGAATCGGCCCTGTCCTCGTCGGACTCCGACCCTTCCACCGGCATGGGCGACAGATCGCCCTCGTCGACCGGGGCCCCTTCGGGCTCGGCCCGGACGAGCGACTCGATCAGGGCCTCGCCCCCTTCGCCCTCGTCCTCCTGCGCCTTCAGGAAGGCCGCGGTCTGGCCCCCGTGCATCGCGCCCGAGGTCGAGGCCTTCTCGGCCTGGGCCTTCTGCACGATGTCGAGGAACAGCTCCTCGAGCTTCTGGCGGGGGCGGCTCACGCCCAGGATCGACTTCTCCCCGTGCGATCGCTCGCGGATGATCCGGTCGATCTCCGCGATCGTCTCGTCGTCGAGGTCATCGGTCTCGATCGTCGTGCGGGCCCGCATCTCGAGGAGCTCGCCCGTCGTGCCCTCGCCCCGGGTCTTGCCCCCGTAGAGGATCACCATGCGGTCGACGACGTCCTCGACATCGCTCAAGAGGTGGCTGGACAGGATCACGGTCTTCCCGCGCCGCCCCAGCTCGACGATCAGGTCCTTCACCTGGCGCGTGCCGATCGGGTCGAGGCCCGTCGTCGGCTCGTCGAGGATCAACAGGTCCGGGTCGTTGATCAGCGCCTGAGCGAGCCCGATGCGCCGCTGCATGCCCTTCGAGTACTCCCGCACCGGCCGGTGCGCCGCGTGCGTCAGGCCCACCATGTCGAGGAGCTCCCCGATGCGGCGCTTCCGCGTCCGCGTGTCGAGCTCGAAGAGCTTCGCGTAGTACTCGAGCGTCTCTTCAGCGTTCAGGAACCCGTAGAGGTAACTCTCCTCGGGCAGATAGCCGATCCTCTTCTTCGTCTTCACGTCCGTCGGGGGCTTCCCGAACACCATCACCCGCCCGCTCGAGGGCCTCAGGAGGCCCAAGATCATCTTGATCGTCGTGCTCTTGCCCGAGCCGTTGGGGCCCAGGAGCCCGAAGATCTCGCGCGGGCGCACCTGCAGGCTCAGCCGGTCGACCGCGCGGGCGCGGTCGCGCATCCAGAAGTCCTTGAAGACCTTCGTCAGGTCCTGGCACGCGACCACCGGCCGATCGCCCGGGCTCGAGGCGGAGATGCTGCGTGCTGTCAGGGCCTGCGTCATGCCGGCGTCACTCCTCTTCCCGCTGGATGCCCTGCTGCGTGCGGAATCGGTCGAGCTGGCGCGCCCGCTCGCGATCCGCCGCCGCCTCCATCGCCTCGCGCCGCTTCTGCGCCCGGTCGATCTCCTTGACGATGTCGGGGTCCTCGTTGAGCCAGAGCTCCGCAGCGGCCCCCTCGGGCAGGAGCTGCGTCTGCACGAAGGGCTTGCCCAGGAAGATCGCGTACGCGTCCGCCCAGTCCCGCGCGATCATCAGCTGCGGGTTCGCCTCGAACTGCGCCAGCTTCGCCTCGAACATCGCCAGGTCCGACCGCGCCCGGTTGACGGTCGACGCCCGGTCGCTCTCCGCCTCCGCGAGGAGCTGGGTCACGTCGCCGCTCGTGACGCCCGCGATCTGCCGTCCGTCAATCTCCACAGTCTCGCCGATGAGCAGGCGGTCGATCGTCGCGAGGATCACCTCCGCCCCCTCGCGGTTGCCGGTCTCGATCGCCACCTCGTACCGGCGGATCTGCTCGAGCAGCACGCCGGACGCCTGGCCCGCGACCGCGTTGAGCGTCTCCGCCCGCCCCGCCTCCGCCTCGGTCCTCGCCCGCTGCGCCTCGGACCGCGCCGTGATGACGCCCGCGAACTCCTGCATGAGCATGGTCGGGGGGATCTTCCGCTCCAGATCGATCTGCTCGATCCGCACGCCGATCCCCTCGGGCACGCCGTCGGGGCCGGGGCCCGCGATGCCGTTGAGCGACGCCTGCGCCAGCTCCTGCACGCGCTGCGCCAGCTCGCGCGTCCCGCCCTCGGGCTTCAGGAGGTCGTCGATCGTTGTCTCCGCCACCGCCCGCACCACCGCCCGCTCCACAGCGTGCAGCACGATCGCCCGCTCGTCCCCGGGCAGGACGTTGCGCACGAAGTCGCCCACCCGGTCACGCCGGTAGGTCACCTGCCACTGCGTGTGCGCCAGGTTCAGGTCCGCGGTGATCAGCGACCCGTGACGTCCGGGCACCAGCGACCGCTGGCGACCGATGTTCGCTTCCGAAGCGGTCGGGTTGTTCGCATCGGGCCAGAACGCGGTGTCGACCTTCGGGCTGAGCGCCCCGGTCTGCACCTTCTCCAGCTCGCCGAAGGGGTAGGGCGCCGCGAAGCGGAAGCCCGGCTCCAGGTCGATCGCCGCGGGGCGACCGAAGAGAATGCTGACGCCCCGCTCGCCCTCGTTGACGGTCTGGAACCCGCTGAAGATGAACAGGCCCGCGAGGACCACCATCGCCAGCTGCACCAGCCGGAACGTGATCTTCAAGGCATCCGCCAGCGACTGGTTCGCCGGGTCCATCAGCGACGCGTCGCCCGCGCCCGCGTCGTGGCGCAGACGCACCGACGCGGTCCGCTCCGGCGCGGGGTGCGTCAGCGAGGCCTCGTCCGCGAGGGGCCGCCCGCTGGGCTCGCCGTCCGGGATGTCGGGGCCACCGGGCCCATTCAGTGGGGTGTCGCTCACCGGTCGCCCCTCTCACGGTCGCGGTCCGCCACCGCCCGGTCGCCGGTCAGGTCGATCCCCTGCGTCGGCGGGATCTGCCCGGGGGGCGTGTTCGCCAGCGCGTCGGGCGTGAAGAGCCCCAGCCCGTAGTCCGAGGCGCTCAGCACCAGCGTGAACCGCTTGGCCATCGCGTTCTTCATCAGCTCGATGTTCTGCAGGAAGACCGCCAGGTCCGCGTTCGTGTTCTGCTGCGCCAGGAACTCCTGCGCCTCGAACTCGCCCCGCGCCCGGATCTCCGCCGCCCGGCGCTGCGCGAACTCGCGGATCTTCCGCGCGTCCGCCTCCGCCTGGGCCCGGATCGCGGTCGCCCGGGCGGTGCCCTGGCTCTCGAGCTCCTGCTTCAGCCGGTCGCGGTTGGCACCCATCCGCTCGATCACCTTGGTCGTCGTCTGCTCGGGCAGCACCACCCGGTTGATCCCGACCATCGTGACCTCGATGCCGTACTCGTCGAGGCTCCGGACCCCCTCCGGCCCGAGCGTCAGCGCGTCCATCACCCGCTGCTCGAGATCGGCCAGCTGGCTCGAACCCGGCGTCGGGCTGAAGAGCTCCTCCATGCTGAACTTGCTCGTCTCGCCCAGCGCGCTCGTCAGCGTCGTCCGCAGGATGTCCTCCGCCTGGCGGAAGTGGTCGACCGCACGCTGGCCCGCGTTGCTGAACCGCTGGAAGAACTTCAACGGGTCCGACACACGCCAGGTCGCGAATGCCTCCACCACGATCTGGCTGTCGTCCGCGGTCTGCTGCGTCGCGCTCCGCGTCTGCAGCAGACGAAGACGACGGTCGTACTTCGTCACGCTCTGGATCGGGTAGGGCCACTTGAACTTCAGACCCGGCTCCATCTGGATCGCCCCCTCGCCCGCACGGCCGAAGGTCGTCACCACCGCCGCCTCCGTGAATCGCACGGTGTAGGAGAAGGTGAACGCGGCGATCGCCGCCAGGAACAGGATCACGATCACGGGTCGAAGAATGGCTTGCACGCCAGGGCTCCAATTGCCGCCCGTCCAGGGCGAAGTCGGTCCACTTCCGATTCAGGTCACGCCGTCTGGTCCATTCCGCTCGCGATCACTGCGGCAGCAGCGCCGAGCCCACTTCGGGGTCAAAGATGTCAACACCCATATCCCGCGTCTCGAGCTGCAGGCGCACCCGCAGATCCTCGAAATCGGTGCTCGTCACGTACACCCGCGCGTCGCGCATCACCTCGCCCAGGGCGTCGAAGTACCGCGTCGCCCGGAACAGCCTCGGGCTCGCCTCGTACGCCGCGAGCTGGCCCTGGTAGAGCGCCGCCTTGGCCCGCTCGCCCATGTGCCGCGCCCAGCGCTGGCCCGATGCCTCGATCAGGAGCGCCCCGGCCTGGCCCCCCGCTTCCTCGAGGAGCCGCTGCACCCCGAGCTCGCGCTCCGTCAGCACCTCGGCCGAAGCCCGCGCCTCCCGCAGCGCGTCGAGCGCGTTCAGCTCGTCCACGATCCGCCGGGCCAGCTCGACGCTGCCCGCAGCCTCGGTCAGCAGCCGGATCTGCTGCTGACGCGCCGCCTCGATCCGGCTCTCCCGCACCTGCTTGGCCTGCACGATCCGCTCGAAGCTCGGCGCCACGTCCTGAGGCGGGTGCACGTTGCCCGAGCCCACGAACAGCAGCTCGATCCCCGCCCCCTCGCTCGCCCCGGCCATGCCCCCCACCCGAGAGAAGTCCTCCACCAGCCGGGCACGCAGCTCGATGGCCATCTCCGTCCGTCGCGCCGCCAGCACGTCGTCGATTGTCAACGCCGACACGTACTGCATCGCCGCCCGCTGCCCCACCGCCTTCAGCAGCGCCTCGCGGTGCTCGGGCTGGGCGAACCGGTCGTACTTCTCCACGTCATCCACGATCCACTGCGTCGGGAACTCCACCGCCACCAGCGACAGGTCCGTCGCCTCGTCCCCGCCCGCCTCGCCCGGAGCCGAAGACGCGCCCATCTCGTTCGCGGTCACGCTAAACCGGAACCGGCTGGGCTGCACGAGGCTGTACATCTCCTCGAACGTGTGCGACTCGGTCCAGAGAATCGGCTTGTCCTCATCGCTGGGCGGGTTCGTCCCGAGGTTCATCTCCCGCACACCCGTCGCGGTCCGCGTCACGACCGCCCGACCGTCCACCACCTCCGTCGTCGTCGGGATGTACACCGACCCGATCGGCCAGGGCCACTTCAGGTGCAGACCCGGCTGCACATTCGCCCGTTCCACGATCCCGAACCGCAGGATCAACGCCCGCTGGTGGGGCTCGATCACCACCAGCGCCGTCATCCCCCACACGATCATCAACGCCAGCCCCGCCAGCGCCGGCCACCACCGCTGCACCAGCACGTAGAACCAGGTCCGGCTGACCTCGATCCCGAACTGGTAGTTGAGCGCCTCGCCGATGTTCTCCGCGATCTTGTCCGGTGCCGCCAGCAGACCAAGGAGACGACTGTCAAACGCCGGACGCGGGTCCTGCCCCGCGACCCGCGGGCGATAGATGTCGAGAACGAAGTTCAGGACGATCTCGATCCCCATCACCACCAGGAACGCCGGGAACAGCACCTGCAGGTACCGCAGCACACCGTCCCCGCCCCCCGCCATCTGCACGAAGTGACCCACCGCGATCGCCAGCCCGAGCAGCGCCGCCCCCACCGCGTACGAAGCCCCGCCACGCAGGCTCGACCACACCCGCTGCTTGCCCATCCCCGCCACGAAACGGGCGAAGACAAACCCGACGAACGCCGCCCCGAGACCAATCGAGATCGCCACACCCTTGTTGGGCGTCGCGAAGAACCGGTCCGGGTCCACCAGCCCCGATCCCTGTCCGAACCGCACAAAGCCCACACTGATCAGCACGCTCGCGATCGACAGACTCACGATCGGGAGCAGGAACTTCTGAATCCCCGCCAGACGGCGCGCCGCCACCCGCAGCTCGTCACCCGTCTGCTCGAAGGCGCTCCCCATCGGGTCCGCCGCCAGACGCTCAGCCTCGATCGACTCCACCAGCTCGCGACGGTGCTGGTCGTACAGAAGGACAAGCGTCAGCCACACCGGGATGCCCATCCCGATGTACACCGTCGTCGTCCAGGCCGCGTGATCACCCCCGTTGTACGCGGCATACACCGCGAACGCGAGCGTGACCACCGTCTGAATCACCGTTCCGAGGATGCTGACCGAAGTCGCACGACGGTAGTTGAAGACATCGCCCTGCATGGATCTGGTTCGCTCCTGGCGGCGTCGCCGCCGCGTCTCGCCCATCGACGACTCTTATACACGCCGCCGACGATCCACTTCGCATCCGGCCAAGCCACACGGCCCCACACCCGACAAAGGGACCCGCAAGGACGGAATACCGACCCGGGCCGCTCTCCGGAGGGGGGCTATTGAACGCGAGCCCGCCCCGAGTGTCCACCGGCATCGATCACCGCCGAGTTCACCGGGCCGCCCCCGCGCCGACAACACGCCCCCCGGACGCACGAACAGGTACGCCCCAACCGACCCACAGTTCGCCCACCCGCCGGCCACGCCGCAAAAATCAAGCCCGACGCGCACCGATGCCCGCGCACCCCACCCCGCTCTCGGGGGCAGATACCCCGTCCCGCCCTCCCCCATCGACCGACGCCACAATCACCCGGGCTCCGATCCGAAACCCCGAACCCCCGCCCGCCGTACCCTTGGCTCCTCTTCTCTCCAACGGGACCAGCCCACCCGGAGCACCACCCCAGCATGACCGCCGCCCTCACCATCGCCAGGAACACCTTCATCGAGAGCCTGCGCCAGCCGGTCATCTTCGTCATCGTGCTGCTCTGCGGGCTCCTCCAGTACATCAACACCGCCTCCACCGGCTACACCATGGGCTACCGCATCGAGGCCGCCGGAGAGATCACCGGCGACGACAAGATGCTCCTCGACGTGGGCCTCGCCACCGCCTTCGTCGGGGGCATCCTCCTCGCCGCCTTCATCGCCACCGCCGCCCTCACCCGCGAGATCGACAACAAGACCGTCCTCACCATCGTCTCCAAGCCCATAGGCAGGCCCGCGGTCGTCATCGGCAAGTTCATTGGCGTCACCGCCACCATGGCCATCGCGTCGGCGATCCTGGTTTTCCAGCTCCTTTTCGCCCTCCGCCATGGCGTCATGACCACCGCCGCCGATCTCATCGACTGGCCCGTCATCACCTTCGCCACCGGCGCCTTCCTCCTCGCCGCCTCCGCCGGCGCGTTCACCAACTTCATGTACAACTGGTCCTTCAGCCAAGTCTTCACGCTCACGCTGCTCCCCCTCATGGCGGTCGGCTACGGGCTCACCCTGCTCTTCACCAAGGAGTGGGAACTCCAGCCCATCACCACCGACCTCAAGCCCCAGGTCATGATGGCCTGCGCCGCCCTGGGCGGCGCGCTGCTCGTCATCACCGGGGTCGCGGTCGCCGCCTCCACGCGCCTGGGACAGGTCATGACGCTCGTGGTGTGCGCCGGCGTCTTCATCCTGGGCCTCCTGAGCAACCACTTCGTCGGGCGCTTCGCCTTCGTCAACCGCGACATCGGCCTCGTCGAGTCCGTCACCTACGAGGACCCCGACGACCAGGGCCTCCGGGCACCCCCCGCCACCGCGACCGTCCGCCTCGAATCCCCCCCCGACACCCAGATCCCGGTCGGGTCCCGCTTCTTTTACGGGCCCGCCCGCACCGGCCTGGGCCTCGTCACCCCGACCTTCCACGCACCCGACCCTTCCGTCGACATCACCCGCAACGTCTTCGATCCCGCCCTCTCCCCCGCCCTCGTCATCACCGACATCACCGGGCAGGACCTCACTGTCAAGCACATCGGGGGCAGCGCCCTCCCGCTCGCCAGGGGCCCCCAGCAGGGCGACGCGGTGTTCCTCCAGCCCACCCAGGTCAACTGGGCCGCCACCGTCGCTTGGGGCCTCATCCCCAACATGCAGGCCTTCTGGCTCGTCGACGCGGTCACCCAGGCCCAGCCCATCCCCCCCACCCACCTCTTCCTCGTCGCCTTCTACGCGATCGTCCAGGTCGGCGCCATGCTCGCCCTCGCCATCGTCCTCTTCGAAGGCCGCGACGTCGGCTGATCACTGAATCAGCGCAATCCCCCGGTGCCCCGAACCGCCGCACAGCGGCGCTTCGGGCCGGTCAACACGAAACACCCACCATCACCCCACTGCCCGGTGCCAGGTCCCCGGTGCCACTGACCTGGCTCTGCAGGTCAGTGCTCCCCACACCCAACCCCGAAACCAGCCTTGGACGCCCTCACCCCGGCGCCACTGACCCGGCTCTGCGGGTCAGTGCCTTGCACGACAACCCCCCGCCCCCAAACCCGGATCTTCGCTCCGCGAAGATCCGACTTTACACCCCCCCGATCGCCCGCCCGTACGTCTTCGTCGCCTTCTCCGCCGCCCCGTCCCAGGTCAGGTGCCTGACCTCGAACGCCCCGTGCTCCCGCAGCGTCTGGCTCAGGGGCGGGTACTTCAGGACCGCGACGATCTTGTTCGCCATGTCGTCGACATCCCAGAAGTCGACCTTCAAGGCGTGGCTCAGGACCTCGCTCACGCCCGACTGCTTGCTGATGATCACCGGCGTGTCCTGCTGCATCGCCTCGAGCGCCGCGATCCCAAAGGGCTCACTCACGCTGGGCATCACGTAGCAGTCCGCCATGCGGAAGACCCGCTGCACATCACGCCCGCGCAGGAAACCGGTGAACAGCACCTTGTGCCCGATGCCCAGCGCCGCCGCCTCCTCGATCATCCGCACCGCCATGTCGCCCGAGCCCGCGACGACGAACTTCACCTTCTCGACCTTCTCGAGCACCCGCTTCGCCGCCCGGATGAAGTACTCCGGGCCCTTCTGCAGCGTGATCCGCCCCAGGAAGAGCACGATCTTGTCGTCGCTCGCGATCCCGGGCCCCCCGTTCGCGATCGGGCCCGCGTTCTCCACCCCGTTGTAGATCACGTCCACCTTCGCCGGGTCCGCCGCGTAGCGGTGCACCGCGATCGTCCGCGTCAACTGGCTCACCACGATCACCCGGTCCGCGCCCGTGATGCCCGCCCGCTCGATGTCGTACACCTGCTGGTTGATGTGGTCGCCCGAGCGGTCGAACTCCGTCGCGTGCACGTGGCACACCAGGGGCTTGCCCGTCAGCGCCTTCACCGCCAGACCCGCCGGGTAGGTCAGCCAGTCGTGCGCGTGGATCACGTCAAACTGCGTCCGCAGCGCCAGCGCCGCCACGACCTTCGCGTACCGCTCCGCGTCGCCCATCAGGTCCGTCCCGTAGTGCGAAGCGTCCGCCTTCATCGCGCCGATCGAGCCGATGACCTCCTTCAGGTCCTCCGCCCGCCCCGCCGCCAGGCCCCGGAGCCACCCGCTCCAGCCCTGCAGGGGACCGGAGAGCGTCCCGCCCCCGCCCCCGCCGCCGCCGCTCACTTCCCAGGAGCCCCCAACCCCGCCCCGCGACAGGCTCTCGACCAGGCTCGTCAGCGACTGGCCGGACCCCTGATCCCCCACCGCTTCCCCGCTGCCGTAGGGCGACCGGAACGGCGCATCGATCTCGAAGACCTCCGTCAGGCCACGACCGCCCGTCGCGCCGCCAGCGCCCGCCCGCCCGATCGGGCCACCCAGCTGCGGACTCGAAGCGACCCACCGCCGGACCGCGTGCCCGCCCGCTTCGACCGCAGGACCCGGCGCCGGCGCGTCCGGCGCCTCATCCTCCTCGAAGCCCGCCGCCCCGCCCCCCGCATCGACCGAAGGAGCCCCCGCCCCGCCGCCCGCATTCCCCGCCGGCGGCTCGACCGGGGCCGGCTCGGGCTCGCCGAACATCTCGGCGACCGCATCCGGGCCGATCAGCGTCACGTGCTCAGCCTCGGTCCGGCCCAGGGGCCTGGGCAGCACGAAGAGGATCTCGTGCCCGAGCTTGTTGAGCCCGCGCGTCAGACCGAAGCAGGCGGTCCCCAGACCACCCGCGATATAGGGAGGAAACTCCCAGCCAAGCATCAGCACGCGCAACGCTCAATCCCCCGAGTAGAGAGGCCAACCCGCCAGGAACGCGGTCAATCCTCGTCGTCCGCTTCCATGTCGCCGAGCTGCCGGAAGGCCGCTTCGTAGGCAAGGAGCCAGGTCGCGATCGTCTCCGCAGCGCCCGCGTCCGCCGGGTTCACCGGGACGGGCGTGCGGAAGGTAAACATCTTGTCCTCAGAGCGATAGTGCTCGAACGAGGGCTTCGCCCCGTCGATCCCGAGCTCGACCAGCTCCTCTTCAACCAGCTCCTCGAGCGTGTCGCCCGAGTGCATCAGGTCCGCCTCGATCGACTCGCTCAGCCAGCGGTCCGCTGTCACCAGAACCACCCACACCGAACCCCCGTCCTCCTCGACCCGGTAGGTCGCGGGCTCCGCCGACGCCAGCGCTGCGCACTCCAGGCGACCCTCCGTCACGCGGACGTCGCCGAACACCCGGGCGTCAGCCGCAAGGCGGCGCAGATCGTCGAGCAGGCCCGCAAGAGCGGTCGAGGACGGACTGGCGGACATCGGAACCCTCCGGAACTGGGGAGTTTGCGCGGGCCGTGCCCCGCCAGCGTCCGATACGCAGGGGGCAGCGGCGCGGAAATCTAGCACCCGTGCGCGTCAGAGTCCCGCCTCCGGGCTTGACCGGGGGCGGGTGCGCTACAATCGTGGCCCCTCGCGGGCGTGCTCGCGAGACGACACAACAGGTGCCCGGGTGGCGGAATTGGCAGACGCGCTACCTTGAGGTGGTAGTCCGGGAAACCGGGTGGAGGTTCGAGTCCTCTCCCGGGCACTTTCTTTCATCCCCCGTGGTCGACTCTTCGGAAGAGAGCACGGGGGATGTTCATGCGCTGACAAGCCACGCGACCGCTGGCGCCGCCCCCGGACACCGATACAGGGGAAGACGCGGAGCGGGCCTCACCACCGACCGCGCGCACACCAGGGTCGGTCCCGGTATGGGGGGCCGGTCGAGACCCCCGCTCCAGAGCATCAAGACATCCCCTGGATCGCTCGATATCCGCAGGAAGAAGCGCGGCCGTGCCGGCCAGCGCGGGGGCCTGCGATGCCGATCCGAGTGCTCATTGTCGACGATTCCGCCTTCATGCGGAAAGTCCTCGGTCGAATGATCGAGGGTGCGGACGGTCTCGAACTCGTGGGCACCGCCCGAGACGGGCAGGACGCGGTCGAGGCGATCGACCGACTCCGCCCCGATGTCGTCACGATGGACATCGAGATGCCCCGTGTCTCGGGGATGGAAGCCCTCAAGCGCATCCGCGAGAAGGACAAACGCTCCCCCGCGGTCCTCATGTGCTCCAGCCTGACGGTCCAGGGGAGCCACGCCGCTCTCGACGCCCTCCGCCTCGGCGCTGCGGACATCATCGCCAAGGACCCGAGCGTCGTCGGGCGCGGGGACGCGGCCTTCGGCGAGGAGTTCGTCAGCAAGGTCCGGGCGATCGCCCCGCGCTCCCTCCGGAGCACCGCACCCCGTTCGAGGGGCTCCGGGCCCGCCTTCGACGCGGTCCACAAGAGCCTGACCGCAGCGGCGGAGAAGGCCTCGAAGCTGCCCAAGCCCACCTCCCTCCGCGAAACCGATCGCTTCGAGGTCCTCGTGATCGGCTCCTCCACCGGGGGCCCCCCGGTGCTGGAGCGCGTCATCTCGGGCCTGCCCGAGGGCTTCGGCCTGCCCGTGCTGGTCGCCCAGCACATGCCCGAGCTCTTCACCCGCTCCCTCGCCCAGCGACTCGACCAGTCCTCCCGCGTCCACGTCCGCATCGCGGAGGACGGGCTCCCGCTCGAACCGGGCACCGTCACCATCGGGCTCGGTGGTCAGCACATCGTGGTCGCCGGGAGGCCCGGAGCCGCCCGCGTGGGCCTGACCGGCGAGCCCGCGAGCGCCCTCTACAAGCCCGACGTCGACGAACTGTTCGCCTCCGCCTCCACCCTGTTCGGACGCGCCGTCCTGGGCGTCGTCTTCACAGGCATGGGCGACGACGGGTCCACGGGCGCCGTCCAGATCCGACGCGCCGGCGGGGCGGTGGTCGCCCAGGACGAGGCGAGCTGCGTCGTCTGGGGCATGCCCCGCGCCGTCGTCGAAAAAGAAGCCGCGGAAGCGGTCGGCAGCCCGGACGAGATCCTCGCCTTCGTCCGGGGACTCCGGGGACGCGCCCAGGGCGCGCCCCCTGTGCGGGATCGCCCCCCGATGCGGCGGTCGGCCTGATCGATCAACGGCGTCAAAGGTCCGAAGCGCCCGCCCCTGTGAATCACGGGCCAAGGCGAGCCGATAGGCGCTGGCGGATGTCCGCGCCGGCGTGTGTGCCGGGCATCTTCTGAAGGGCGACCACGATGAGCAACACGACAGCCGAGCGAAAGACCGCGGGCATGGGCCTCGCCCACAGCGGGGAGGACCAGCTCCAGCTCGTCACCTTCGAGGTGAACGGCGAGGAGTTCGCGGTCGACATCCTCGCGGTGCACGAGATCAACCGCATGCTCGAGCTCACACGCGTCCCCCAGAGCCCGAGCGAGGTCGAGGGCGTCATCAACCTCCGGGGCAAGATCATCCCCGTCATCGACCTCCGCCGACGCTTCATGATGCCCTCCGGCGAACGCACAGAGCACAGCCGCATCATCGTCGTCGAGGTCCGCAACCGCGTCATCGGCTTCATCGTCGACCGCGTCCACGAGGTGCTCCGCATCCCCGCAGCCATCGTCGACACCGCGCCGCAGATGGTCACCTCGATCGACACGGACTTCATCGCCGGCGTCGGCAAGCTGGACGACCGCCTCCTCATCCTCCTCGACCTCCCCAAGCTCTTCAACGCTGCGGAGCTCGACGAACTCAACACCATCGGCTGACCAACCCACGACCAGAGGCGGCGCCGGGCGGACGCCCGGACGGAGAGCTCCCGAGATGACGACCACGCGCGTCGAAATGGCCGAACGGCAGTTCGAGCAGCTTCGCAAGATCGTGTACGACCGATCCGGCATCCACTTCCCGGTCGAGAAGAAGTACATCCTCGAGAGCCGGCTCTGCCACAGGCTCGGCGAGCTCGAGATGGACAACTTCGACCAGTACATCGCCTTCCTGACGATGGGTCCCTACCAGACCGAAGAGTTCCAGGAGATGTTCAACCGCATCACCATCAACGAGACCAGCTTCTTCCGCCACGAGGCACAGCTCGAGGTCTTCGAGAAGCGCGCCCTCCCCGAGATCATCGAGGCGAGACGCACCACCAAGAGGCTCCGCGTCTGGTCCGCCGCATGCAGCTCCGGAGAAGAGCCCTTCACGCTCGCCATGCTCCTCCACAGGACACTCGGCGTCCGCCTCAAGGACTGGACCGTCGAGGTCCTGGGCACCGACATCTCCGAGAGAGCACTCAACATCGCCAACTCCGGGCGCTACACCGACTACTCCATGCGCACCACCAGCGACCTCATGAAGCAGCGGTACTTCAAGCAGGACGGGCGGAACTGGATCCTCTCCGAAGACATCCGGCGAATGGTCAACTTCGAGCTCCACAACCTCCGGGACACCCTCGCCGCCAAGCGCCACGGCACCTGGGACGTCATCTTCTGCCGCAACGTCATGATCTACTTTGACAGCGACATGAAGAAGCGCGTCCTCAGGAGCTTCGCCGAGAACCTCGCGCCCGACGGCCAGCTCTTCATCGGCCACAGCGAATCCATCAGAGAAGAGGACGACATGTTCGTCCCCGTCAACATCCCGCACGCGTTCTGCTACACCCCGGCACGCGCCGGCGCCGCACGCACCGCGGCCTAAAGGGGGTCGATCGTGAGCATCGCCGGATTCGATCCCGAGATCCTCCAGGACTTCCTCACCGAGTCGGGCGAGCTCCTCGAGCAGCTCGAGGGCGACCTCGTCTCCCTCGAGGAACGCGCCTCCGACCTCGAACTCGTCAACCAGGTCTTCCGCGCGCTGCACACCATCAAGGGCTCCGCCTCCTTCCTCGCCCTCACCAACCTCGTCGCGATCGCCCACGCCGCCGAGTCGGCCCTCAACGCAGCACGCAACGGGCAGGCGGTCGTCGACAAGGCCATGATGGACCTGCTGCTCAGGGCCGTCGACCTCCTCAAGGTCCAGTTCAACGAGCTCGCCGGGGGCTCCACAGAGCTCACCGCCCCTGCCCCCGATCTCGTCGCCATGCTCTCCGCCATCGGAGACGGGAAGCAGAAGGAACTCGCGAACGCAGCCGCGGGCCCCGCCCCCGCCGCCGCCCCGGCCCCTGCGCACGCCGACGAGCCCGACGAGGCCCCCTTCGCCCTGCCCCCCGAAAAGGCCGACCTCCTCAGCCACTTCATCGAGGACGTCGACCGCCAGCTCGAATCCATCAGCGAGAAGATCGGGCGACTCGCGGACGACGCCTCCCGCGCCTCCGCCGCACCCGAGATCGGCGAGATCGCAGAGGACCTCGTCGCCACCATCGACTTCTTCGAGTTCCAGCCCATGCTCCCCCTCGCCCGCGCCTTGGGCGAGGCGGGCCTTGCCGCGGGCCAGGCGGCGCAGGACACGCTCTCGCAGATCATGCCCCGCCTCGAGGCGGTCATCAGCGTGATGCGCGAGCAGACCGACGCCCTCAAAGAGCAGCGCCGCCCCACCGGACGCGCCGAGCGACTCCTCGAGCACCTGGGCCGGCTCGCGCGGGGCGAAACCCCCGAAGACTCCTGGGTCCTCCCGGCCGGCGCCACCGTCGAGGACGTCCTGCGCCTCGATGCCCCGTCCGAAGAATCGGTGCCGGAAACCGGCCCCGAAACCGGCCCCGAAACCACCAACGCCCCGGCCCCGCCCCCCGCCCGGCACCAGCAGCCCGAGCACACCGGATCGCCCGCGCCCCAGGCCCCCGCGCCCGCGGAGCCCGGCAAGCCCGACGCCCCCAAGGGCGACCGCCAGGCGACCGAGCAGACCATCCGCGTCGAGGTCAGCCGCCTCGAGTCGCTGATGAACCTCGTGGGCGAACTCGTCCTCCAGAAGAACCGCATAGGCGAGCTCGCCCACCGCATCTCCATGGCCGAGGGCCTCGACCAGGACCTCGCCGAGTCCGTCTCCCTCGCCGGCAGCTCGCTTGACCGCGTCACCGGCGAGATCCAGGTCGCGGTGATGAAGACCCGGATGCAGCCCCTCGAGAAGCTCTTCGGGCGCTACCCCCGCCTCATCCGCGACCTCTCCCAGAAGACCGGCAAGAAGATCCGCCTCGACGTCATCGGGGGCGACACCGAGGTCGACAAGTCGGTCATCGAGGAACTCGGCGACCCCCTGATCCACCTCATCCGCAACAGCGCCGACCACGGGCTCGAGCCCCCGGCGGAACGCGAGGCCTCCGGCAAGGGCGACACCGGCACCATCACCCTCCGCGCCGCCCAGGCCGGCGACCACGTCCTCATCGAGATCATCGACGACGGACGGGGCCTCAACCGCGAACGCATCGCGAAGAAGGCCATCGAGCGCGGCCTCGTCCGCGAGGCCGACGTCCAGGGCCTCAGCCCCGACGAGGTCGCCCGCTTCATCTTCCTCCCGGGCTTCTCCACCGCAGAAGAGGTCAGCGACCTCTCCGGACGGGGCGTCGGCATGGACGTCGTCCGCACCAACATCGAGAAGCTCAAGGGCAACATCACCGTCTCAACCGAGCAGGGCAAGGGCACCCGCTTCTGCATCACGATCCCCCTCACCGTCGCCATCATGCCCGCGATGATGGTCGCGGTCGAGAACGAGCAGTACGCCATCCCGCTGGGCAGCATCGTCGAGATCGTCCGCCCCACCGAGCGCGAACTCGCCACCATCCTCGAGGAACGCGTCATCCGCCTGCGCGACGCGGTCATGCCCCTCATCGACGCGCACGACGTCTTCGGCGTCCCCAGGGGCGCAGAGACCGCAGCCCCGCTCGCCGTCGTCCTCAGCGGGGGCGACCGCGAGATCGGTCTGCTCGTATCGCGCGTCATCGGACAGCAGGAAGTCGTCATCAAGCCCCTCGACGGCGTCGAATCGCACGGACCCGTGTCCGGCGCGACCGTGCGCAACGACGGGGGGGTCAGCCTGATCATGGATGTGGCGGAGCTCCTCCGTCGCAGCGGAGGCCGCGCCTGATCCCGCGGCGGGTACCCAGATAGCGAGGAGTGCACGACATGGACCCGAGTTTCATCAGCCCGTTCGTCTTGAGCATCAAGAACGTATACAGCACGATGCTGCAGCTGCCGGTCGAGATCGGCCAGCCCGTGCTCAAGCGCGGCACCGAGCCCCCCCACGACGTCACCGGCGTGATCGGGATGACCGGGCAGGTCTCCGGCTCCGTCATCCTCAGCATGCCCATGGACTCGGCGGTCGCCATCGTCGCCCTGTTCTGCGGGGAGAAGCTCGAAGCCGAAAGCTCCGACTTCGCCGACGCGGTGGGCGAACTCGTCAACATGATCTCGGGCGGCGCCAAGGCCCAGTTCCCCGCCACCGGGAACGTCTCGATCTCGGTGCCCAGCGTGATCGTGGGTCGCAACCACTCGGTGGCCCGCCAGTCGGATGTCCCGTGCGTCCTCATCCCCTGCAAGACGGACTGCGGCGACTTTGTTCTCGAGATCGCGATCCGCGAGGACGTCAGCGCCGGCGCCGGGGCCGGGGCCACGAGCAGGACTGCACGGGCCTGAGCCCAGCACCAGGAGACCACGCGATGAAGGTCATGCTGATCGACGATTCGAAGACGATGCGGAACATCCAGAAGTCCGTGCTCCGACAGCTCGGCTACACGGACATCGAAGAGGCCTGCGACGGGCAGGACGCGCTCAACAAGGTCGGCGCGTTCGGCCCCGAGCTCATCCTCGTCGACTGGAACATGCCCAACATGGACGGGCTCAGCTTCGTCAAGGCCTACCGCCAGCAGAACAAGTCCACCCCGCTCATCATGGTGACCACAGAGGCCGAGAAGACAAGGGTCATCGAAGCCATCAAGGCCGGCGTGAACAACTACGTCGTCAAGCCGTTCACCCCAGACCTCCTCAGCCAGCGCATCAACGAGACGCTCGCCAAGTGCGGCGTCGCCTCCTGAGCCCACGCTCCGGAGCCAAACCCTGAGCCCAGGAGCGACCAATGGCCGGCTCCAGCGCAGTCGAACGCTCGCTCAAGCTCATCCTCGATGACAAGGGCGTCAACTGCCGCCTGCGCATCGACCCGGGGTTCGACCCCGGGGAACTCGACGTCGGTTCAGCGATGGCCTTCCTCGACGCGCGCGGGGTCGTCCGCACGCTGATCGAGCGCGACGCGGTTTCGTCGCTCATCAACTCAGCCCAGGCGGAGCCACAAAAACCACATGAGACTTTCGTGGCACAGGGAACCCAGCCGAGGCCCGGCCAAGACGCAAAGTTCGAGTTCAGCCCGGACATCGCCCAGCAGTTCGAGAAAATCGAACAACGGGCCGAGGCCCTCCGGAAGGCGCCCGCCCCGAAACCCGGGGGCTCGGGGGACGTGCCCGCCGATTCGCCCGTCGACTTCTACAACGTCTCCGCGTTCGTCATCGTCCGGCGCAGCGCCCGCATAGGCCGCATCCGCCCCGCGACCGCCGGCGTCCCCGGCACCGACGTGCACGGGGACCCCATCGAGGCCCAGAACGGCAAGGACCTCGCCCTCAAGATCGGTGAGGGGCTCCAGCTCAACGAGGAAAACGAGGTCGTCGCCGACGTCGACGGACGACTCGTCCACGAGAAGAACGAGATCCGCGTCGAGGAAACCCTCCGCGTCGAGGGCAACGTCGACTTCTCCACCGGCAACATCGACTTCCCGGGCGACGTCGACATCCTCGCGGGCGTCCGTGACCGCTTCAAGGTCGCCTCCGCGGGCTCCGTCCACGTCAAGGACCTGGTCGAAGCGGCCGACCTCGCCGTCGAGCACGACCTCACCTTCTCGACCGGCATGGCCGGACGCGACATCGGAACGCTCCATGTCGGGGGCGCCCTCCGTGCCCGCTACCTCGACGGGGTCACCGGAACCGTCGACGGGCCCTGCGTCGTCGACCGCGAGATCAACAACTGCGACCTCACCCTCCGCGCCACCTTCGAAAGCCCCGGATGCGTCATCCGCGGAGGCACCGTCAGCGTCTCCAAGCGCATCGACACCGGCGAACTCGGGGGGCGCGGAGGCGTCCACACCATCCTCAGGCTGGGCTGGGTCCCCGAGCTCGAGGAAATCTCGCGGGAACTGCTCACCCTGGGCGAGAGCCTCCTCGCGGAGGTCGCCCACCGCCCCGCCGCCCGGGGAACCATCTACACGCTCGGGCGACCCCTGGGCAAGGCAGCAGCAGCCTGGCGGCGCGTCGCCATCGTCAGCCTCACCGTCCGCCGGGGCATCCATCCGGGCGTCACGGTCGTCCTCCCGGGGTGGACCGCGGTCTTCAAGTCCTTCCTGAAGGGCCCAGTCATCATCGACCTGGGACCGGACCACATCCCAAGGTGCGGACCCCTGGGTTCCGAGAACCCAGTCCACCTCTCCAAGTTCGCCGAAGTCGAACGCAGCGGCGAGATCGTCGACCTCGCCGGACTCGCCCACCGCCTCGGGGTCGACCTGGCCGCCTGATGACCCGGCGCCGGCAGCAAACCCGCCTCAGGGCTCAACCGGGGCCGCAGGCCGCCCGTACACCCCTGGGTGGACCCGACCCCCCGGCCGCCTGACAATCCGAGCGTGGAACCCCCCCGCCCCCGCCGAACCCCGACCGATCCACGCCGACGCGTGACCAGGCTGCTCTGCGCGACCGGGACCGCTGCGCTCGCCCTCAGCCTGGCGGGCTGGGCCGGGACCGCGACCCGGCAGCCCGATCCCGATCCGGCGGGCGAAGTGCCGTCCGTCGAGACCCAGCCCGACGACCCCCAGCCCGACGAGGCGCTCCCAACGCTCCCCCCGCCCCCCGAGGAGGCCCGGGTCGTCGTCCGGGGCGGAGGCTCCGTCGTGGGCCTGCTCGTTGAGCAGAAGCCCTCGGGCGTCCGCCTGCGGGTCGACGGACGCGAACTCTTCATCCCCGCGAGCGACATCGCGGTCTTCGAGCAGTTGCCCCCGGTCGAGGTGCGCTACGCGGAGCGCCGCGCCACGATCCGCGACGAGGACACCGAGACCAGGCTGCTGCTCGCCCGCTGGCTGCGCGATCGCGAGCGCTACGCCCTGGCCCTGGTCGAGGCGGAGGGCGTCCTGGGGGTCGACCCCGGCAGCGCGGGCGCCCGCGACCTCGTCCGCTGGCTCAGGGCCCAACTGGTCCTTGAGAACCGCACAAGACTGCGGGGCACCACCGACCGAGGCTCGCCCGAGACCGGCCGGCCCGAGCCGGAACGGGAGCAAAGTGAGTCCTTTCCCCGCCTCACCGACGCGCAGATCAACCTGATCCGCGTCTACGAGGTGGATCTCACCAACCCGCCGAAAATGCTTGTCTCGCGCGACACCGTCGACCGCCTGATCGATGGGTACCGCGAGCACCCCCTGATCCCGAAGGACGAGCAGGGCAAGCGGGCCCTCTACGCCGCCCGCCCCGCCCGCATCCTCGACATCATGTTCCGCGTGCAGGCCCGCGACCTGTACGGAGAGATCCGCGTCCTTGAGGACCCCGAGGTCTTCCGCACCTTCCGCGAACGCATCCACGGACGCTGGCTCGTCAACGCCTGCGCCTCCTCGGGCTGCCACGGAGGGCAGGAGGCCGGCCGGCTCATGCTCGCCTCCGACCGAAAGAACCACGCCTCGACCGTCTACACCAACTTCTTCATCCTCGACCGGTACCGCCTCGCGGATGGCCAACCCCTGATCAACTACGAGCAACCGGAAAGGTCGCCCCTGCTCCAGGCCGGCCTCCCGGAGGGCGTCGCTCTCTGGAAGCACCCCGAGGTCCCCGAGACACGGGGCCGGCGAGGTTGGCGACCGATCTTCCGCTCGATGAACGACGACCGATTCGAGGAAGCGGTCGCCTGGATCAATTCGCTGTACACGCCGCGACCGGAGTACCCGATCAAGTTTGAGCCGCCAGCGCCGGACCCCAAACAGGGTGATGACGAGCGTGTCGAGCGTTGATTTCCTGGAAACATTTTCGAGAACCCGGCCCGATCCCGGGCCCGCCCGAGGAACTCGCGCCCGATCCGGGACCCCGACCCCGCGGCGCGCCGAATCGCTACAGTGACGCACCCCGCGGCGACGCGGGACCCGCCACGACCCCCCGCCGCCCCGCGCGGGCGGGGCCGGAACGACACCCCATGCCGACTCCCCGCGAATTGTGCCGAAACCGGTCGTCCCTGTCGCGCCGCCGCTGGGCGCTTGCTGGTCTTTGCGGGCTGGCGGTGTGTGCAGCGGGTTCTGGCTGTTCTGAGGAGACCCCCCTGGAACGGGCGGTCGCACAGAGCGATGTGGACCTGCGCACTTTCGGGGATCGGGGGGCTCAGTCCACCTATTTGAGCGTACTGGCTCAGCTCCAGGGCGCCGGGGGGGGCAGCGAGAGCGCCGAGATGGCGGCGGCGGTGCGGAAGGCGATCGCGCAGCTGGGCACCGGGACGGGTCAGATCGGCGAGGCATCGCGGCTGGCGCGTGGGTTCACCTCGTTCTCGACGGAATTGCGAGCCGCGATCTCGGCGTGGAGCGACCAGAGCGCCCGGGCGGAGGCGGCGGACTCCTTTGACCCGAGCCCTCAGATCGCGGAACTGCGGGAGCAGGCGCGGACGCGGGATGGGGAGATCCGGGACCTGCAGTCGCAGCGCGGGGAGCTGGCGGAGCGCATGGCGTCGCTCGAGGGGCGGGTCGAGACGCTGCTCGGGCGGGCGCAGCAGACGCGGGCGGAGGCCGGCGAGATGCGGCTCCGGTCGGCTCAGGTGAGCGCGCAGCGTGCGGCGGAGATGGCGGTCGCGATCCGCGAATTGACGCGCGAGGCGGACGGGCTGGAGCGGGAGGCTTTGGGCCTGCAGGGGCAGGCGGAGATGCTGCAGCCTCGCCTGGACGAGCTCGCGGCGCTGATCGATCAGCGTGAGCAGCAGAACGCGGTGATCGCGGAAGCGATCGACGCGCTGACGGCGCGGGCGGCGACGGAGCGGTCGCGTGCGAACGAGTACCGGGAGTCGGCTGCTGAGATCGCGATGACGATCCGGGCGCGGGCGGAAGAGGCGCGGGCGTACTTCGACGACGAGGTCACGCCGGCGTTCGAGGCGGCGGCGGGCACGCTGGGGCGGGCCTCGTCCGAGGCGCGTCGGGCGGCGAACGAGAGCTCCGCGGCGCGCCTGACACAGGGAATGGCGGAACGGAGGCTGGGCGAGCTGGCGTTGATGCGGGCCCGGGCGCACGACGACGCGGCCCGCCTGTTCGCGGGCCTGGCTTCGGCGCAGCCCGCGTTGCCCGATCAGCGGGCGTTCGGCGAGGCGGCGGGGCGATACGAGAGCGCCGCGGCGGAGCAGCGGGCGCTGGCTTCGGAGAAGTTCCGTGCTGCGGTCGGGGTTCTGCGTGGTCTGCGGGTGACGGGCGAGGCCCGCGAGGCGCTGAACCAGATGACCGAGTCGCTGGAGTCGCTGGTGGCGGAGGCCGAGCCGGCGGAGGGGGCATCGCCCGCGATGGAGGGTGACGCGTTTGAGGATGAATCGGTTGAGGGGGACTCGGTTGAGGGGGACGAGCAGCCTTGAGCACTGCGGACCCCCTTGCTGAGCGCCGGGCGGCGCGGGCGGCCAGGTCGCCGGACATCCCCGGCGTGCCGGACCTTCCCGAGGTGACCCAGAACGCGGCGACCCCGGCGGGGCCCGTGGTCGGGAGGGTCGTGTCGAACCGGTCGTGCACGCACGGGCGCCGGGCGGCGGGGTTCGTGCGGCACGTGTCGATCGATGTGTCCGGGACGGCGCTGGCGGGTTCGTTCCGCGCGGGGCAGAGCTTCGGCGTGATGCCCCCGGGTGAGGACGAGCGGGGGCGCCCGCACAAGCTCAGGCTGTACTCGATCGCGAGCCCGACAGCGGGCGAGGACGGGTCGGGGGCGGTCCTGGCGACGACGGTGAAGCGCCTGATCGATGAGCACTGGGAGACGCACCGGCTGTACACCGGGGTCGCGAGCAACTTCCTGTGCGACCTGGCTGAGGGCGACGAGGTGCGGGTGACCGGGCCCTCGGGCAAGCGGTTCCTGCTGCCAGCGGAGCCTTCGAAGCACGACTACGTGTTCGTCGCGACGGGGACTGGGATCGCGCCGTTCCGCGGGATGCTGGGGGACCTGGTGGCGTCGGGGTGCACCTCGAAGGTGACGCTGATCATGGGCTCACCGTACGCGTCGGACCTCCTGTACCACGACGATCTGCTGACGCTGGCGCGGGAGCACGCTTGGTTCACCTACCTGACCGCGATCAGCCGGCACGAGCAGGCGGACGGGGCGGGGCCCATGTACGCGGAGGGGCGGCTCGATCCCGCGAACCCGGGTGGGGAGGCGGTGCTGGCGCAGCTCGCGAGCGAGCGGACGCTGGTCTACGCCTGCGGGATCGCGGGGATGGAGCTGGGGCTCTTCCGGGCGATGCGCCGGCGGCTGAGCGATGATGTCGTCAGGCAGTACCTGACCCTGACGGACGAGGCCCCGGAGGACCCCGGGGCGTGGGAGCGGAAGATGATCCCCAGGCAGATCCAGCCCACGAAGAGGGTCTTCCTGGAGGTCTACTGACCGCGCAAATAGGACGGAGAAGCGGTGGCGCCCGGGTGGGCGGCGGCGCTTGGGCCCGGTGCCCGGGGGCGTTCCTCGGGGTTTGACCGTAGAGTGGCCCACTGATAGGTTTCTGTCGCGCTGCGGTGAGCGGGGGATGGCCCCGGCTCGCCAGGACCGAGCGGCGCGGTGCCCTGGGCCCCGAAGTGAAGCGCCCCGAGGACGGGGACAGCGGCGGGCGGGCCGGCTCTCGGCGGGATGGACCCGCTCTGAAGACGAGGTAAGGGGATGGGTCGGTGCACGATCTGACCGTCGATCTCGCTGTCGATACTCCCTCCGGGCGCACCGGGCTGCGCCCGGGTTCCGGTCGTTCCCGGCGTCCTGGTCGGGCCCTGATGGCGGCGCTGGCGTTGTGCGCGTGCACGCTTTCCACGCAGGCTCAGGTGTCGTCCCTTGAGGACAGCACCGTCCGGGCGGTGTCGATGGGGGCGACGCAGCGGTCCCAGATCGAGGCGTATGTGGCCCGTCACGCTGAGGGTCTGATGTCGGAGAATCGGTCGCGGGTGGTGGCGGCACGGGATGCGCTCTCGGACCCCCTGACGGATGCGCGGGTGTCGGTGGCTTTCCGGCAGGCGTACTCGTCGCTCTTGAGCGAGAACATCGGGCAGTTGGCGGGGTCGGCGGAGACCTGGCGGCGGCTGGTGGGGCTGCGGCTGGCGGCGGACATCGCGACGCAGGAGACGATCCGGGTGATCGAGGCGGCGATGGCCTCTGATGAGCCCGAGATCCGGTACTTCAGCCAGTTCGCGACGGAGACGGTGTTCGACGCGGTGGCGACCTCGGCGCCCGCGGTGACGGACCGCGCGCTGCTCGACCTGGTGCGCCGCCTGGGCGAGACGATCTCGACGACGGACGATGCGCGGCTCGCGGACGCTGCGGTGCGGGCGTTGCAGTCGGCGATGAACATCCCGGAGTCCCGGGTGGCGGGCGTGCGGACGGGGGCGGTGACGACGCTGGCCCGTTCAGCGGCGGAGCTGGCCCGGCGGACGGAGGCGATCGGGGCGGACGATGTCGTGGCGCTGCCCCTGGTGCGGGCGGGGCTGGCGGTGCGTGACTATGTCGCGGTGGCGGGCTCGGAAGTGCCCGCTTCGGCGGCGACGGAGGCGGTCGGGCTCGGGGGGGACCTGATCGCGTTCGTCTTCCAGCGCGTGGAGCGCGACCCCTCGGAGGCGGGCAAGAACCGGGTGAACATTCAGCTCGCGGGCATCGGCTCGTCCCTGGCGTACTTCGGCGATCAGCGCCGGGCGGCTGCCTCGCGTTCGCCCGCGGTGCTCGAGGTGATCGACCTGGTGGCACCCCTGCGGAACGGGGACTTGGCGACCTTCCGGGCGCGGGCGCTTCGGCTGATCGGGGAGGCGGGGTACCTCAGGAGCTCGCCTTACAACATGCCGGGGGATCGGTTCAGCCGGGGTTGAGGCCGGGGCTTTGGGCCGGAGGTTGGGCCGGGGTGAGGGCACGACCCGCTTCGCGGATCGTGGCACCCGGGACACGGCACCGTTGGTCGCCCGGGCGTGATACCTTGGGGCCATGGGGAAGATCCTGCTGACCTTTGTCGTGCTGGTGGCCCTGGTCGGGGCGACGATCGTCGCGGACCGGCCGGACCCCCGCGCGGACTTCACCTTCATCAATCGCGGTGATGTGAACACGCTCGATCCGCAGCGGATGAGCTGGATGCAGGACCTCCTGGTCGCGCGGATGATCTACGAGGGGCTGACGCGGAACGACGCGTTCAGCCCGGGGTTCGAGCCGATCCCGGCGACCGCGGAGTCCTGGGAGGTGTCGGAGGACCAGCGGGAGTACACCTTCCGCATCCGCGAGGGGGCGAAGTGGAGCAACGGTGAGCCGGTGACGGCGCACGACTTCGTCTTCAGCTGGCGGCGGGCGATGCTGCCGGACCTGGCGGCGGATTACTTCAAGTTCTTCATGTTCATCGAGGGGGCGCGGGCGTTCTACGACTGGCGGACGGCGGAGCTGGAGAGGCTGAGCAAGGGCGAGAGCGCGTTCGCGGATGGGCACGAGCTGTGGGCGGAGACGGAGCGGCGGTTCGGCGAGATGGTGTCGCTGGAGGCGCGGGACGACCGGACGCTGTGGATGCGGCTGGTGCGTCCGACGCCCTACTGGCTGGACATCTGCTCGTTCGCGGTCTTGAGCCCGGTGTACCCGCCCTTGGTGGGGCGGTACGAGCGCCCTGACCGGACGACGGGGCGGCTGGACCGGCGGGGCGGGTGGACGAAGCCCCCGGACCTTGTGACGAACGGTCCGTTCAATC
Organism: Phycisphaerales bacterium; assembly: GCA_036788215.1. Lineage (GTDB taxonomy): Bacteria > Planctomycetota > Phycisphaerae > Phycisphaerales > UBA1924 > DAIQNV01. The sequence goes on along the minus strand of DAIQNV010000004.1, from coordinate 2,329 downwards.
TCGTGCGGTGGCGGTTCAAGCGGGACATGCGGTTTGAGCGGAGCGAGACCTACTGGAACCGTGACGAGGTGGACATCGGGACGATCCTGATCCCGTCGGTGGAGGAGCCGAACTCGCAGATCCTGGCGTACCAGACGGGGGCGGTGGACTTTGTCGCCGATGTCGCGGCGGGGTATCGCGGGGACATGGTGGCGGGGAAGCTGGCGTACTACGCGGAGCACGCGGAGGAATACGCACGCCTGAAGGCGCTCGGGTACGACCAGTTCACGATCGACCGAATGCTGCCCCCGGACCCCCGGGCGCACACGCACGCGGTGCCGAGCTTCGGGACGTACTTCTGGAACTTTAACTGCCTGCCGACGCTCCCGGACGGGCGTGCGAACCCGTTCGCGGATGCCCGGGTGCGTCGGGCGTTCAGCCTGGTGGTGGACAAGCGGGCGGTCGTTGAGGAGGTGCGCCGGCTGGGTGAGCCGGTGGCGCGTTCGTTGATCCCTCCGGGGTCGATCGCGGGGTACACGCCCCCGGAGGGGCTGCCCGACATCGGGTCGGCGGGGAGCGGGGCGGAGCGGCGGGCGATCGTGGACCGGGCGCGGGCGCTCCTGGCGGAGGCGGGGTACGCGGACCCGGCGGATTTCCCGGTGACGGTGGAGCTGCTCTTCAACAAGGACTCGGGGCACGACCTGGTAGCGCAGGTGTTCGCGCGGAACTGGCAGGAGCACCTGGGTGTGGAGACGCTCCTGGCGCAGAAGGAACTGAAGATCTATCGCAACGACCTGAAGGACGGGAACTTCATGGTGTCGCGGGCGGGGTGGTACGGGGACTACGCGGACCCGACGACCTACCACGACCTGTCGCGGACGGGGAACGGGAACAACGACCGGCAGTTCTCGAGCGCCGCGTACGACGCGCTCCTGGAAGCGGCGGACGCGGAGCTGGACCCGGCGCGGCGGCTGGCGATCCTGGCGGACGCGGAGCGGATGATCGTCGAGGAGGAGCTCCCGATGGTCCCGGTGTTCTACTACAACACGGTGTACATGTTCGACCCGCACCGGCTGACGGGGCTGACGACGCACCCGCAGACGAAGCAGTATGTGTCGCTCTTTGACCTCGTCGGGGACGGGGTGGGGCGCGACGAGTTCAAGCCCATGCGGATGGGGCCCTTCTCGGAGACGGTGCAGAGCCTGTTGATGTCGCCCCTCGGGGGGAGGCCATGACGGGGCTCATCGCGCGTCGGCTGCTGCAGTTGCCCCTGATCCTTCTCGTGATCTACACGATCACGCTCATCTTGGCGTGGGCGATCCCGGGGAACCCCCTCGAGAACCCCGAGGGGCGGCAGCCCCCGCGCGAGGTGATCGAGCAGATGCAGAGGCAGTACAACCTGGACAGCTTCCCGCGGTTTTACGCGAGCTACCTGGCGAGCGCGACGGGGGTGGCGTACGTCGGGGACATGCTCTCGGGCGAGCTGCGCGAGGAGCGGGCGCGGGCAGCGGAGGCGGGGGTGGCGGCGCCGAACCGGGCGGTCTTCGACCTCGGGCCTTCGCTGCAGTACGACGACTGGGATGTGAACGAGATCATCGGGTCGGCGCTGCCGGTGTCGGTGGCGCTCGGGGGTGCGGCGATCCTGATCGCGCTCGTCGTGGGCGTGGGGGCGGGCGTCATTGGTGCGGTGAAGCCCAACAGTTTCGCGGACCTGGCGACGCTCCTGGTGGCGCTGATCGGCATCAGCCTGCCGAGCTTCGTGATCGGGACGGTGCTGCTCTTGATCTTCGGCGTGCTGATCTCGGCGTTCCCGGTGGCGGAATGGGGGACGCTGCGGGCGCTGGTGTTGCCTGCGGTGACGCTGAGCCTGCCCTTCGCGGCGTACATCGCGAGGCTGACACGGATGGGCATGATCGAGGCCCTGTCGAGCGACTACATCCGCACCGCGCGCGCGAAGGGGGCGCGGGAGCGGTCGGTCCTGCTGCGGCACGCGCTGAAGAACGCGTTCCTGCCGGTGCTCAGCTACCTCGGGCCGGCGGCGGCGCTGGCCATGACGGGGTCGTTCATCGTGGAGCGGGTGTTCAGCGTGCCGGGGCTGGGGCAGCACTTTGTCAACGGGGTGCAGAACAAGGACCTGTTCCTGATCATGGGCGTGGTCTTGATCTTCGCGACGATGCTGATCGTGTTCAACCTGATCGTGGATGTGCTGTACCGCTGGGTGGACCCGAGGATCGAGGGCTGATTCGTCAGGTGGCGGTGCGGGCGCCCGCGGCGGGCGGGCGGGGCGTGGCTCAGGCCCGCTCGAAGGTCGCGCCGCGCATCACGTCGAAGCTGACGAACTGCCCGACCT